>NZ_CP154874.1:3507500-3807500 GCF_041729615.1 Pseudomonas alcaligenes | reverse complement strand
TCCCCCGCCCCGAGGTCAGCTTCAAGCTGCGTGGGCAGAAGGCCGGCGTCGCCCACCTGCAGGAGAACCTGCTGCGCTTCAACCCCAAGCTCTACGCGGAAAACCGCGAGCACTTCCTCAAGCAGACGGTGGCCCACGAGGTGGCCCACCTGGTCGCGCACCAGCTGTTCGGCCCGCGCATCCAGCCGCATGGCGAGGAATGGCAGCTGATCATGCGCGGGGTCTACGAGCTGCCGCCGGAGCGCTGCCACCACTACGAGGTGGGCCGGCGCAAGAGCACCCGCTACCTCTACCTGTGTCAGTGCCCGGACGGCGAGTTCCCCTTCTCCAGCCAGCGCCACCGCCTGGTGGCCCAGGGGCGCCGCTACTTCTGCCGGCGCTGCCGGGCGACCCTGGTGTTCAGCGGCGAGCAGCGCATCGAGTAGCGCTCGGGCGCAGGCCTCAGGCCAGCTCGGCGCGCAGCTGCCTGGCCGCCGCCACCATGTTGACCAGCGCCGCCTCGGTCTCCGTCCAGCCACGGGTCTTCAGGCCGCAGTCCGGGTTGACCCACAGGCGCTCGGCCGGCACCCGTCGGGCGGCCTTCTTCATCAGGCGCACCATCTCGGCGCTGTCCGGCACCCGCGGCGAGTGGATGTCGTAGACGCCGGGGCCGATCTCGTTGGGGTACTCGAAGCGCTCGAAGGCCTCCAGCAGCTGCATGTCCGAGCGCGAGGTCTCGATGGTGATGACGTCGGCGTCCATCGCCGCGATGGCCTCGATCACGTCGTTGAATTCGCTATAGCACATGTGAGTATGGATCTGCGTCTCGTCGCGCACCCCCGAGGCGCACAGGCGGAAGGCCTCGGTGGCCCAGTCCAGGTAGTGCTGCCAACCGGCCTTGCGCAGCGGCAGGCCCTCGCGGAAGGCCGCCTCGTCGATCTGGATGACCCTGATGCCGGCCGCCTCCAGGTCCACTACCTCGTCGCGGATGGCCAGGGCCAGCTGGCGTGCCTGCTGCTCGCGCGGGATGTCGTCGCGCGCGAAGGACCACATCAGCATGGTCACCGGGCCGGTCAGCATGCCCTTCATCGGCTTGTCGGTGCAGCCCTGCGCGTAGCGAATCCAGTCCACCGTCATCGGTCGCGGGCGCGACAGGTCGCCATAGATCAGCGCCGGCTTCACGCAGCGCGAGCCGTAGCTCTGCACCCAGCCGAAGCGGGTGAAGGCGTAGCCGTCGAGCTGTTCGGCGAAGTACTCGACCATGTCGTTGCGCTCGGCCTCGCCGTGCACCAGCACGTCCAGGCCCAGCTGCTCCTGCACCGTCACTGCATGGCGTATTTCGCTGTGCATGGCCTCGGTGTACGCGGCCACCGACAGCTTGCCGGCCCTGAACGCCTGGCGCGCCAGGCGGATGGCCGGGGTCTGCGGGAAGGAGCCGATGGTGGTGGTGGGAAACAGCGGCAGCCTGAGCCGTGCACGCTGCTGCACGCTGCGCTCGGCGAAGGGCGACGGGCGCCGGCTGTGCTCGGGACGAATCGCCGCCAGGCGCTCCTGCACCGCCGGCTTGTGGATGCGCGACGAGGCGGCGCGGCTGTCCTGTGCCGCGCGACTGGCGAGCAGTGCGGCACGCACCTCGGGATCCTGCGGCTCGCGCAGGGCGCGGGCCAGTACGGCGACTTCCGCGCATTTCTGCACGGCAAAGGCCAGCCAGCTTTTCAGCTCGTCATCCAGCCGGTCCTCGCGGCGCAGATCGACCGGCACGTGCAGCAGCGAGCAGCTGGGCGCCAGCCACAGGCGTGCACCGAGGCGTTCGTGGGCTTCGCGCAGCAGCCCCAGGGCCTGGTCGAGGTCGCTGCGCCAGATGTTGCGGCCGTCGACCACGCCCAGCGACAGCACCTTGTAGGCCGGCAGGCGGTCGAGGATGGCCGGGAACTGCTCCGGGGCGCGCACCAGGTCGATGTGCAGGCCGTCCACCGGCAGTCCGGCGGCCAGACCGAGGTTGTCCTCCAGGCCGGCGAAGTAGGTGGCGATCAGCTTGCGGCACGGCTCGCGCTGCAGCAGGTTGTAGGCGCGCTCGAAGGCGTTCTTCCAGGCCTGCGGCAGGTCCAGCGCCAGGATCGGTTCGTCGATCTGCACCCAGTCGATGCCCAGCCCGGCCAGGCGCTGGAGGATCTCGCCGTAGACCGGCAGCAGGCGCTCGAGCAGCTCGAGCCGGTCGAACTCGCCACCCTTGCACTTGCCCAGCCACAGGTAGGTCAGCGGGCCGATCAGCACCGGCTTGAGGGCGTGCCCCAGGGCCAGGCCCTCCTCCACTTCCTCGAACAGCTGTTGCCAGCTCAGGCTGAACTGCTGATCGGCGGAGAATTCGGGGACCAGGTAGTGGTAGTTGCTGTCGAACCACTTGGTGAGCTCTTGGGCGTGGACACCGCCGCAGCAGCTGTTCTGGCTGCTCTTGTTCCCAGAAACCCCACGGGCCATGCCGAACAGGGTGTCGAGGGTCGGCTGGGCGCCGTGCCGCCGGAAGCGCTCGGGGATCACGCCGAACATCAGCGAGTGGGTCAGCACCTGGTCGTACCAGGCGAAGTCGCCGACCGGCAGCAGCTCGATGCCGGCGTCCTTCTGCAGCTGCCAGTGCGCGGCGCGCAGCTCGCGGCCGACGGCGCGCAGGCCGGCTTCGTCGAGCTCGCCCTGCCAATGGGCTTCCAGGGCCTTCTTCAGTTCGCGGTCGCGGCCGATGCGGGGAAAGCCGAGGTTGTGGGCCAGTGCCATCTGTCTGTCTCCTTGCAGGTCAATGGCGCACATTCTCGACAGCGACCACTCCATGAGACAAACTCAACATATTCGCGATCATCACAAATTTCATTCATTGAGATTCGCTCATGCTGGAATTGCGCCACCTCAAGACCCTGCACGCCCTGCGCGAAGCCGACAGCCTGGTGGAGGCCGCCGAGCGCCTGCACCTGACCCAGTCGGCGCTGTCCCACCAGTTCAAGGAGCTGGAGGAGCGCCTGGGCATGCAGCTGTTCGTGCGCAAGACCAAGCCGGTGCGCTTCACCAGCGCCGGCCTGCGCCTGTTGCAGCTGGCCGACAGCCTGCTGCCGCAGCTGCGCGCCGCCGAGCGCGACCTGGCGCGCCTGGCCGGGGGCACCGCGGGCCGCCTGCACATGGCCATCGAGTGCCACAGCTGCTTCCAGTGGCTGATGCCGACCATCGACCAGTTCCGCGACGCCTGGCCGGAAGTGGAACTGGACCTGGCCTCGGGCTTCTCCTTCGCCCCGCTGCCGGCGCTGGCCCGCGGCGACCTCGACCTGGTGGTGACCTCCGACCCGGTGGAGCTGCCCGGCATCACCTACGTGCCGCTGTTCACCTACGAGGCGCTGCTGGCGGTGGCCAACCAGCACCCGCTGGCGAGCCGCCCCTACATCCAGCCCGAGGACCTGGAGCGCGAGACGCTGATCACCTACCCGGTGGAGCGCGACCGCCTGGACATCTTCACCCGCTTCCTCGAACCGGCCGACATCGAGCCGGCGCAGGTGCGCACCTCCGAGCTGACCGTGATGATGATGCAGCTGGTGGCCAGCGGCCGCGGCGTCTGCGGGCTGCCCAACTGGGCGCTGCACGAGTACAGCTCGCGCGGCTACGTCACCGCCAAGCGCCTGGGCGACAAGGGCCTGTTCGCCACGCTCTACGCCGGCATCCGCGCCGACATGCTGGATGCGCCCTTCATGCGCGACTTCCTGCTCACCGCCAAGGACACCTCCTTCGCCACCCTCGAGGGGGTCAGCGCGGCACGCGGCTGAGCCGGCACCTTTTCCCGGGGCCGGCGTCGAATGCATGACACCCCCACCGGATCCCGCGCCATGAAGCTCTTCCCGCCCCTGCTGTGCACCACCTGCCTGCTGCTGAGCCTGCCCGTCCTCGCCGATCATGCGCGTGGCGGCTGGCCCCAGGGCCAGCGGGACTGGGAGGCCGAGTACCGCGACGGCCCCTGCCGGGTCAAGGAAGAGTTCGAGGACGATGGCTACGAGGTCGAGATCAAGTGCCGACACGGCCACGGCGCGCACTGGCGCGGCGAGTGGAAGGAGGAATTTCGCGTCGGCGCCTGCAAGGTCAAGCGCGAAGCCAAGTTCGACGAGTACAAGGAAGAGGTGGAGTGCGATGACGACTAGTCGACGACAAAAAGCCCGCCTCCCCCTCGGCGCCGACTAAGCTTGGATCAAGAGCACCGATCCTGAGCAGCCAGGCCAGTCGAACATGGGCTCACTGTGGCAGTCAGAAACACCCCAGACCGCGCTCCCCCTGAGCGACCCTGAGCCGCTGTTATCGTCGAAAAAGCCCCGCCGCAAACGCACCTGGAGCCGCCTGACCTGGCCACTGCTGGTGCTCCTGCTGATCGCCCTGGGCATAGTCGCCTACCGCGAACTCACCACCGCGCGTCTGCAGGCCCGCGAGTTCAGCCGCTACGCCGCCAGCCTGAGCTACCGGGTCGAGCCCGGCCCGAGCCCGGCCATCCTGTTTCCCAGCGACGGCCCCTTCGACAAGCGCCTGGGCTACGCGCACCTGCCGCTGCTGCTGGAGCGCCTGCAGCAACGGCAGTTCCTGATTACCGCCCAGGCGCGCCAGTCCGACGCCCTGCGCACCTACGCCGGCCACGGTTTCTTCCCGCCCTTCGCCGAGAAGATGCAGGCCGGCCTGGCCATCAGCGACTGCCGCGGCGATCCGCTGTACCTGTTCCGCTACCCGCAGCAGCTCTACCCGCAGTTCAGCGACATCCCGCCGCTGGTGGTCAGCAGCCTGCTGTTCATCGAGAACCGCCACCTGCTCGCTGCCGACCAGCCACTGGCCAACCCGGCGGTGGACTGGCCGCGCTTCGCCAGGGCGGCGCTGTCGCAGGTCGGCAAGAGCTTCGCCCTGCAGGAACAGTCGGCCGGTGGCAGTACCCTGGCCACCCAGCTGGAGAAGTACCGCCACTCGCCCGACGGCCTGACCCTCTCGGCCATGGAAAAGCTGCGGCAGATGGTGTCCGCCAGCGTGCGCGCCTACCAGCAGGGCCCGGAAACCTTCGCCACGCGCCAGCGCATCGTGCGCGACTACCTCAACAGCGTGCCGCTCTCCGCCGCCCCCGGCCACGGCGAGGTGCACGGCCTGGCCGACGGCCTGCGCGTGTGGTTCGGTGCCGACTTCGCGCGGGTCAACGCCCTCCTCGACCCGGCCCGCACGCCGCTGGCCAGCCGCGCCGAGCGTGGCCTGGCGCTGCGCCAGGTGCTGGCCCTGATGATCGCCCAGCGCCGCCCCTCCTACTACCTGGCCCAGGGCCGCAAGGAGCTGGAGACGCTGACCGACAGTCATATCCGCGTACTCGCCGCCGGCGGCGTGATCGACTGGGCGCTGCGCGACGCGGCGCTGGCGCAGCGCCTGCAGTTCCGCGACCTGGAGCAGTACCCGGCGATCCAGCCGGTGCAGGGCAACAAGGGCATCAGCGTGGCCCGCTCGCGGCTGTCCGGCCTGCTCAACCTGCCGTTGTACGACCTCGACCGCCTCGACCTGGCCGCCACCAGCACCCTCAACGCCGAGCTGCAGCAGCAGGCCAGCGCCTACCTGCGCCAGCTGGCCGACCCGGAGTTCGCCGGGCAGATCGGCCTGTACGGCGAACGCCTGCTGTCGCCGGAGAAGACCGCCGAGGTGCGCTACAGCTTCACCCTGTTCGAACGCAGCCCGGATGGCGCGCGGGTGCGGGTGCAGACCGACAGCACCGACCAGCCCTTCGACCTCAACGAGGGCAGCAAGCTGGAGCTGGGTTCCACCGCCAAGCTGCGGGTGCTGACCACCTACCTGGAGGTGATCGCCGAGCTGCATGCGCGCTATGCCGGGCAGAGCGTGGACGCGCTGCGCAAGGTCGAGGTGGCGGCGCAGGATCACCTGAGCCGCTGGGTGATCGACCAGCTGATCGCCAAGCCCGAGCAGAACCTGCGCGACACCCTGGAGGCGGCGCTGGAGCGCAAGTATTCGGCCAGCCCCTACGAGACCTTCTTCACCGGCGGCGGCGCGCACACCTTCAGCAACTTCAAGCGCGAGGACAACGCGCGCATCCCCACCCTGCGCGTGGCCCTGCAGGAGTCGATCAACCTGCCCTTCATCCGCCTGCTGCGCGACCTGGTGCGCTACAGCACCTACCACGGCGCCAGCAACAGCGCGGCGCTGCTGCAGGACGACAAGCATCCACTGCGCGAGGGCTACCTCAAGCGCTTCGCCGACCGCGAGGGCACCACCTTCCTACTGCGCTTCTGGCGCAAGTACCAGGGGCAGAACGCCCAGCAGCGCCTGGACACCTTCCTCGAAGGCCTGCGCCCCACCGCCGTGCGCCTGGCAGCGGTGCACCGCTACCTGATGCCGGAGGTGGACCAGGCGACCTTCGCCGCCTTCATCCGCGCCCACGCCAACGACAAGACCGAGAAACTCACCGACAAGAAGCTCCAGGCCCTGTACCTGGACTACGGCCCCGGCGCCTGGAGCCTGCCGGACCAGGGCTACATCGCCCGCGTGCACCCGCTGGAGCTGTGGCTGCTCGGCTACCTGATCGAAAATCCGCAGGCCAGCTTCAAGGACGCCGTGGCGGCCAGCGCCGAGGAGCGCCAGGAGGTCTACGGCTGGCTGTTCAAGACCCGCCACAAGAGCGCCCGCGACAGCCGCATCCGCACCCTGCTGGAGGTCGAGGCCTTCCTCGACATCCACCAGCGCTGGAAGCGCCTGGGCTACCCCTTCGAGCACCTGGTGCCGTCGCTGGCCACCGCCATCGGCAGCTCCGGCGACAGGCCGGCGGCGCTGGCCGAGCTGATGGGCATCATTCAGAACGACGGCATCCGCCAGCCCAGCGTGCGCATCGACAGCCTGCACTTCGCCGCCGGGACGCCCTATGAAACGCGACTGCAGCAGGACAGCCAGCGTGGCCAGCGGGTGCTGCCCTCGGAAGTAGCAGCGGCCCTGCGCGGTGCCCTCTCCCAGGTGGTCGAAGCCGGTACCGCGCGGCGCCTGCACGGCAGCTTCCAGTTGGCCGACGGCACGCCGCTGGTGCTCGGCGGCAAGACCGGCACCGGCGACAACCGCATCGAGAGCACCACCCGCGGCGGCCATGTGCTGAGTTCGCGGGCGATGAACCGCACCGCCACCTTCGTCTTCTACCTGGGGCCGCGCCACTTCGGCACCCTCACCGCCTTCGTACCGGGCCAGGCGGCGGAAGGTTTCCGCTTCACCTCGGCGCTACCGGTGCAGGTGCTCAAGGGCATGGCGCCGCTCCTTTCACCCTATCTGGAGCCGACTGCGCAGACCGGTTGCGGCCAGCCTCCCGGCGCGACGCAGGTACGCCTGCTGTAGCCCTCAATCGGGAAGACAGTCGGCATCCAGGGCATGCACCTCGCGCAGGGAGCAATGTTCCAGCCCCGCCTCGCGGCATTGGCGCCCGACGACCAGGCTGTCGCCCTGCAGGGCCCAGCTGGCTTCCGGTAGCTCGAGGCGGGCCAGTTCGGCGCAGCTGGCCGTGTCGAAGATCGTCAGCTCGCCACCCGAGCCGCTGAAACTCTGCACCAGCAGGCGCCGCTCGGCGCGATCCAGATACACGCCGTCACGCCGCCAGATGCCACCGTCGACCTGGCACAGGGCGGCGTCCCGGCGGATGCGCAGCGGCGGCTCGGGAAAGCTGTCCACCTCGCCATCCAGCTTGTAGTTATCGAACTCCACCCGCACCCGCTCGCCGAAGCCGACATAGAGCGCGGCCGTCTCCGGCGCGATGACCAGCGGGCGGTAGCCGCAGTCGGCCTGGGCGCTGGCGCTCAGCAGGGCCAGGCCCAGCAGCAGAAATCTGTTCATCCATGAATCCTCGGACACAAAAAAGCCGATGCACAGGCATCGGCTTTCGGGAACAACGCAGCGCCTTACTCGGCCTTGGCCTTCTCGGCGGCTTCCTTGATCAGGGTCTGCAGCTCACCCTTCTCGAACATCTCGGTCATGATGTCGCTGCCGCCGACCAGCTCACCGGCCACCCACAGCTGGGGGAAGGTCGGCCAGTTGGCGTACTTGGGCAGGTTGGCGCGGATTTCCGGGTTCTGCAGGATGTCCACGTAGGCGAACTTCTCGCCGCAGGCCATCACCACCTGCGCGGCGCGAGCGGAGAAGCCGCACTGCGGCGCGTTCGGCGAGCCTTTCATGTACAGCAGGATGGTGTTGTTGGCGATCTGCTCTTTGATGGTATCGATAATATCCACGACTCACCTCGTCTGAACTTTCCCGGACCTGTGCCGGGCACGGTGGCGCGATTGTACACGAAAGACCCAGCGCCTGGGTCGGGGATGGCTAAGCTGAGGAGAAACCGGAAGGAGGATCGGGCGCCGTGCCGAAGCGGTTGATCGAGGCGCTGACTGCGCTGTGCCTAAGCTGCTACTTGCAGGTTGCGGACGCCGCAACCTTCGAGGTGGGTTTCTACGACTACCCGCCGATGATGATCGAGGATGGCAGGCGCGGCATCTACCAGGACATCTTCGACGAGCTGGCGAGGATCACCGGCGATCGCTTCAACGTGCAGTACTACCCCTATCCGCGCATCGGCCTGCTGTTCAACGAGGGCAAGCTCGATATCGAGCCTGGTGTCTACCCCGGCTGGGTGAAGGATCAGAAGGTCCCGGGAGTCTTCTCGCTACCCTTCGGCAAGGTGGTCGACAGCCTGGTCTTCGCGCCGGGCAAGGCTTTCCCGGTAAGGCATCCCGAGGACCTGCGCGGCAAGTCGGTGGGCATGGTGCGTGGCTACGCCTACCCCGAGCTGGCTCCGCTGATCGCCTCCGGGCAGCTGGACCGGCGCAACGGCCTGAGCGAGCAACAGCTGCTGAGCATGCTGGCCAAGTCACGCTTCGACCAGATCATCGTCAACAAGGCCATTGCCCAGTATCACCAGCTCAAGATCAGCGAATACCGCCAGCTGGAAATAGGCGATGTGATCAGCTCCTACGATGTCAGCATGCGCATCCAGCCCAGGCACGCGGCCTGGGTGGACAAGCTGGACGCCGCGCTCGCGCGGCTCAAGCAGAACGGCACCATCGAGAGGATCTACGCCGCCTACGGAGTGGATCTCTAGGCAGCCTCCACGCGCACCGGCACGCCATTGAGCGCCGCGTTGCCGGACACCGCGTCGAGCTGACGCTCGTCGGTCAGGTCGTTGGCGCTGGCACCCGGCTGGGCGCTGGCAATCGCCATCTGCACGCCGGGCCGGGCATGCCCCCAGCCATGCGGCAGGCTGACCACACCGGGCATCATCTCGTCGCTGGCCAGCGCCTCCACCTCGATCACCCCGACCCGCGACTGCACGCGCACGCGCTGGCCGTCGCTCAGGCCTCTGCCGGCCATATCGTCGGGGTGCATCAGCAGCTGGTGGCGCGGCTTGCCCTTCACCAGGCGCTGGTAGTTGTGCATCCAGGAGTTGTTGCTGCGCACATGGCGCCGGCCGATCAGCAGCAGCTCGCCGGCGGCCGGTTGCGGCTCGGCGGCGAAGCGCGCGAGGTCCGCCACCAGCAACGCCGGAGCGGCCTCGATGGCCTTCGATTCGGTCTTCAGGCGCGCCGCCAGGTTCGGCTTGAGCGGGCCCAGGTCGATGCCGTGGGGCGCGTCGCGCAGCGCCGCCAGGCTCAGCTTGTGCTCGGACTTGTCGCCATAGGGGCCGAAGCGCAGGCCCATGTCGATCATCTGCTGCGGCGGCATCGTCGGCTTCAGCTCGGTGCCGTTCTTCGCGGCGAAGGCCTGGGCCAGGCCGACGAAGATCTCCCAGTCGTCCAGCGCGCCTGCAGGCTTGGCCAGCACCGGCTCGTTGAAGCGGGTGACGTTGCGCACGGCAAACATATTGAAGGTGGTGTCGTAGTGATCGTGCTCCAGCGGCGCGGTGGGCGGCAGGATCAGGTCGGCGTGGCGGGTGGTCTCGTTGATGTAGAGATCCACCGCGACCATGAAGTCCAGCCCCTCCAGGGCCTGCTCCAGCTGGCGGCCGTTGGGCGTGGACAGCACCGGGTTGCCGGCCACCGTGATCAGCGCGCGGATCTGCCCCTCGCCGGGGGTGAGCATCTCCTCGGCCAGGGCCGCCACCGGCAGCTCGCCGCCGTATTCCGGCAGGCCGGAGACGCGGCTCTGCCAGACGTTGAAGTGGCCGCCGGAAGTGCTCGCCACCAGGTCGACGGCCGGGCTGGTGCACAGCGCGCCGCCGACGCTGTCGAGATTGCCGGTGACCAGGTTGATCAGCTGGATCAGCCAGTGACACAGGCTGCCATAGGCCTGGGTGGACACCCCCATGCGCCCGTAGCACACCGCCGACTCGGCCGCGGCGAAGTCGCGGGCCAGCTGGCGAAGGTCCTGCGCCGGCACGCCGCAGCGCGCGCTCATGGCCTCGGCGGTGAACGGCGCGATGGCCTCGCGGACCTGCTCCAGGCCGTTGACCGGCAGGTGGCTGGCGCGGGTCAGGCCCTCGTCGAACAGGGTATTGAGCAGGCCGAGCAGCAGCGCGGCGTCGTTGCCCGGGCGCACGAACAGATGCTGGTCGGCCATGGCCGCCGTCTCGCTGCGCCGCGGGTCGACCACCACCAGCCTGCCGCCACGGGCCTTGAGCGCCTTGAGGCGCTTCTCCACGTCCGGCACGGTCATGATGCTGCCGTTGGAGGCCAGCGGGTTGCCACCGAGGATCAGCATGAACTGGGTATGGTCGATGTCCGGGATCGGCAGCAGCAGGCCGTGGCCGTACATCAGGTAGCTGGTCAGGTGGTGCGGCAGCTGGTCCACCGAGGTGGCGGAGAAGCGGTTGCGCGTCTTCAGCTGGCCGAGGAAGTAGTTGCTGTGGGTCATCAGCCCGTAGTTGTGCACGCTGGGGTTGCCCTGGTACACGGCCACGGCGTTCCTGCCGTGCTCGGCCTGGATCGCCGACAGACGCTCGGCGACCAGCGCGAAGGCCTCATCCCAGGCGATCGGCTGCCATTGCCCGGCGACCTTGCGCAGCGGCTGGCGCACGCGGTCCGGGTCGTTCTGGATGTCCTGCAGGGCCACGGCTTTCGGGCAGATATGGCCACGGCTGAAGCTGTCCTGGGCATCGCCCTTGATCGAGAGGATCTGGCGGCTGCCGTCTGCCTGGTCTGCGGTTTCGATGGTCAGGCCGCAGATGGCCTCGCACAGGTGACAGGCACGGTGATGGAGGGTCTTGGTCATGGCCTAGCCTCATTGTTCTGTTCGAGACGACCGGTCGGGTCGTGGAAACAAGACTATGGAGGCTGGAAGGAGGGTTGGCCAGAGGCCTTCATTTCGTGAATCGGCGGGCATCATGCCCGCCGATTCGGGCTGCAATCATGCTCGACAGGGGGCCGGGCCCCGCATCGATCAGCGGATTGCGGTGATGGTGCCCTTGTTGCCGGTCACCTTGACGTTGACCGACTTGTACACCATGTAATCCTGCACGCTGACTTCATAGCGCGGCGCGACGATCAGGTCGGCACCGGAGCTTTTCACTGCTTTGAAGGCTGCGGCGGATTTGGCGGTGGCCACCGGGTCCAGGCCCAGGGCAAAACCACCTTCGCCACCACCGTAGGTCACGCCATCGGCGTACTGGGAGTCGCCACCCAGCTTGAACATGCCGAACAGGATGTTCACCGAAGACTCGCCACTGATGGACTCGCCGACTTTCACGTCCGCTTTCAGGTTGGTTTCCACTTCACCGTTGAGCGGGGCGCTCGGCTGGCTGTAGTTCTGGCTGGCACAGCCAGTCAGCAGGGCCAGAGCGGAAAGGGCGGCGGCATAGGCTACGTGTTTCATGCAAGACTCCTTTGCATTGCTATCCATGAAGCCCCGTTGCGGGGCGGGTGCCATTCCAGGCGGGGCGCATGGTAGGAGCGGGGATTTGGCACGGGCAAGCCGATGTGTCACTTTTGTGACGGCAGCCGCAGGCCGAGGAGAAATCGTCCGCCCGGGGCTCATTTGCTCCGGTGCGTCTTTTCCTTATAAGATCGCGCCTCCCCCATCCGTCGCCCCGCGCGGCTCCAGCCGTTGAGCGGACTGCTTTTCCCCGGAAAAACCGGGCCGCGACCGTTGTCGAAATAAGGTAGTAAGAAGATGAGCGCCAGGCACTTTCTCTCGTTGATGGATTACAGCCCCCAGGAACTGGCCGGGCTGATCCGTCGAGCCATCGAGCTGAAGGATCTGCGCCAGCGCGGCGTGCTGTTCGAGCCGCTGAAGGGGCGCGTGCTGGGCATGATCTTCGAGAAGGCCTCGACCCGCACCCGCCTGTCCTTCGAGGCCGGCATGATCCAGCTCGGCGGCCAGGCCATCTTCCTCTCCCCGCGCGACACCCAGCTGGGCCGTGGCGAGCCGATCGGCGACACCGCCATCGTCATGTCCAGCATGCTCGACGCGGTGATGATCCGCACCTTCGCCCACGGCAACCTCACCGAGTTCGCCGCGCACAGCACGGTGCCGGTGATCAACGGCCTGTCCGACGACCTGCACCCCTGCCAGCTGCTGGCCGACATGCAGACCTTCACCGAGGCGCGCGGCAGCATCCAGGGCAAGACCGTGGCCTGGATCGGCGACGGCAACAACATGTGCAACAGCTACCTGGAAGCGGCCGTGCAGTTCGATTTCCAGCTGCGCATCGCCTGCCCCGAGGGCTACGAGCCCAAGGCCGAGTTCATCCAGGCCGCCGGCGACCGCGTGCGGATCGTCCGCGATCCGCGCGAGGCGGTGGCCGGCGCCCACCTGGTGAGCACCGACGTGTGGACCTCCATGGGCCAGGAAGAGGAAAGCGCCAGGCGCCTCAAGCTGTTCGCGCCCTACCAGGTCACCCGCGCCCTGCTGGATGCGGCCGACCCCGACGTGATCTTCCTGCACTGCCTGCCGGCCCACCGCGGCGAGGAAATCAGCACGGACCTGCTCGACGATCCGCGCTCGCTGGCCTGGCAGCAGGCCGAGAACCGTCTGCACGCGCAGAAGGCGCTGCTGGAAATGCTGGTCGCCCCGGGTTACCGCAACGCATGAGCCAGCTGCTGCTGTCCCTGCGCCAACTGGCCTGCGGCTACCAGGGCCATCGCATCGTGCAGGCGCTCGACCTGCACCTCAACGCCGGCGACATCGGCTGCCTGCTCGGCCCCTCCGGCTGCGGCAAGACCACCACCCTGCGCGCCATCGCCGGCTTCGAGCCGGTGCAGGAAGGCGAGATCGAGCTGGCCGGTGAGGTGATCTCGCGCGCCGGCTTCACCCTGGCACCAGAGAAGCGCCGCATCGGCATGGTGTTCCAGGACTACGCGCTGTTCCCCCACCTCAACGTGGCGGACAACGTGGCCTTCGGCATCCGCAAGCACCCCGAGCGCGAACGCATCACCGCCGAGCTGCTGGAGCTGGTCAAGCTCGGCCACCTGGGCAAGCGCTTCCCCCACGAGCTGTCCGGCGGCCAGCAGCAGCGCGTGGCCCTGGCCCGCGCACTGGCACCGGAGCCGCAGCTGCTGCTGCTCGACGAGCCCTTCTCCAACCTCGACGGCGAGCTGCGCCGGCGCCTCAGCTTCGAGGTGCGCGACATCCTCAAGGCGCGCGGCACCAGCGCCATCCTGGTCACCCACGACCAGGAGGAAGCCTTCGCCGTCAGCGATCACGTCGGCGTGTTCAAGGACGGGCGCCTGGAGCAGTGGGATACCCCCTTCAACCTGTACCACGAGCCGCTGACGCCCTTCGTCGCCAGCTTCGTCGGCCAGGGCTACTTCATCCGCGGCCAGCTGCTGAGTCCCGACACGGTGCAGACCGAACTGGGCGTGATCCGCGGTAACCGCGCCTACACCCTGGCCCCGGGCAGCGCGGTGGACGTACTGCTGCGCCCCGACGACATAGTGCCGGACGACCAGAGCCCGCTGCGTGCCCAGATCGTCGGCAAGACCTTCCTTGGCGCCGCCACCCTGTACCGCCTGCAGCTGCCGACCGGCAGCCAGCTGGAAGCGATCTTCCCCAGCCACGCCGACCACCTGCCGGGCCAGCAGGTCGGCATCCGCGTCGCCGCCGACCACCTGGTGGTGTTCGCCGCCCCCGGCAGCGTGGCCGCCCATGTCAGCCTGGGCGAGTCCGGCGTGCGCCGCTACAGTAGCAGCTGAACGGCGCGCTGCGCCTTACACGAACAGCCTGCCGCTGGCCACCAGCACCGCCTGGCCGGCGATCTGCACCCGCTCGCCCAGCACCCGGCAGTGCAGCTCGCCGCCACGCGCCGAACACTGGTAGGCGCTCAGCTCGTGCCTGCCCAGGCGCCCGGCCCAGTAGGGCGCCAGTATGCAATGGGCCGAGCCGGTGACCGGGTCCTCGTCGATGCCGATGCCCGGGGCGAAGTAGCGCGAGACGAAATCGTGGTTGCGCCCCGGCGCCGTGACTATCACGCCGAGCCCGGGCAATCCGGCCAGCGCGGCCAGGTCCGGCGTGCAGGCGCGCACCGCCTGCTCGGACTCCAGCTCCGCCAGCAGCTCCTTGCCCAGCTGCACGGCCAGTACCTTCTGTCCCAGCACCCGCTCGACCTCGGCCTGCATGTCCGCCGGCGCCAGGCCGATCGCCGGAAAATCCAGCACCAGCCGGCCAGGCTCGCGGCTGACCGCCAGCGCGCCGGACAGGCAGACGAACTCCAGGCGCTCGCCCGCCTCGCCATAGATATCGAAAAGCACATGGGCCGCGGCCAGGGTGCCGTGGCCACACAGCGGCACCTCGCAACTGGGGGTGAACCAGCGGATGCGCCAGACCGCACCCTCCTTCACCACGAAGGCGGTCTCCGCCAGGTTGTGCTCGGCGGCGATGCGCTGCATCAGCTCCTCGCTCGGCCAGGCGTCCAGGCGATAGACCATGGCCGGGTTGCCGGTGAAGGGACGGTCGGCGAAAGCATCTATCTGGTGGAATTCGAACGGCATGCAGCGGTGCTCCCGGAGAATCGCAAGGGCCGCCAGCATGCCGCGCCAGCTAGCCGCAGGCGCGATACAGTCGCCTGCTTTTGCGGCCATACAGCTGCACTGTCTCAATGCGCGGCGGTCGAGCGCGGTGCAGCCCGAAATCGCGAAAAGTTCTGAAAGAACCGCTAAATCTCGGTAAATCAGCCACTTGCCGATCCTGGCACGCCGCCTGCTATGGCCGACTCCGGTCAGCACAACGGCGTGTCTGCCACTCAACCGACAACGACGTCACAGAAGCCCTGCCCCCTCGGGAGCCCGGCGCTGTGGCGTTTTTTTTTGCGTTATTTGGCCAACAGGAAGACCGCTATGAGCATGATCAAACCCACCCTGCTGTCACTCGCCATCGCCGCTGCCAGCTGCAGCCACGCCGCCTTCGCCGCCGAGGACTTCAGCAACCTGTTCACCCAGGGCAAGCCGATCCTCGACGCCCGCTACCGCTTCGAGAACGTCGACCAGGACAACGCCCTGCGCGACGCCAACGCCCAGACCCTGCGCACCCGCGCCGGCTTCCAGAGCGGCAAGTGGTACGGCCTGTCCGGCCTGGTCGAGGTGGACAACGTCAGCCGCCTGGGCGATGCCGCCTACAACGACACCCGCAACGGCCAGGGCGAGTACGCGGTGGTCGCCGACCCGGACGGCACCGAGGTCAACCAGGCCCTGCTGCGCTACGACCACCAGTACGGCAGCGCCGTGCTCGGCCGCCAGCGCATCAACCTGGACAACCAGCGCTTCATCGGCGGCGTGGCCTGGCGGCAGAACGAGCAGACCTACGACGGCGCCCTGGCCCAGCTCAAGCCGCTCGACGGCCTGACCCTGAGCTACGCCTACATCGATCAGGTCAACACCATCTTCGGCCCGGACAACGGCCGCTACGACAGCGCCGCCAACCCGGCCAACATCGACGGCCACAGCCACCTGATCAACGCCCAGTACGTGTTCATGCCGGAGCTGACCGCCACCGCCTACAGCTACCTGCTGGACCTCGACAACCTGGCCCTGACGCCCACCAGTGCCGAGGGCACGCTGTCCAGCCAGACCAGCGGCCTGCGCCTGAACGGCGCCATCGCCGGGGTCAGCTATGTGCTCGAGTACGCGCGCCAGAGCGACTACGACAGCAACCCGCAGGACCTCGACAGCGAGTACTACCTGGCGGAACTCGGCTACACCCTCAAGGGCGTGCAGCTGAAGGCCGGCTACGAAGTGCTGGGCGGCGACAGCGACCCGGGCAACCGCGCCTTCCAGACCCCGCTGGCGACCAAGCACGCCTTCCAGGGCTGGGCCGACGTGTTCCTCACCACCCCGGCCGACGGTGTCGAGGACCTCTACTTCGGCGCCACCGCACCGCTGTTCGGCGGCACGCTGCAGGCCTGGTACCACGACTTCTCCACCGAGCAGGGCAGCGACGACTACGGCAGCGAGATCGACCTGTCCTACGCCCATCCGATTCCCGGGGTGAAGGGCCTGGTCGGCCTGGTCAAGTACGCCACCTACGACTCGGACGACGAGGCGCGCAGCGTCGATACCGACAAGGTCTGGCTGCAGCTGCAGTACACCTACTGAAACCGGCAAGCGGCGCGCGGCCTCGCCGCGCGCCCGTGGAGGCAAGCCCATGAGTCGTCTTACCCTGGTTTTCGCGCTCGCCCTCGCCCTGCTCTGCCCGGCCGCCAGCGCCGCCATCGGTGATGCCGAGGCGATGAACCTGTCCGGCATGCAGCGCATGCTCAGCCAGCGCATCGCCAAGAGCTACCTGATGATCGGCGCCGAGGTGCGCAGCGAGCTGGCCATCGCCCAGCTGGACCAGAGCGTGGCGCGCTTCGAGAGCAACTTCCTCGCCCTCGAGCAATACGCACCCAACGCGGCCATCGCCACAGCCCTGCAAGAGGTCGGGCAGACCTGGCAGCAGTACCGTGAACTGGCCCTGTCGCGCCCCAGCCGCGAACAGGCCGTGCCGCTGCTGCAGCTCAGCGACCAGCTGCTGGCGCAGAGCGAGGCGCTGGTGAAGCTGATCGAGGCGCACACCGGCAACGCCGGCGCCCGCCTGGTCAACCACAGCGGCCGCCAGCGCATGCTCAGCCAGCGCATCGCCAAGCTGTACCTGGCGCTGAGCTGGAACCTGCCGCTGCCGGGCCTGGCCGAGGAGCTGCACAAGGCCAGCGCGGAATTCGAGGCCGCCCAGCAGGAACTGCTGGCCGCCGAGCAGAACACCCCGCAGATCAGCGCGGCGCTGCGCAAGGTGGAGGCGCAGTGGCGCTTCGCCCGCGCCGGCTTCCAGCTGTCGGCCGACTCGCACTACGTGCCGACGGTGATCGCCACCACCACCGAGACCCTGCTGTGGCAGATGAACGAGCTGACCAGCGCCTACGAGCAGGTGATGCGCGGCGAGGGCTGAGGGCTCAGCCCTCGCTGCGCACCCGCTTCACCGCATCCAGCCAGCCGGCGTACAGCTTGTCGCGGTGTTCCGCGGCCATGCGCGGGGTGAAGCGCTGCTGGCGGTGCCAGTGGCTGGCGATCTCGCCCAGATCGCGGTACAGCCCGGCCTGCAGGCCGGCCAGGTAGGCCACGCCGAGGGCGGTGGTCTCGGTCACCTCCGGGCGCTCCACCGGCACGCCGAGGATGTCGGCGAGGAACTGCATGACCCAGTTGTTCACCACCATGCCGCCGTCGACCCGCAACGCGCTGGGCGCGGCGGCGCCGTCGCGATGCATGGCTTCGAGCAGGTCGCGGGTCTGGTAGCACACCGACTGCAGGCCGGCGGTGACGATCTCCTTGATTCCGGTGTCGCGGCTCAGGCCGAAGATGGCGCCGCGCGCCTTTGGGTCCCAGTAGGGGGCGCCGAGGCCGGTGAAGGCCGGCACCAGGTACACCCCGCAGGCGTCGCCGGTCTGCTCGGCCAGGGCCTCGGTATCGCGCGCATGGCCGATCAGCTTGATGCCGTCGCGCAGCCACTGCACGGCGGCGCCGGCGACGAAGATGCTGCCCTCCACCGCGTAGCTGACCTGGCCGTTCAGGCGGTAGCCAACCGTGGTGAGCAGGCGGTTCTGCGAGGCCACCGGTGTGGCGCCGGTGTTCTGGATCATGAAGCAGCCGGTGCCGTAGGTGCTCTTGACCATGCCGGGCTGGAAGCAGGCCTGGCCGATCAGCGCCGCCTGCTGGTCGCCGGCCATGCCCAGCACCGGGATGGCGGCACCGAGCAGCTCGGGAGCAGTGATGCCGAAGTCGGCGGCGCAGTCCAGCACCTCCGGCAGCAGGCTGCGCGGGATGTCGAACAGCTCGAGCAGCTCCTCGTCCCACTGCTGGCTGTGGATGTTGAACAGCAGGGTGCGCGAGGCATTGCTGGCGTCGGTGCGGTGCGCCCGGCCAGCGCTGAGGCGCCACAGCAGGAAGCAGTCGACGGTACCGAAGCGCAGCTCGCCACGCTCGGCGCGCTCGCGGGCGCCGGGCACGCTGTCGAGGATCCAGCGCAGCTTGGTGGCGGAGAAATAGGGGTCGATCAGCAGGCCGGTCTTCTGCGCCACGGCGGCCTCGTGGCCGGCGGCCTTGAGCCCGGCGCAGTAGTCGGCGGTGCGGCGGTCCTGCCAGACGATGGCCGGGTGGATCGGCGTGCCCGTGGCGGCGTCCCAGACGATGGTGGTCTCGCGCTGGTTGGTGATGCCGATGGCGCGCACCTCCTCGGCCTTCAGGCCCTTGCTGGCCAGGGCCTGGCGACACACCTCGAGGGTGCTCAGCCAGATCTCCTCGGCGTCGTGCTCGACCCAGCCGTCCTTGGGGAAGTACTGCTTGAACTCGCGCTGGGCGCTGGCCAGCGGTAGGCCCTGGGCACTGAAGACGATGGCGCGGGAGCTGGTGGTGCCCTGGTCGATGGCGAGCAGATACTGGGACATGCGCGTTTCCTTGTTGTTATGGGTGGGCCCCGCTCGGGGGCTGGATCATTCCCGGCCGATGGCGGCGAAGCTGCCGCGGGTGTGCTCGGCCAGCACCGCGGCGCTCAGCTCCACCTCCAGGCCACGCCGCCCGGCGCTGACGTGGATGGTCGGATGCTGCCTGGCACTCTCGTCGATGAAGGTGCGCAGGCGCTTCTTCTGCCCCAGCGGGCTGATGCCGCCGACCAGGTAGCCGGTGCTGCGCTGGGCCAGCTGCGGGTCGGCCATGTCGGCCTTCTTGGCCCCGGCGGCGTGGGCCAGGGCCTTGAGATCGAGGCTGCCGGCCACCGGCACTACCGCCACCAGCAGCTCGCCCTTGTCGGTGCTGGCGAGCAGGGTCTTGAACACCCGCGCCGGGTCCAGGCCGAGCTTTTCGGCGGCCTCCAGGCCATAGGAGGCGGTCTTCGGGTCGTGCTGGTAACTGTGCACCTTGTGCTCGGCCTTGGCCTTTTTCAGCAGATCGATGGCAGGAGTCATGTTCGAATATGAAAATTCTCTGACAGAATTCGCGTACCTTAACGGAAAAAACCGCCGACGGCAGCGTCCGCCTCGCCCGTCGCGCAATACCGGCAGCTCGCTATAATCCGCCGGCCGATGAAAAGGACCGCCCATGAGCCTCCCACCCCGCCAGCAGAGCATCCTCGAACGCGCCCGCGAGCGCGGCTACGTGAGCATCGACGAGCTGGCCCAGGCCTTCGCCGTCACCCCGCAGACCATCCGCCGCGACATCAACCAGCTGGCCGAGCAGGGCCTGCTGCGGCGCACCCACGGCGGCGCGGCGAGCGAGGCCTCGAGCATCCAGAACACCGCCTACGCCATGCGCGCCGGGCAGATGCGCGAGGAGAAGCAGCGCATCGCCGAGGCCATCGCCGCCAGCATCCCCGACCACGCCTCACTGTTCATCAGCATCGGCACCACCACCGAGGCCATCGCCCGCGCCCTGCTCGGCCACAAGCACCTCAAGGTGATCACCAACAACCTGCACGTGGCCGCCACCCTGGCCGACAAGGCCGACTTCGAGGTGCTGGTGGCCGGCGGCAGCGTGCGCAGCGACGGCGGCGTGGTGGGCCAGGCGGCGGCCGACTTCATCCAGCAGTTCAAGGTCGACTTCGCCATCGTCGGCATCAGCGGCATCGACGAGGACGGCAGCCTGCTGGACTTCGACTACCAGGAGGTGCGGGTGTCGCAGGCCATCATCGACAACGCCCGCCAGGTGCTGCTGGCCGCCGACTCCAGCAAGTTCGGGCGCAACGCCGTGGTGCGCCTGGGCTCGATCGCCCTGATCGACCACCTGTACACCGACGCGCCGCCCGCGCCGGGCATCGCCCGCCTGCTGCACGAGCAGAAGATCCAGCTGCATATCGTCTGATCCGGCATCTCCGCCCGGTAGCCCGGATGCCATCCGGGAAGCTGGCGGCTCCGATCGCGGATTGCACCGGGGCTATAGGCCAACCTCCTCTCTCCCATTTGGAGGGCTGTATCGGCGCGATCCCTCTCCCCCAGCCCTCTCCCGCAAGCGGGAGAGGGGAGCACCCGCTCAGCCTCCCTTTTCCAGCACCCAGGCGCTTTTCGGGCTGGCGAAAGCGCACATCCTCGGCTAGCATATTTTCGAAATCGAACATTTCTGCGTTCACATTACAACTCAGGGTGCCTTGCCATGCCGCTCAGCCAGCCTCCCCGCCTCGCCGAAATCTACGACCTGGCCGTGGTCGGTGGCGGCATCAACGGCGCCGGCATCGCCGCCGACGCGGCCGGGCGCGGCCTCTCGGTGTTCCTCTGCGAGCGCGACGACCTGGCCCAGCACACCTCCTCGGCCAGCAGCAAACTGATCCACGGCGGCCTGCGCTACCTCGAACACCATGAATTCCGCCTGGTGCGCGAGGCCCTGGCCGAGCGCGAGGTGCTGCTGGCCAAGGCGCCGCACATCGTCAGCCCCATGCGCTTCATCCTGCCGCACCGCCCGCACCTGCGCCCGGCCTGGATGATCCGCGCCGGCCTGTTCCTCTACGACCACCTGGGCAAGCGCGAGAAACTGCCCGGCTCGACTGGCCTGCGCTTCGGCGCCGGCAGCCCGCTCAAGGCCGAGATCGGCCGCGGCTTCGAATACTCCGACTGCTGGGTGGACGACGCCCGCCTGGTGGTGCTCAACGCCATGGCCGCGCGCGAGCGCCATGCCCACATCCACCCGCGCACCCGCTGCGTCAGCGCGCGGCGCAGCAAGGGCCTGTGGCATCTGCACCTGGAGCGCGCCGACGGCAGCCTGTTCTCCATCCGCGCCCGCGCCCTGGTCAACGCTGCCGGCCCCTGGGTGGCGCAGTTCCTCCAGAACGACCTCAAGCAGAAGTCGCCCTACGGCATCCGCCTGATCCAGGGCAGCCACATCGTGGTGCCGCGCATTCACGACCAGGAGCAGGCCTATATCCTGCAGAACGAGGACCAGCGCATCGTCTTCGTCATCCCCTGGCTGGAGCGCTTCAGCCTGATCGGCACCACCGACCGCGAGTACCAGGGCGACCCGGCCAAGGTGCGCATCAGCGACGAGGAAACCGACTACCTGCTCCAGGTGGTCAACGCCCACTTCAAGCAGCAGCTGCAGCGCAGCGACATCCTGCACAGCTATTCCGGCGTGCGCCCGCTGTGCGACGACGAGTCCGACCAGCCCTCGGCCATCACCCGCGACTACACCCTGTCGCTGTCCGGCGCGCCGGGCGAGGCGCCGCTGCTGTCGGTGTTCGGCGGCAAACTGACCACCTACCGCAAGCTCGCCGAATCGGCCCTGGCGCTGCTGGCGCCGAACTTCCCGCACCTGTGCCCGGCCTGGACGGCCAAGGCGCCGCTGCCCGGCGGCGAGAACCTGGACAGCCGCGAGGCGCTGGTGGACAAGCTGATCGCCCGCTTCGGCTGGCTCGACCGCGAGCTGGCGCGGCGCTGGGTCAGCACCTACGGCAGCCGCACCTGGCGCCTGCTCGACGGCGTGCAGCGGCAGAGCGAGCTGGGCGAGCACCTGGGCGCCGGCCTGTACAGCCGCGAGGTGGACTACCTGTGCCGCGAGGAATGGGCGATGGAGGCCGAGGACATCCTCTGGCGCCGCACCAAGCTCGGCCTGTTCATGACGCCCGGCCAGCAGGCGCGACTCCGCGACTACCTGCAGGGCAGCCAGGTCGCACCCCAGGCCCAGGCGCTCTAGGCGACGCCGGCCTAGAGCCGCGAACGCCCGCCCTCTTCCCCGGCGCTCTGCGCCAGCTGCGTGTCACGCATGCGCTGCTGGCGCAGGTGTGGCAGCACCGCCGCCAGCAGCGGCTCCTTGAACGCCGCCTGGAAACGATGGGCCAGCCCCGGAATCAGCTTCAGCTGGCTGCCCTCGATATGGGCGGCCACGTGCACGCCATGCATGGCCGGCAGCAGCGGGTCGGCGGTGCCGTGCACCACCAGGGTCGGCAGGCGCAGGCGGTTGAGCAGCTCGACCCGGCTCGGCTCGGCGAGGATCGCCAGGATCTGCCGCTCCACGCCCTGAGGGTTGAAGGCGCGGTCGTAGCTACGCTCGGCCTCGCGCAGCAGCTGCGCGCGCTCGGCCGCCAGGCCCGGACTGCCGAGGGCCGCCAGCAGATCGGCCTGCTGCGCGATGGCCGCCTCACGGCCCAGCGCCTCGCGCCGCGCCAGCTGCTGCAGCAGGCGCGCATCCGGCGCCGGCAGGCCCGGCGCGCTGGAGCTGGTCATCAGCAGGGTCAGGCTCTCCACCCGCTGCGGCGCCAGGTCGGCCATGTGCTGGGCGATCATCCCGCCCATGCTGGCCCCCAGCACGTGGAAACGCCGGATGCCCAGGCCATCCATCAGGCCCAGGGCATCGCCGGCCATGTCGCGCAGGCTGTACGGCGCCTGCGCCCCCAGGCCCAGGCGGTAGCTGAACAGCTGGTAGGCCAGGTTGGCCTCGGGCACCGGCCCCACCCAGGACGACAGGCCGACATCGCGGTTGTCGAAACGGATCACCCGGAAACCCTGCTGGCACAGGCGCGCCACCACCTCGTCCGGCCAGTGGATCAGCTGGCCGCCCAGGCCCATCACCAGCAGCAGCGCCGGGTCGCTGGTGCGCCCGATGCTCTGGTAAGCCAGGCGCACCTCACCCACCTGCGCCATGGCAGTCGGCACCTGTACCTCGCAACGGTTCGCCGCCAGGGACGGCAGGCCGCACCACAGCGCGGCGAGAAGCAACAGAACTCGCATCGGCAACATCCGGAACGCAGAACCCCAGTGGAGCGCGAGTCTGCGGATGTTCATGCGGGCGCGCTGCCACAGAACGATGACAATTTGATGAAGGCTGCCGAACGGTAGTGACGCGCTCAGCCCGACTCATTCGCCTGCGCCTGGCGGCGCGGCCAGACCAGGCTGAACTGCGCGCCGCCGAGGCTGGCGCTGCGCCCGACATGGGCGCGACCGGCGTGCCAGTAGATGATCCGACGCACGATGGACAGGCCCAGGCCGTGGCCGCCGGAGGCGCGGGTACGGCTGTCGTCCAGGCGCAGGAAGGGGGTGAACACCCGCTCCCAGGCCTCCTCCGGCACACCGGGGCCGTCGTCCTCGACGTCGATACGACAGCGCTTGTGGCCGATGCGGTAGGTCAGGCGCACGCGCGACTCGGCGTGGCGCATGGCGTTGCTCAGCAGGTTCTGCAGGGCCCGGTGCAGGTAGCGCGGCTCGGCCTCGACCAGCGCGCCGCCGTCCGGGGCATCGTGGCCCTGGCCGCGCTCGACGCGGATATGGGCGCGCAGCGGCGCCAGCTCCTCGATCACCTGGTCGAGCAGGCAGCGCAGGTCCACGACCTGGTAATTGAGCTCCGGCGAACCCTGCTCCAGGCGGGCGTAGACCAGCATCTCGTCGACCAGCTTGTCCAGCTCCTGGATGTCGCCGTCCATGCCTTCCATGTACTTGCGCCGCGCCTCGTCGCTGTGCGCGTCGGCGATCATCTCCAGGCCGAAGCGCAGGCGCGCCACCGGCGTGCGCAGCTCGTGGGACACCGCGCGGACCATCTCGCGCTGCACGTTGAGCAGGCGCTGCAGCTGCTCGGCCATGGCATTGAAGGTACTCGCCAGGCGCCCCACCGAGTCGGCGCCCTGGGTCGGCGCACGCGCCTCCAGGCGGCCGTTGGCGATCAGCGCCGCGGCATCCTCCAGCGCCTGCAGGCGGCGCTCCAGGCGGCGCACCAGCAGATAGAGGATCAGCCCGGTAAGGCTCAGGCCGAGCGCGCCGATCAGCACCAGCAGCTCGGTGGGATAGGGATTCATCTGCTGGATCGGGCCGACCTCCAGCACCCAGGGCGTGCCGACCATGCCGGCGATCACGCGGATCGAGTCACCGCCCTTGCCCAGCGCCAGCACCGTGTCGCCCTCGTCCACCCGGCGCTGCTGGTCCTCGTCCAGGTCGAGCCTCTCCAGCACCACCAGACGCAGGTCGAAGCCGAACTGCTTGGCCTCCTTCAACTCGGCCAGGCGCCGCGGCTGCTCGGCGATCGGGTAGCGCACCAGCTCGTCCATCAGCAGGTACACAGTGGCGCGCGCCAGCTGCTCGCTGATCTGTTCCACCTCGGTGGTCAGCACCAGCTGCTGCTCGGCGCTGACCAGTACGTAGACCCGTGCCGCGTGCGGCCCGGTCTGCTCCACCAGCACCTGGCCACGCAGCAGGCGGCCACGGGCGCGGCCGTCCAGCGGCTCGGTGGACAGCGGCTGCAGCTGCAGCGTCACGCCGAGCAGGCGGCTCCAGGTCACCAGCGCGCGGCGCCGGTCGACATCGCCCATCGGCTGCAGGTTGTCCGCCATCAGGCGGAAGGTACCGCGCGCCAGCTGCTCGCGGTACTGGTCGCTGCGCACCTCGTTGGTCAGCTGCAGGGCACCGACGCCGAGCAGCGCGACCAGGAACAGGGCGGCGATGATGCCTCCGTAGATGCGCAGGAAGATGGTGTTCATTGCAGGGCGCTGGCGGCCTCGGCGACGAACAGGTAGCCCTTGCTGCGCACCGTCTTGATCAGGCGCGGATGCATCGGGTCGTCGCCGATCTTCGGGCGGATGCGCGAGATGCGCACGTCGATGGAGCGGTCCTGGCCGTCGTACTCGATGCCGCGCAGGGCGGTGAAGATCTCCTCGCGGGACAGGATGCGCCCGGCATTGGCCACCAGCAGCCAGAGCAGGTCGAACTCGGCGCTGGTCAGCTCGATGCTCGCGCCACGCAGCCAGGCCTCGCGCATGGCGCTGTCGATCACCAGCGGGCCGAATTCCAGGCGCCGCTGGTTCTCCGCCGCCGGCGCCTCCGCCCCGGCCTCGCTGCGTCGTAACAGGGCACGGATGCGCGCCAGTAGCACACGCGGGCGCACAGGCTTGCACACGTAGTCGTCGGCGCCCATCTCCAGGCCGAGCACCTCGTCCATGTCGTCGGTGCGCGCGGTGAGCATCAGGATCGGCCCGGCGTACTGGCCGCGCACCTTGCGGCAGATGGACAGGCCGTCCTCGCCCGGCAGCATCAGGTCGAGTACCACCAGGTCCGGCTGCTCCTTGAGGATGCGCGCCGCCGCCGCCGCACCGTCGGCCTCGATGGCCACGCTCAGGCCGTTGCCCTGCAGGTATTCCCGGGTCAGCTCGGCCAGGCGCTGGTCGTCCTCGACGATCAGGATGTGCGCTTCTTGTTCCACCGTCCGCTCCTCACTAAGGCCCGCACGCCACTGCTGCGCGGGCCGGGCATTCTAGCAACCGCGACGGCGCAGCACAGCCCGTGCCGCTGGACAGGCCAACCACTATATGTTGTGGTTACCCCCACAGCCTGCGCGGCCTTTTCGCCACCGTGAAAGCGCACACAAACGGCGACGAACGGTATGAGTCAGCAATCACGCGGCCTGCGCCGGATCGACCGATTTCACACACAAACCACCCACACTTTATCCACAGGATATCCCAGGCAAGTCACCTTGCATTGCCCCGGACAGCGCATTATCTTGTATCCCCACAGCGCCAGCCCACTACATGTTGGGTTTTGGCCAGACCACCGGACACTAGAAGAATGAATGTCGAGAAGGCCCTTTCGTTGGCCGCACCCGGTGAGTTGCAACGCGTTTTCCGCCGGCCCGGCCTTGTCCGCCAGGCCACGGCAGAGGGTCGCGAAGGTCGTCGCCCCCTGTCGTATAGCGGTATGCAGCCCTCGGGCGCATACCACTAGGTATTGTGGTCACGGTTTTGCATGACCGTGATGTTTGACTTGGGCCAGGGAGGCGCTTGAGTCCGCGCCCCCTGCCTTGCAGTAGCAGTACGTAGTTCCCGCATGCCCGGCTCTCCTGGTGGTTCCGGCGCGGCGGACGATTTGGCCATAAAGCTGTGGCCGCTGGTCGCGCAGGCTCCACCTGCCAGACCGACGGCCTACTAATAAATGAGAGAACGGGAGATCCCCATGCACACCGACACAACTCGCGAGAACCCGCAGGCCGTGGCGCCGCAGGCCGCCGAATCCAGCCAGGATCTGGCCGCCACCGCGCCCGGCCAGCTGCGCGTGATCAAGCGCAACGGCACCGTCGTCCCCTACACCGACGACAAGATCACCGTGGCCATCACCAAGGCGTTCCTCGCAGTTGAGGGCGGCACCGCCGCCGCCTCGTCGCGTATCCATGAGACCGTCGCGCGCCTGACCGAGCAGGTCACCGCCACCTTCAAGCGCCGCATGCCCTCCGGCGGCACCATCCACATCGAGGAAATCCAGGATCAGGTCGAACTGGCCCTGATGCGCGCCGGCGAGCAGAAGGTCGCCCGCGACTACGTGATCTACCGCGAATCCCGCGCCCAGGCGCGCAAGAGCAGCGGCGCCGCCGACGTGGCCCAGCCGCACCCGAGCATCCGCGTGACCCGCGCCGACGGCAGTGTGCAGCCGCTGGACATGGGCCGCCTGCAGACCATCATCCGCGAAGCCTGCGAAGGCCTGGCCGAGGTCGACGGCGCGCTGATCGAGTCCGAGACCCTGAAGAACCTGTACGACGGCGTGGCCGAGAAGGACGTCAACACCGCCCTGGTGATGACCGCCCGCACCCTGGTCGAGCGCGAGCCGAACTACTCCTACGTCACCGCCCGCCTGCTGATGGACAACGTGCGTGCCGAAGCCCTGGGCTTCCTCGGCATCGCCGACAGCGCCACCCACCACGAGATGGCCGACCTGTACGCCAAGGCCCTGCCGGCCTACGTGGACAAGGGCGTGGAATTCGAGCTGCTCGATCCCAAGCTGAAGGACTACGACCTGGCCAAGCTGGGTGCGGCGCTGAACCACGAGCGCGACCAGCAGTTCACCTACCTGGGCCTGCAGACCCTGTACGACCGCTACTTCATCCACAAGGACGGCATCCGCTTCGAACTGCCGCAGGTGTTCTTCATGCGCGTGGCCATGGGCCTGGCCATCGAAGAGCCGCAGAAGGAAGAGCGCGCCATCGAGTTCTACAACCTGCTGTCCTCGTTCGACTACATGGCGTCGACCCCGACCCTGTTCAACGCCGGCACCCTGCGTCCGCAGCTGTCCTCGTGCTACCTGACCACCGTGCCGGACGACCTGTCGGGCATCTACCAGGCCATCCACGACAACGCCATGCTGTCGAAATTCGCCGGCGGCCTGGGCAACGACTGGACCCCGGTGCGCGCGCTGGGCTCCTACATCAAGGGCACCAACGGCAAATCCCAGGGCGTGGTTCCGTTCCTGAAAGTGGTCAACGACACCGCCGTGGCCGTCAACCAGGGCGGCAAGCGCAAGGGCGCCGTGTGCGCCTACCTGGAAACCTGGCACCTGGACATCGAGGAATTCCTCGAGCTGCGCAAGAACACCGGTGACGACCGTCGCCGTACCCACGACATGAACACCGCGAACTGGATTCCGGACCTGTTCATGAAGCGCGTGTTCGACGACGGCCAGTGGACCCTGTTCAGCCCGTCCGAAGTACCGGACCTGCACGACCTCACCGGCAAGGCCTTCGAGGAGCGCTACGAGTACTACGAAGCCCTGGCTGGCTACGGCAAGATCAAGGTGTTCAAGACCATCGCCGCCAAGGACCTGTGGCGCAAGATGCTGTCCATGCTGTTCGAGACCGGCCACCCGTGGCTGACCTTCAAGGACCCGTGCAACCTGCGCAGCCCGCAGCAGCACGTGGGCGTGGTACACAGCTCCAACCTGTGCACCGAGATCACCCTGAACACCAACAAGGACGAGATCGCCGTCTGCAACCTGGGCTCGATCAACCTGGTCAACCACATCGTCGACGGCAAGCTGGACACCGAGAAGCTCGGCCGCACCGTGAAGACCGCCGTGCGCATGCTCGATAACGTCATCGACATCAACTACTACTCGGTGCCGCAGGCGCGCAACTCCAACCTCAAGCACCGTCCGGTCGGCCTCGGCCTGATGGGCTTCCAGGACGCCCTGTACCTGCAGCACATCGCCTACGGCTCCGACGCGGCCATCGAGTTCGCCGACAAGTCCATGGAAGCGATCAGCTACTACGCCATCCAGGCCTCCTGTGACCTGGCCGACGAGCGCGGCAGCTACAGCACCTTCGAAGGCTCGCTGTGGTCCAAGGGCATCCTGCCGCTGGACTCCCAGCAGATCCTGATCGAGGCCCGTGGCCAGAAGTACATCGACGTGGACCTGTCCGAGTCGCTGGACTGGGCCCCGCTGCGCGAGCGCGTCAAGAAAGGCATCCGCAACTCCAACATCATGGCCATCGCGCCGACCGCGACCATCTCCAACATCATCGGCGTGTCGCAGTCGATCGAGCCGACCTACCAGAACCTGTACGTGAAATCGAACCTCTCCGGCGAATTCACCGTGATCAACCCCTACCTGGTGCGCGACCTGAAGAACCGCGGCCTGTGGGACAGCGTCATGGTCAACGACCTGAAGTACTACGACGGCTCCGTGCAGCAGATCGAGCGCATCCCGCAGGACCTCAAGGACCTGTACGCCACCGCGTTCGAAGTGGAAACCAAGTGGATCGTCGACGCCGCCAGCCGCCGCCAGAAGTGGATCGACCAGGCCCAGTCGCTGAACCTGTACATCGCCGGCGCCTCGGGCAAGAAGCTGGACGTGACCTACCGCATGGCCTGGTACCGTGGCCTGAAAACCACCTACTACCTCCGTGCCCTGGCCGCCACCAGCACCGAGAAGTCCACCATCAACACCGGCAAGCTCAACGCCGTGTCCAGTGGTGCGATCGACGAGGGCAGCTTCGCCGCCCCGGCCGGCCCGGCTCCGGTTCCAAAGGCATGCTCCATCGACAACCCCGACTGCGAAGCGTGTCAGTAAGTCGCGGCCCGCAGAGCGGACTTCGCGTTGTTGCCCGGCAGGGCGGCCCCCATCACGTGCTACAGCACGCTCAGGGGCTCCACCCTACCGGGCGCCTAGCGCTGCCTCGCTCTGCAAACCGCTTGCACCGAGTGGCAGAGGCTAAAAGCCAAAGCTACACGCCACTCGGACCGCTGTTTCCCTCTCCCCTCGGGGAGACGACTGCAAGGATGCAGGAGGTAGGGCGACGCAGGATGCCAAAGCCGAGGGCCAGGGAGAGGGGGCCAGGCCACGCGCCAGCCCTCCCCCACGCACACTCCCCTCGCCCGCCAACACGGGCCTGGGCGCCACCAGTCGGGTGGCACGGTTTGACCCTTGCGCGCGTACCGCAACGGAACATAATTAGAATTACTGGACAAACATACAGGTCGCCGATTTGCGGCCGTCAGCACCAAGCAGGAGACCACCATGCTCAGCTGGGACGAATTCGATAAGGAAGATGCCACCGAAGCGGCCGCCAAGCCTGCCGCTGCCGTCGTTGGCGCCGCGCTCGATCAACTGGACAGCGACGCCGCCGGCTCCGTCGAGGAAGCCCGCGCCGTGTCGGCCGACGACTCCGACGCCGTCGCCCGCGCCAAGAAGGCCCTGAACGACCTGGACATCCAGGAAGGCCTGGACGACCTGGAAGGCGCCAGCGCCCGCGTGCACGTCGGCGACAAGCAGATGATCAACGCCCGCGCCGACCTCAACCAGCTCGTACCCTTCAAGTACGACTGGGCCTGGCAGAAGTATCTGGATGGTTGCGCCAACCACTGGATGCCGCAGGAAGTGAACATGAACGCCGACATTGCTCTGTGGAAGAGCAAGGACGGCCTCTCCGAAGACGAGCGCCGCATCGTCAAGCGTTCGCTGGGCTTCTTCTCCACCGCCGACTCCCTGGTTGCCAACAACCTGGTACTGGCCGTGTACCGCCTGATCACCAACCCCGAGTGCCGCCAGTACATCCTGCGCCAGGCCTTCGAGGAAGCGATCCACACCCACGCCTACCAGTACTGCATCGAGTCGCTGGGCATGGATGAGGGCGAGATCTTCAACATGTACCACGAGATTCCTTCGGTCGCGAAGAAAGCCTCCTGGGGCCTGAAGTACACCCGCTCGATCTCCGACCCGGAATTCAAGACCGGCACCCCGGAGACCGACCGCCAGTTCCTGCGCAACCTGATCGCCTACTACTGCGTGCTGGAAGGCATCTTCTTCTACTGCGGCTTCACCCAGATCCTCTCCATGGGCCGCCGCAACAAGATGACCGGCACCGCCGAGCAGTTCCAGTACATCCTGCGCGACGAGTCCATGCACCTGAACTTCGGCATCGACGTGATCAACCAGATCAAGATCGAGAACCCGCACCTGTGGGATGCCGCGATGAAGGACGAGGCGACCCAGATGATCCTGCAGGGCACCCAGCTGGAGATCGAATACGCGCGTGACACCATGCCGCGCGGCGTGCTGGGCATGAACGCGGCGATGATGGAGGACTACCTGAAGTTCATCGCCAACCGTCGTCTGACCCAGATCGGCCTGAAAGAAGAGTATCCGGGTGCAACCAACCCGTTCCCGTGGATGAGCGAGATCATGGACCTGAAGAAGGAGAAGAACTTCTTCGAGACTCGTGTGATTGAGTATCAGACTGGTGGTGCTCTGAGCTGGGATTGATGCCTGGGTCTAGACCGTTAGGACAGATTAAAAACGCTTTGCCTGAGAATGGATGTTCGGGGTAGCGAGAGAAACTAAAAGCCCCGCCTAGTGCGGGGCTTTTTTTGAGTTTTAAACAAAGGAGTTCACAGATGATAGTAGGCTCAGAAGAACTTTACGAGGAAACAAAAGAGTCGCTCGAACGGATTCAATCATTTGACGAGCAAACCTTACCTCGAGAAGTCGAATTAGGTGGAAAGCTGAACTTCAAGGACGCGGTAGCTCCTGCAAAAATTCTTATTGACCTATACAAGCGACTCTCTCCTACCGCCCTACAAGACTTCCCAGACAACATACTGACCGTCATAAGGGATAACGCAAACAACCACTACAACATATTTTCTCAGATGCTGAGCTTTGATGCCGACCAGCAAAGTCCCGGTGCAACACGATCCGGCTTAATAAGCAGCCTAGAGAAAGCTTACCAACCAGCATTCCAATCTTTGCATCCTTATATCGCATATTCACTACATCGCTCCGCAGACTTCCAACGACTGGACGCCGATGCAAGATCGACCCTCCAATCAATTGAGGATAAATCAGCAAAAATTTCGGAACGGCTAGCCAAATATGAAGATGACGCCAAGCAAGCACTAGATGAAATACGAAAAGTTGCAGCAGAAGAGGGAATAACCCAGCAAGCAGCCCACTTTAATGCTGAATACCAACACCATTCAGAGGAAGCTGAAAACTGGAAAACCCTAGCAATAAAAATTGCCTTCGCCCTAGGCGGATTCTCCGTCCTGAGCTTATTCATCCACAAAATACCGTTCCTAAAACCCGAAAACACATACGACGCAATTCAACTATCAATCAGCAAATTTCTCATATTTTTTGTCATCGCGTACATGCTTTTCCTATCAGCCAAGAACTTCTTGAACCACAAACACAATGCCATTGTTAACAAACATCGTCAGAACGCCCTAATGACGCACAGAGCCCTTGTAGAAGCATCTGGCGATGCCGGTGTACGGGATGCAGTTCTACTTCAAGCGTCAAGTTGCATTTTTTCACCTCAACCAACTGGATATACATCTAGCTCTGATAGCGAAATATCGAGCCAGAAATCCATGGTTGAAATTCTTTCCAAACCAATCGCTCAATCTCTGAGCAAATAATAAAAAGAGGGGCAGACTTACTTTCTGAGCCTCTATGCAGATCGCGCCCTTCTCCTTTCGCCCTTACGGCGAGTCACTTTCTCTTGTTTGCCCAAGAGAAAGTAACCAAAGAGAAGGGCACCCCGGCATCCGGGTCTGGCCTGCGGCCAGACTTCCCTCCCTCCGGTGCCGCTCCGGGGGCCGTCACGATGGGACGTCCCTGTCCCATCGTTCCTCGCTCGGCGTCCTGCCTCGCGTCCCCCTGCGCAACACCTCCACTCGGCCTCCTGACGGGGACTCGGGCTCCGAGTTGCCGGGTGGTTTTTCTTTGCGCTACGCGCATCTGATCGTTCCCACGCTCCGCGTGGGAATGCCGCCCTCGACGCTCTGCGTCCACCTGAGCTACTTCGCATACTCAACCCCGTAGCGACGCAGAGCGTCACCGGCTAGGCTCCCACGCAGAGCGTGGGAGCCATCAGTTCAGAAAGGAGAGAGGCTGGCACGCATATCAACCAACCGATTCACGGATGAATCCCATGGGCCGCAGTCGCTACGTCATCACCGATACCACTATGCCGCACTTCCTCACCTGCACGGTGATGGAGTGGCTACCGCTGTTCACCCGCCCGACCCTGGTCAACATCCTGTTCGACTGCTGGCGTTACCAGCAGGCCAACCAAGGGCTGAAGCTTTACGGCTACGTGGTGCTGGAAAACCACCTGCATTACCTGGCCCAGGCTCCCGACCTGGCTAAATGCGTCAGCAGTTTCAAGTCCTACACGGCCCGCCAGATGCTCGACCATCTGGAACAACGCGGCGCGGATTTCACACTGCAACGTCTGAGCTTCGCCAAAAGGGCGCACAAGCAGGACCGGGAATACCAGCTCTGGCAGGAAGGCAGCCACGCCGAACTGGTCTGCACTGCTGAGGTGATGAGACAGAAGCTTGATTACATCCACCTGAACCCCGTGCGGCGCGGTTATGTGGATTTGCCTGAGCACTGGCGCTACTCCAGTGCCCGCAACTACCAAGGGCAGCCGGGATTGATCGAAATTGACCACTGGCTGTGAGTGGACGCGGAGCGTCGAGGGCGGCATTCCCACGCGGAGCGTGGGAACGATCAACTGGGGGGAGGCAACTCTGGATTCTTTGTGGGAGCGGCTTTAGCCGCGATGAAACCCACTCCTCAGTTGCCTGCTATCGCGGCTGAAGCGGAGTGCCGCCCAGCCGATCCCACAAATACAAAAAACATGAGTCGGCACTCGAACTTTCAGGCAACGCCAAACGCCCCTTCAGGAGGGTGAGCGGAATCGTTGCGTAGAGGGGTGAGCCGCATGGATGCGGCGAAAGGCGTAAAGGGGCATGGACGCCCCTTGTACGCCGACCCTCGGAGCGGCGATGGAGCGAACGAACCCGAAGCGAAGCGGAGGGCCGGATGGCGGGGCAAGCCCTTTTGGTTCCTTTTGGGGCGACTGCCAAAAGGAACCCGCCCAGCAGGGCGGAACCAATGCCCCAGCCAACCTGGAAACCAGCAGCAGCACGAAAAAATCAAAACCCACAACGGACAGTGCGTAGCCCGGATGCAATCCGGGAAAGGCCCAACCCCCGACTCCCGGATTACATCCGGGCTACCCAAACGGTTTGGCACCTGCCCCCCTCCCGCCAACGGGAGCCCCTTGATGCGGTTGCGGGGCATTCGGCATATCCTACGGCCCTGGGGCGCCGATGCGGCTGAGCGGGCTACCCCTGCATGCCGCAGCCACTCTGTGGCTACACTGGCAGTGATAAGAATAAAAGGCCGTCAACGGCCACCAACGGAGGCACCATTACGTGCACCAGGTAGTCCGCATTCTGGTGGGAGTTCTGCTGGCCTGTCTGAGCCTCAATGCCTGGTCAAAACCGGGGCCGATCGAGATTACCCAGGCGTCGACGATCCAGGCCCACTTCGAGTTCTGGGAAGACGTCACGGGCGAGGCCTCGCTTGAGCACGTGGCAAGCCTGCCGGACGAGCGCTGGTCACTGGTACCCGAGGGCCGCGCCACATTCGGCCTGACCCAGTCGGCCTACTGGCTGCGCTTTTCGGTCATGAATCCAACCCCGATACACCAGAACCTGATTGCCGAACTGGCCTACTCACAGCTGGACGATGTGGTTTTCCACGTGCTGGATGACGGCGTTGCAGTCAAAACGCTGAGGACGGGTGACAGCCAGGCGTTCTACCCACGCGATGTGGATTACCCGAGCATGCTGTTGCGCGTGCCGCTGGCCCCCGGTGAGGTGAAGGCCGTGTTTGTCCGCATAGCGACGAGCGGGAGCATGGTCGTCCCCCTGATGATCTGGCGCGAGCAGGCGTTTTTCGAATCCGCGGCCAACGAACTCAAGCTGCACTTTTTCTACTACGGCTGCATCTTCGTCATCATCCTGATCAACCTCGCCGTATTCCTGAGCCTGCGCGAAAGGCTCTACCTCTACTACGCGCTCGCCCTGGTCGGCTACCTGCTGTTCTTTGCCTCGATCAAAGGCTTCAGTTTTCAACACCTCTACCCCGGCCTGCCGCAGCTGCACGCCAGGATGCTACTGATCTCGATACCGGCCCTGGCCCTGTTCTCGCTGCTGTTCTGCCGGGAATTCCTGAACACCCGTGTCAGCACGCCGAGGCTGGATAAGCTGCTGATCGGGATGATGGTCTTCGAATTTCTGTACCTCTTCTGCGCGCCCTTCCTGGACTATTACCGGGGCATTCAGCTGGCTTCATTCTCGGCCCTGGTCTTCTTCTCGCTGCTGCTGGCTGCCGGCCCGATCGCCTGGGCAGCCGGGGTGCGCGCCGGGGTGTTTTTCACCCTGGCCTGGACGCCCCTGACGATTGGCGTCATGGCCACCGCAGGCAGAGCGCTCGGAGTCTTCCCGGAAAACTTCTTCACGGAAAACGCGATGCAGCTGGGCTCGGGCATCGAAGCCTTCATCCTGACCCTGGCCCTGGCAGACCGCCTGTATCGGGAACGGGAAGACAAGATCATCGCCCAGGCGGCCAGCCTGCAGGAGGCACAATCGCGAAATGTCGCCCAGAAGCAGCTCACCGAGGCGCTGACCCATGACCCGGTGACCGGCCTGCCCAACCGCAACCGTTTCGAGCTGATGGTGGATCAACAGCTGCAACAACACCCCCAGCGCCATTACATGGTGGGCCTGGCGCGCATTACCCGCCTGGATGAAATCAACCGCACCCTGGGTCTGGCCAGAAGCGAATGGGTCATGAAATGCGTGGCACGGCAGATGGCCGAGCTGGCCGCCGGCTTGCCCTTCATCCACGTCAGCCTCGACGACCAGAGCCGCGAAGAACGTGTGTACCACCTCTCAGGCGACTGTTTCTGCCTGCTGGTGGACATGGATAGCGCCGACAACGACTTTGCCGCCCTCAACCGCGCGCTCAGGCGCTTGGCCGAACCCTTGCAACTGGATCACCTGGCCATCGAGCTACGTCCGCGCTTCGGCGCTGCCGCCTACCCCCAGCACGGCCAATCGGCTGCCGAGCTGATCCGCAACGCCCATGTCGGCATGGAAATCGCGCCCCGCAGCGGCAATGAAACCGGCATCTATTCGAGCAAATACGACATTTACAGCGAGAGCCGCCTCACGCTGATGACCGACCTGCGCAATGCCCTGCAGCAGGGTCAGCTGATGCTGCATTACCAACCCAAACAGAACATCGCATCCGCACAGATCGAGGGCATAGAAGCCCTGGTGCGCTGGCACCATGCTGAGCGTGGCTGGGTAAACCCGGCCGACTTCATCCCGCTGGCCGAAGAAACGGGCATGATCAGCCAGCTCACCCACTGGGTGATCCAGCAGGCCACCCGGGACCTGGCAGACCTGCGCCAGACATACCCGGCGTTGACGGTCGCGATCAACCTGTCGGCGCGCGACCTGGAGTCTGCCAACCTCAGGACCGTGCTGGAAATGGCGCGCCAGCACCATCGGCTGCCGGCCGACGCCATCACCCTGGAAATCACCGAGACAGCGGCCATGCGCGACCCCGAAAGCAGCCTGCAGGCGCTCAATGGTCTGGCCGCGCTAGGCTACAAGATCTCCATCGACGACTTTGGCAGCGGCTACTCCTCGCTCTCCTACCTCAAGCAACTGCCCGCCTCGGAACTCAAGCTGGATCGCTCACTGATTCATGACATCTGCACCAGCGAGAACGCCGATGTCATCGTCTCGACCACCATCCAGATGGCACACAGCCTCGGCTATCGCGTGGTCGGTGAAGGGATCGAGAACCGCGAAACAGCCAACCGCCTGAAAACCGGGCACTGCGACTCGCTACAGGGCTTCTGGCTGTGCCGCCCCGCACCGATCGCGGAACTTCGACAGTGGCTGGCCGAGTTCGACAGCGCTCAGTAGTCCGCAGCCCGCGCTCCAGCCGGGCCTGAGGCGAGCGCCAGGCTCTATGCGGCCAGCGCTCGCGCAAGCCCGGGTTCAGCTCGCCAGCCCCGCCGCCCTGGCCCGCGCCGCATGCAGCTTCTTGTAGCTGTCGACCAGGCGCAGGTGCTTGTCCAGCCCCTCCAGCTGCAGGCTGGTGGGCGTCAGGCCATGGAAGCGCACACTGCCGTTGACCGAACCGATGGCCGCGTCCATCCGCTCGTTGCCGAACATGCGGCGGAAGTTGGCCTCGTAGTCGGCCAGTTCCAGGTCGTCGTCCAGCTGCACTTCCAGCACCACATTGAGCGCCTGGTAGAACAGGCCGCGCTCGACGGTGTTGTCGTTGTACTGCAGGAAGGCCTCGGTCAGCGCCTTGGCCTCGTCGTACTTTTTCAGGGCGAGGTAGATCAGCAGCTTCAGCTCAAGGATGGTCAGCTGGCCCCACACGGTGTTGTCGTCGAACTCGATGCCGATCAGCGTGGTGATGTCGGTGTAGTCGTCGACCTCGCAGTTCTCCAGGCTCTTGAGCAGGGACTTGAGACGCAGGTCGCTCAAGCTGTGCAGGTTGAGGATGTCGGAGCGGAAGATCAGCGCCTTGTTGGTGTTGTCCCAGATCAGGTCCTCGACCGGGTAGATCTCCGAGTAGCCCGGCACCAGGATGCGGCAGGCGTTGGCGCCGAGGTCGTCGTACACGGCCATGTACACCTCCTTGCCCAGGTCCTCGAGGATGCCGAACAGGGTCGCGGCTTCCTGGGCATTGGACTCCTCGCCGTGGCCGGAGAAGTCCCACTCGACGAACTCGTAGTCGGCCTTGGCGCTGAAGAAGCGCCAGGACACCACGCCGCTGGAGTCGATGAAGTGCTCGACGAAGTTGTTCGGCTCGGTCAGCGCCTGGCTCTCGAAGGTCGGCGGCGGCAGGTCGTTGAGGCCCTCGAAGCTGCGGCCCTGGAGCAGCTCGGTGAGGCTGCGCTCCAGCGCCACCTCGAAGCTCGGGTGGGCGCCGAAGGAGGCGAACACGCCGCCGGTGCGCGGGTTCATCAGGGTCACGCACATCAACGGGAATTCACCACCCAGCGAGGCGTCCTTGACCAGCACCGGGAAGCCCTGCTCCTCCAGGCCCTTGATGCCGGCGAGGATGCCGGGGTACTTGGCCAGCACCTCCTGCGGCACGTCCGGCAGGGCCAGTTCGTTCTCCAGGATTTCGCGTTTCACCGCGCGCTCGAAGATTTCCGACAGGCACTGCACCTGCGCCTCGGCCAATGTGTTGCCGGCGCTCATGCCGTTGGACAGATACAGGTTCTCGATCAGGTTGGAGGGGAAGTACACCACCTCGCCGTCCGACTGGCGCACGAAGGGCAACGAGCAGATGCCACGGGCCTTGTTGCCCGAGTTGGTGTCGTACAGGTGCGAGCCGCGCAGCTCGCCGTCCGGGTTGTAGATGGCCAGGCAGTAGTCGTCGAGGATCTCTGCCGGCAGCGCGTCCTTCGGCCCCGGCTTGAACCAGCGCTCGTTGGGGTAGTGGACGAAATCGGCGTTGGCGATTTCCTCACCCCAGAACTGGTCGTTGTAGAAGAAGTTGCAGTTCAGCCGCTCGATGAACTCGCCCAGCGCCGAGGCCAGCGCGCTTTCCTTGGTGGCGCCCTTGCCGTTGGTGAAGCACAGCGGCGACTGCGCGTCGCGGATATGCAGCGACCAGACGTTGGGCACGATGTTGCGCCAGGAGGCGATCTCGATCTTCATCCCCAGGCCGGCGAGAATGGCCGACATGTTGGCGATGGTCTGTTCCAGCGGCAGGTCCTTGCCGAGGATGCGCGTGCCCTCGCCCGCGGTCAGCGCCGGCATCAGCAGGGCCTGGGCGTCGGCGTCGAGGTTGGCGACTTCCTCGATGACGAAGTCGGGGCCGGTCTGCACCACCTTCTTCACCGTGCAGCGGTCGATGGAGCGCAGGATGCCCTGGCGGTCCTTGTCGGAGATGTCCGCCGGCAGCTCGACCTGGATCTTGAAGATCTGCTTGTAGCGGTCTTCCGGGTCGACGATGTTGTTCTGCGCCAGGCGGATATTGTCGGTGGGGATGCCCCGCGTCTGGCAGTACAGCTTGACGAAGTAGGCCGCACAGAGCGCCGAGGACGCCAGGAAGTAGTCGAACGGCCCCGGCGCCGAGCCGTCGCCCTTGTAGCGGATGGGCTGGTCGGCGATCACCGTGAAGTCATCGAACTTGGCTTCGAGACGCAGGTTGTCGAGAAAATTGACCTTGATTTCCATGGGAGTACCGGACGCAGGCAAGACAAAATGGCCGCCATTATCCGGCTTTTGCGTGGGAAGTCTTGTTTGGCCGACGCGCAGGCTTTTCTGCCCCCTACATCGAGCCGGTGCTGCGAACCTTGTGGGAGCGGGCCCCGCACCAGAGCCCATCACGGCTAGAGCCGCTCCCACGCAAAGCGCCGCACGCATCGCGATACAATGACGCCCCACAGCCGCCCTGCCCCGGAACCCGCTACCCGATGTTCACCCTCAGCCACCTGACCACCCCGCCGCCCGAGTCCCTGAAAAGCCAGGTGCTGCAGATGGTGGTCGACTACTTCAGCGACCTCAGCCCGGCGCCGCTGACGCCGAGCAACCCGCTGTACCAGCTGTACCAGTACGTGATCGGCTACGAGGTGCACCTGTACCTGCAAGCCATGGGCGGCGACCCGGCCAGCAGCGCCCGGCTGATCCTCGCCCTCGACGACGAAGACCCGTCGCGCGTGCTGGGCTTCGCCCTCTACCTGCCCAGCGCGGGTGACCCCGAGGCCTGCACCCTGCTCTACACCGCCGTGCAGGCCAGCCAGCGCCGCCACGGCATCGCCCGCGCCATGCTGCGGCAGATGCAGCTGCTGCACCCGCATGCCGCGCTGGCCTGCGTGGCCAGCCGGGTGCCGACCTTCGAGGCCTTGGGCTTTCGCGTGCTGGCCGCGCGCGGCCCGCAGGTGCTGATGAACAGCCGCGCGCAGGCCTCGGACGGCTGGGTGGCGGTGCAGGACCTGGCGCCGATCTTCCAGTCCAAGGAGGTGCGGCAGATCCATGCCTACCTGCTCAAGCAGCACGGCGAGCGGGCCATGCGCGATGCGGAGAAGCAGCGCGACCGCCTGCTCGACCAGCTGGCCCGCCAGGCCGAGGCGCTGCTGGCCGAGCAGCGGGCCCGGCGCCTGCAGTGAGGCGCGCCTGCAGACACCATCACAGTTGCGCAAACTCGCCGCCCCGGCATTGAACCTTCGCGCCCGCGGCGGCCCTAAGGCTTCTCTGCATTCCGCCATCGGGAGCCCGACCATGCACCTTCTCGCCCGCCTCTGCCTGCTCAGCGCCGCCACCCTGCCCCTGACCGCCTGCTTCGACCAGGAGCCGGACCCGCTGCAGAGCCAGATCTGCATCTACAACACCGATCCCCAGGCGCAACGCTGCAAGGCCGGGCAGATGGCCTGGTTCCGCCCGGAGGGCGGCCAGCAGATCAGCGAACAGATGGCCCTGAGCGTGGCGGCCGCCTACTGCGACTTCAGCCAGCAGATCATGCACAACCGCGCCGGGGTGGTCTGCGTGTTCACCGACCAGCGCCTGAGCAGCGTGCAGCAATAGCGCAGGACTGGCCAACGGCCGGAACTTGATCTATCCACAGGGGTCTCTGCTAGCCCGCCCACCGGGCGCGGCCCACCAGGCCCCTTGTGCAAGGACACCCCATGACCATTCGCCAGCTCCCGCTCTTCGCCCTCGCCTGCGCCCTGCCCCTGGCCGCCTGCGCCGCCACGCCCGAGGCGCTGAAGCCCTACCCGGCGGCGGCCGCGGGCCAGCAGCGCCATGTGATCGAGCTGCCGGCCCAGGCCGACGAGGATGACTACCGGGTGGAGCTGATCGCCGGCAAGACCCTGGAAGTGGACTGCAACCGCCACAGCCTGGGTGGCCAGTGGCAGCGCAAGAGCGTGCCAGGCTGGGGCTACGACTACTACGAACTGGAGCGGGTCGGCCCGCCGCGCAGCACCCTGATGGCCTGCCCGGACGGCAGCCGCCAGCAGGCCTTCGTCGCGGTCGGCGGCGAGCCCCTGCTGGTGCGCTACAACAGCAGGCTGCCACTGGTGGTCTACACCCCGGCCGATGTGCAGGTGCGCTACCGCATCTGGTCGGCGGCGCCGGACAGCAGCCCGGCGAAGGCGCAGTAAGCGCCGGGGCCGGCGACGCCAAGCGCCGCCGGCCCGTGGCTCAGTCGATCGGCAGGGCGACCGGGCGCATGGGGGCGCCGTCGGCACCCTTCAGGCGCAGCGGCGCGCCGAACCAGGCGAACTGGTGCACCTTGTCCGCCGCCAGGCCCTCCAGGTTGACGTTCTGCATGATCGGCACGCCCTTGATCGAGAGCATGGAGCTGTGCACCGGAATCCAGTTGTCCTGCTCCTTGGACGGCCAGACATCGGTGCTGATGTTGTCCACACCGATCACCACGGCGCCACCATCGGCGAGGAAGTCGGCGGCCTCGCGGGTCAGGCCCGGGGTGTTGTGCATGTAACGCTCGGCGTCGCGGAACCACTGCATGCGCCCGGTGCGCACCATCACCACGTCGCCGCTCTCCAGCTTCACGCCCTGCTGGCGCGCAGTGTTCTTCAGGTCGTCGACGCTGATGCCGTAGGACTCGGGCAGCACGTCCACGCCCTTGTAGGCGGCCACGTCGAGCAGCACGCCACGCGCGATGATCGGCGGGTACTTCTCCACCCCGGCCTTGTGCCAGCCGCGGTCGCCCAGGTTGTCCTCGGTGCTGAAGCCGTTGTAGATCTTGCCCTTGAGGCCGAAGTGCGACAGCGCGTCGATGTGTGTGCCGGTGTGGGCGTACATGGAGATGGCCGAGCCGGAGTAGCTGATCAGGCTGTTCTTCTCCTTGCCCAGGCCATTGGGGTCGTCAACGATCGTGCCCTGCGGCGTGTGCACGTTCCAGATCTGGTAACGCGGCTGGCCGAGGAAGTAGTAGCTGGGCATGCCGACGTAGTACTCGACGCTGAGGTCGTAGACCTTGCCGCTGTTGATGCGCTGCACCACTTTGAGGATCGACTCGGGGGTGATGCGGTTCAGCGCGCCGATCTCGTCGGCGGGGCCCCAGGGACTCTGGCCCACGGTATCGGTCGGGGCGGCCTGCGCCAGGCCGGCCAGGCCGAGGGAAAGGGCGGCGCCAATCATCAGGTGTTTCATGGGTGCAACTCCAGGCAGTGGATTCGCAGTCCAAGTTACGGCTGGGACTGATATGGAAAAACGGCTATAAAGCGAAAGTACTTTTCGCGTTTCGCGAAAAATCCCGCCACACACCGAGGGGACACCGATGGACAGGCTGCAGGCCATGCACTGTTTCGTGCGGGTGGTGAAGCTCGGCAGCTTCTCCGCCGCCGCCCGCGAACTGGGCTACTCCAATGCCAGCGTGAGCAAGTACATCCGCCAGCTGGAAGCCTGGACACAGAACCTGCTGCTGCAGCGCAGCACGCGCAGCCTGCAGCTCACCGAGGCCGGGCAGAGCTTCTATGACTACTGCCTGCGCGTGGAACAGGAGACCCTGGCCCTGGAGGACCAGCTGCAGCTCGACCGCGAGCAGGTCGGCGGGCGCCTGGTGGTGTCCGCCCCGGTGTCCCTGACCCTGCGCCTGCTCGGCCCGGCCCTGCTCGACTTCCAGCACCAGCACCCGAACCTGCAGCTGGAGCTGCGCATGAGCGACCAGGCCGTGGACCTGGTGCGCGACGGCATCGACCTGGCGCTGCGCGCCAGTGCCGAGCTGGGCGATTCGAGCCTGATCGCTGCACCGCTGCTGCCGCTGCCGCGCCTGGTCGTCGCCAGCCCGAGCTACCTGCAGCGCCACGGCGAGCCCCGGCAGCTGGCCGACCTGGCCCACCACAACTGCCTGGTGTACAGCCGCGGCAGCGATGCCTTGGCCTGGGCCTTCCGCCAGGGCGATGGCCTGGAGACCGTGCAGGTACGCGGCAACCTGGCGGCGGACAACAGCCTGATGCTGATCCAGGCCCTGCTCGCCCACCAGGGCCTGGGCCTGATGCCGCGCGCGCTGATCGAGGCGGAACTGGCCAGCGGCGCGCTGGTGCCGGTGCTGCACGACTGGCAACCGCTGGCGCGCACCCTGCACGTGCTCTACCCCAACCGCCAGTACCTGCCGCGCCGGGTGAGCGCCCTGATCGCCTTCCTCAAGGCGCGCTTGCGCGGCTGAGGGCGCCAGCGATCGGTCGCGGGGTGCCCTGCCCGGCGCGCCCCGCTACAATGCGCGCCTTGCCGTGCCACGCCCGAAGAAGAAAGCGCCATGTCCCTGCCGAAGAACCATCTGGAACTGCTCAGCCCCGCCCGCGACGTCAGCATCGCGCGGGAGGCCATCCTGCATGGGGCCGACGCCGTGTACATCGGCGGGCCGAGCTTCGGCGCGCGGCACAACGCCTGCAACGAGGTCAGCGAGATCGCCGAACTGGTGAAGTTCGCCCGCCGCTACCACGCGCGGGTGTTCACCACCCTCAACACCATCTTCCACGACGACGAGCTGGAGCAGGTGCGCAGGCTGATCCACCAGCTGTACGACGCCGGCGTCGATGCGCTGATCGTGCAGGACATGGGGGTGATGGAGCTGGATATCCCGCCGATCGAGCTGCACGCCAGTACCCAGACCGACATCCGCACTCTGGACCGGGCCAAGTTCCTCGACCAGGCCGGCTTCTCCCAGCTGGTGCTGGCGCGCGAGCTGAACCTGCAGGAAATCCGCGCCATCGCCGACGCCACCGAGGCCTCCATCGAGTTCTTCATCCACGGCGCGCTGTGCGTGGCCTTCTCCGGCCAGTGCAACATCTCCCATGCGCAGACCGGGCGTAGCGCCAACCGCGGCGACTGCTCGCAGGCCTGCCGCCTGCCCTACACCCTGAAGGACGACCAGGGCCGCGTGGTGGCCTTCGAGAAACACCTGCTGTCGATGAAGGACAACAACCAGAGCGCCAACCTGCGCGCCCTGGTCGAAGCCGGCGTGCGCTCGTTCAAGATCGAGGGACGCTACAAGGACATGGGCTACGTGAAGAACATCACCGCCCACTACCGCCAGCTGCTCGACGCCATCCTCGAAGACCGCCCGGACCTCGCCCGCGCCTCCAGCGGCCGCACCGCGCATTTCTTCCAGCCCGATCCAGACAAGACCTTCCACCGCGGCAGCACCGACTACTTCGTCACCGAGCGCAAGGTCGACATCGGCGCCTTCGACTCGCCGACCTTCACCGGCCTGCCGGTGGGCCATGTCGAGAAGGTGGGCAAGCGCGACCTGATCGCCGTCACCGACACCCCGCTGTCCAACGGCGACGGCCTCAACGTGCTGGTCAAGCGCGAGGTGGTGGGCTTCCGCGCCAACATCGCCGAGCTGAAAGGCGAATTCGAGGAAGATGGCGAGAAGCGCTACCGCTACCGCGTAGAGCCCAACGAGATGCCCGAGGGGCTGTTCCGCCTGCGCCCCAACCACCCGCTATCGCGCAACCTTGATCACAACTGGCAGCAGGCGCTGCAGAAGACCTCGGCCGAGCGCCGCATCGGCGTGAGCTGGAAGGTTGCGCTACGCGAGGAGCAGCTCAGGCTGACCGCCACCAGCGAGGAAGGCATCAGCGTCGACGTGCAGCTGTCCGGCCCCTTCGGCGTGGCCAACAAGCCGGAGCAGGCACTCGACGGCCTGCGCGACCTGCTGACCCAGCTCGGCACCACCGACTACCACGCCCTGGACGTGACGCTGGACGCCCCGCAGGCCTTCTTCGTGCCCAACTCGCAGCTCAAGGCCCTGCGCCGCGAGGCCATCGAGCAACTCACCGAGGCGCGCATCGCCGCCCACCCGCGCGGCAGCCGCAAGGCCGAGACCAGCCCGCCACCGGTGTACCCGGAGTCGCACCTGTCGTTCCTCTACAACGTCTACAACCAGAAGGCCCGCGACTTCTACCACCGCCACGGCGTGCAGCTGATCGATGCGGCCTACGAGGCCCACGAGGAGGAAGGCGAGGTGCCGGTGATGATCACCAAGCATTGCCTGCGCTTCTCCTTCAACCTCTGCCCCAAGCAGGCCAAGGGCGTCACCGGCGTGCGCACCAAGGTCGCGCCGATGCAGCTGATCCACGGCGACGAGGTGCTGACCCTGAAGTTCGACTGCAAGCCCTGCGAGATGCACGTGGTGGGCAAGATGAAGGGCCATATCCTCGACCTGCCGCAGCCGGGCAGCGCCGCGGCGAGCAAGATGGTCGCCAGCATCAGCCCGGAAGACCTGCTCAAGACCATCCGCAACAAGCCGACCGGCTACAGCCACTGACGGCCGTAGCCCGGATGCAATCCGGGAACGCCGCCCGAGACGTCAGGCACTGAGCATCTCGATCTCGCGGATCTCGAAGTCGCGGCGCAGGTAGTCCATGCGCCGCTCGCTGAACTCGCGCATGTGCGGCAGGGCCGTGTGCTCGGCAAAGGCCTCGCGCGACGCCCACACCTCGAAGAAGATGAACAGGCTCGGATCGGCCGCATCGCGCAGCATGTGGTACTGCACGCAGCCCGGCTCGGCGCGGCTGGGCTCGACATAGGCGCGGAACAGCCGCTCGAAGGCCTCGGCCTGCTCGGGTTTGGTGTGGGCGTGAAGGATGAAGCCGTACATGGTGGACTCCGCAGGGATGATGCTCACACCCTAGCGCAACAGCAGCGCAAGCATTCATGACATATCGGCAATAATCATTTGCCCGCGGGCGGCTGTTTCAGGGGCGCCCGCCTGCGTAACCTGCCGGCCATTCGAGATGCCCGGAGGCTCCCATGAAAAAGATCCTGCTCCTCAACGGCGGCAAGCAGTTCGCCCATTCCGATGGCCGCTACAACGCCACCCTGCACGACGCCGCCGTCGCCTACCTCGACCGCGCCGGCTGCGACATCAAGACCACCTTCATCGACGGCGGCTACGACATCGAGGAGGAAGTGCAGAAGATCCTCTGGGCCGACGTGGTGATCTACCAGATGCCCGGCTGGTGGATGGGCGCGCCCTGGACGGTGAAGAAGTACCTGGACGAGGTGTTCACCGCCGGCCACGGCAGCCTCTACGCCAACGACGGCCGTACCCGCGCGGACGCCTCGCAGAAGTACGGCAGCGGCGGCCTGATCCAGGGCAAGCAGTACCTGCTGTCGCTGACCTGGAACGCCCCGCAGCAGGCCTTCGACGACCCCAGCGACTTCTTCGAGGCCAAGGGCGTGGACGCGGTGTACTTGCCCTTCCACAAGGCCAACCAGTTCCTCGGCATGCGCGCCCTGCCGACCTTCCTCTGCACCGACGTGATGAAGGTGCCGGACATCGAGCGCGACGTGGCGCGCTACCAGCAGCACCTGGCCGAGGTGTTCAACCTCGCTTGATCAGGGCGCGCCGAACAGCGCCGTCCAGTAGATGCCGGCGTCGCTCTTCGGGTCCACGGCGTAGCCGGCGCCCAGCTCGCTGAACGCCGGGTTCATCAGGTTGGCGCAGTGGCCGGGGCTGGCCAGCCAGCCGGCCACCACCTTGTCCGCCGCATCCAGGCCGGCGGCGATATTCTCGCCGATCTGCATGCCGCTGTAGCCGGCCAGCTCGGCGCGGTCGCCGGGGGTGCGGCCGTCGCGGTCGCGGTGGTCGAAGTAGTTGCCGTTGGCCATGGCGCGGCTGTGGCTCTCGGCGGTACTGGCCAGGGTGGCGTTCCAGGCCAGCGGCGCGCTGGCGGCGAAGGGCTGGCCGCCGCACTGGCGGGCCTGCGCGCGGGCGGCGTTGATCCGCTCCAGCAGCTTCTGCCCTTCCGCCTGCGAATCACCCAGGCGCCCGCCGAGCAGCGGCCGCGCCAGGACGATGCGCCAGTCGCGGTCCACCCGGCTGACGCCGACATCGACGAACTGCGGGTCGAGCACCACGCGGCAGAAACTCTCGCGCAGCGCCTGCATGGCGCTCTGCGCATCGCGCGGGCCGGACAGGGTGATCGCCTGCACGTTGACCATCGGATAACCGTTGCGTGCCAGGCTGTCCTGCAGGTCGCCGCCCACCACCGGCAGCATCAGGCGCGGGTCGCTGGCCAAGGGCGGCAGCTCCGGCGAAGCCTGGTCGGCGCAGCGCTGCACCTGGCCACGGTAGGCGTTGATCGCCTCGACCAGCCGCGCCTCCTCCGCCGCCTGGGCGGCCATGGCATACAGCCCGAACGACAACGCGGCGAAACGAAGGACGAAAGACCTGACGCGCATGCACACCTCCCGGATTTGGCAGGTGCCATGATGCGCGATTTCACCCCCCGCCGGTCAATCAGACGTAGATGCTGACCCCGCCCTTGGCCTGCAGCCAGTCGCGGTAGGTGGTCAGCGACTCGGTCTGCTGGCCGTCGTTGAAGCCGACGAAGCTGCCGCTGTCGCCGAGACCGGCATCGATCAGCTTTTCCACCTGCGCCAGCAGCTTGGCCGCGTCATCGCGATCCATGGCGGCCACGTCGGGCAGCTCGATCTTCGTCCCGGAGCCGGGGCTGGCAACCTCGGCCAGGCGCTGGCTGGCGCCAATCTGCAAGCCGTTGCCGCTGTTGAGCGCACGCAACAACCCACCCTCGCTGCGTGCCACCATCTGCCGGGCCAGGCTGCGCAGTTCGGCGATGGGATCCTTGCTGCTCTCGGCCGGCTTTTCCTGGCCGGCGCCGGCAGTGGCGGGGGTGGTCTTGGCGGCGCTGGCGAGATAAGTGGCCAGCGGCGAGTTGCTGTTGATGGTGGTCATGGCAATGTCCCGCGAAGTTCCATTGCCCAGCCCACAGCAGGATACGGGCCAATCCACGGAAAGGCCCGCGGCTGCGGGCTTTCGCAGGTTTTCTGCACACCCAGGCAGGAAAAGCCTTGCCACCCCGGGCAAGGCCTTGCCGCCCTAGCCCGGATGCCCGTCCACCCGCGCCGCCCAGAGCATCGGCGCGTAATGGCGCAGGAACAGGGCGAAGGCCAGGCACCAGAGCGCCGCCGCCAGCCACAGGCCCTGGACGGAGAAGGCGGCCAGCAGCACGCGGACCAGCGCCGCGCCCTGCAGCAGGGCGAAGGCCCAGGCCATGGCGCGTGGCGGCAGCAGTGCCCTGCCGGTATGGCCGAGACTGACCCGCGCCAGCATGGCCAGGATCAGCCCGCCCATGGCGCCCACGGCCAGCGCATGGCTGGCCAGGCTCGGTTGCGCCAGCCAGCCCAGGTGCCAGGTGGCCATGCCGAGCGCGGCGACGACCAGCCAGGCATAGGCCAGGTGCAGCGACCAGAGCAGCGGCACACGCCAGATGCCGGCGTCATGCCAGTGCCACAGGCGCATGCCGTGCAGCACTGCCAGCAGCAGGAACGGCGCCGCCAGCAGCGGCGTCGGCCGCTGGTTGAAGCCGACGGCGAACAGCAGCGCGGCCGCCAGCGAAAGACCGAGCAGGCCCCACATCAGCCAGGGGCGCGCCGCCGCCTGATTGGCCAGACCCAGGCCGCGCGCGGTGAAGAAGGGAATCACCCGCCCGCCGATGATGCTCATGAGGGCCGCCACCAGCCACAGCGCGGCCAGGATGCCGCGCCGCTGCAGGGCGTCGTCGCCCTCGACCAAGCCATACAGGGTCAGGGCCTGGCAGGCACCGAGCAGGCCGATGACCAGGACGATGGGCGCGTTGTGCCGCTGCCGCGCCCTGAGGATCAGGCGGCCGAAGACCAGCAGCAGCGCCACGGCGAAGGCCAGTTCGAGCAAGGCCAGCAGGACCGGCGACAACGGCAGGAACCAGGCCAGGCGGCCACCCAGCCACAGGCCGAACAGTGCCAGCAGCGGTCGCCCGGCGAGGCTGGGCAGGCCGGTCCAGGTCTGCACGGCGGTGAGCAGGAAACCGGCGATGATCGCCAGGCCGAAGCCGTACAGCATCTCGTGGCGGTGCCAGGCCAGCAGGCCACCCAGGGGTTGCGGCACGGCCAGACCGGCCAGGGCCACCCCCCACAGCGCCACGGCCAGCAGGGCGAACAGCGCACCGAACAGAAAGAACGGGCGAAAGCCCAGGCGCCAGAGCGGCGCGATGGCCAGGGCGGCACTGCGATCAAGCGGCTGCACAGCAGTCCTCCCGACCGGCCTTGCCCAGGTAGTGCTGGGCCAGCAGCCGCATCACGTAGCCGATCTTCAGCAGGCTGGGGCCGAGAATCACCGCCGAGTGTGCCGCCACCTGGGTGCCGATGGTCAGCCGGCTGTCCAGGCCGTAGGCGACCACGACCCCGAGCAGCAACAGCAGCAGGCCGGCGACCAGCAGGTGGGTGGATAGCCGCAGGACATTCCTGGGGCAGCTCAGGTACTCGATCATGGCGGCATCTCCCTTGAGAGTCGGGTGGAAATCCCCTGCCCTGTCCATTTCAGGAAGCGTGCCACTCGCGCAACCCAGCAGAATCGGGGCCTTGCGGGTTCTGGAGTCATACCGACAACAACCAGATAAGAGTCACCAGGACAGCATAGAGTCATATCGACAACACCGTACGGCGACAACAGGTGCAAGCTCGCGCCGACCGCGCTAGGCTCTGCACCTCGTTCAACTGGAGGTATTTCCCATGGCCCGCGCCACCGCCCGTCACATCCTGGTTTCCAGCGAAGCCAAGTGCAATGAACTGAAAGCCGCCATCGAAGCCGGCGCCGACTTCGCCCAGGTGGCCAAGGACAATTCCAGCTGCCCGTCCAGCCGCGACGGCGGCAACCTCGGCTCCTTCGGCCCGGGGCAGATGGTCCGTGAATTCGACCAGGTGGTATTCAGCGCCCCGGTCGGCGTGGTCCAGGGCCCGGTGAAGACCCAGTTCGGCTACCACCTGGTGGAAGTCACCAGCCGCCAGGACTGAGTGTTCCCAGACCATGAAAAACGCCGGCAATCGCCGGCGTTTTTTCAGTTGCAGGAAAGGTCAGACGCTGCGCAGCTGCTGCTCGGCGAGGAAGTCCTCTTCCAGCAGCTGGTCCTGGGCGCCGGCATCGCCAGCCGCCACGCCATCGCGGTGGCTCGGCCCGCGCTTGCTGCGCAGCTTGCCGAGCTGGTGATCGAGGGCATGGCCCAGTTTCTCCACGGCGCCATCGAGGGCGAACTCGATGGATTCGGCCTTGTGCGTGACCGATAGCGGCTGCAGCCCCTTGGGCCGCGCCTCGATCTGGCAGCGCTTGTCGTTGGCGCCGGCCTTGCCGCCATTCTCATCGTTGAAGTGGACGACGACGCGGGTCAGTTCCTCGTCGAAACGTTCCAGTTGGCTGGTGATGGTGGAGCTGACCCAGCCGGCGAGGCGGGCGCTACCGTCGATATGGTTATCGCTGTGAACCTGGATTTGCATAAAGCCTTCCTTATTCAACTTTCAGCCAGAGGTCGCTGTTGCGCGACACCCCCAGCCTACGCCTTCCGTTCGGAAAAAGGCGAGCCTGTTGCACGTCGAAACACTCTTTGCTGACCTGCATCAAGGGCGTCGGATCGGTCGACACACGAGCCATGGTCTAAGCTCCCGCCTCCACCTCGACAACAACGGAGGGTATCCCATGGGCCTGTTCAACAAGATCCTGCAAGTGCTCGGATTCGGCGCCGCCGAGGCCGCCACCGCCGAGCCCAAGGCGCCGGCACCGGCACCAATCGACGCCGGCGCCGTGCCTTTGGTGGACGTGGTGGCCAGGCTCGAGACCCTGGCTGCCAGCCATCCGGAAAAGCTCAACTGGAAGGTCTCCATCGTCGACCTGCTCAAGCTGCTCGGCCTCGACAGCAGCCTGGCGGCGCGCAAGGAACTGGCCGGGGAACTGGGCTGCCCGGTGGAGAAGATGGGTGACTCGGCACAGATGAACATCTGGCTGCACAAGACCGTGCTGCAGAAGCTCGCTGCCAACGGCGGCAACGTGCCGGCCGACCTGCTCGACTGAGACACGCGACACCGCTCGCTGCCGCGGCGCGCCTCAGCGGGCCGCCGCGACCCACCCATACCCGACCGGCTCGCGATGCGCCCGGCGATGGCGACCCGCCATGGCAAGACGCTAGAATCTGCACCCTCAGCCCGCCCCGCCTGCCGGGGCTCCGTCAGACGCAACCCGCGAGAACACCGCCATGGGCGCCCAGTGGAAAGCCAAACCCAAAGAAGCCGCCGCAAATGCCCGAGGAAAGATCTTCGGCAAACTGGTGAAGGAAATCATGATCGCCGCGCGTAACGGCGCCGATCCGGACATGAACCCCAAGCTGCGCCTGGCCGTGCACCAGGCCAAGAAGGCGTCCATGCCCAAGGACACCCTGGAGCGTGCGATCAAGAAAGGCGCCGGCCTGTCCGGTGAGGTGGTCAACTACGAGCGCACCCAGTACGAGGGCTTCGCCCCGCACCAGGTGCCGGTGATCGTCGAATGCCTGACCGACAACGTGAACCGTACCGTGGCCGAGATCCGCGTGCTGTTCCGCAAGGGCCAGCTGGGGGCCTCCGGCTCGGTGAGCTGGGACTTCGACCATGTCGGTCTGATTGAGGCCAGCAGCGACAGCGGCGCCGATCCGGAGCTGGCCGCCATCGAGGCCGGTGCCCAGGACTTCGTCCCGGACGACGAGGGCGCGACCCTGTTCATCACCGACCCGACCGACCTCGACGCCGTGTGCAAGGCCCTGCCGGAGCATGGCTTCACCGTCAACTCGGCCAAGCTCGGCTACCGCCCGAAGAACCCGGTGACCAGCCTGACGCCGGAGCAGCTGGAAGAGGTCGAAGCCTTCCTCGAGGCCATCGACGCTCACGACGACGTGCAGAACGTCTACGTCGGCCTCGCCGGCTGATGAGCCGGGCCGAGTTCCACCAGCAGCACGCCGCACGCGCCGAGGCCGAGGCCCGGCGCCTGTTGGCCGAGCGCGCCAGCCTCGGCGCGCGCTGGCTGGACTGGGTGGCCGCCGAGCTGTACCGCCTCACCCCGCCCGCCTACGCGGCCATGGTACGCCGCGAGCTGCAGCGCCTGAGCGGCGCATGAAGCTGCTGCGCATCGCCGCCGTCTGCCTGCTGGACGCCAGCAACCACCTGCTGCTGGTGCGCAAGCGCGACACCCGCGCCTTCATGCTGCCCGGCGGCAAGATCGAGCCCGGGGAAACGTCGCTGGGCGCTCTGCGCCGCGAACTGCAGGAAGAACTGCAACTGAGCCTCGACGAATCCGCACTGCTTGCACTGGGGCGCTTTCGCGCGCCGGCCGCCAACGAGCCGGCCACCGAGATCGACAGCCAGGTTTTTCTCGCCCGCCTGGCGCACCCGGTGCAGGCCGGCGCCGAGCTGGCGGAGCTGCGCTGGCACGACCCGCAGGGCCCGGACACCGCCGACCTGGCCCCACTGCTGCGCCTGCACGTCCTGCCAAGCTTGCGCCATCTGACGCCTGGCTGAGCCACCCGCCGACAGTGGAGCTATGCTCAAGGCAAGGCATGCAGCAGGCTGGCACAGCCTGGGAGGTGGTAGTGGCACTGGAGCTTGACACTCGACCCGGCCCATTTCGGAGGTAACGCCATGAGCAAAGGTATGGACAGGCACAAGGAGGCGAAGAAGAAGCCTCTGAAGAGTGCCCAGGAAAAACGCATGGCCAAGCGCAACAAGAAGTCCGGCACCACCCTGCTGGGCAGCCATGCCCCCAACCCCTGACCCCTCGCACACCCGGCAGCCGCCGGGTGTGTTCTTTGCGGCCGCCGCTCTCGCTTGACCCAGAGCAAGGCGCCGGCGCCACCATGGCCTAGGATGGCCGGCAAAAAACCACACCCCTTGCGTGCAGACCCACCACCAACAGGAGGTTTGCATGAGTATCACATCGTCCAGCATCTGCGCCGCCGCCGACGCCCTGCAGGGCCTGGTCGGCTACAACACCAGGAATCAACAGCACATCGTGCGTTTCAGCGAGGATTCCTTCGGCCTGGATGTGGCCGAGGACAGCATCCAGCCCTGTGCCGAGTTCGTCTGGCAGCCGCTCGAGGGCACGCTGATGACCCTCAGCCGGGCACGCCTGGGCCTGCTGCTGGAGCAGCGGATCGATGAGCGTCTGAACATTTCCGAGCCGCTGCGCGTCTACCTGCGCCGCAGCGACCTGCCGGAAATCATCGCCGAACGGCGCAGGGCCTGAAGCCTCGGGGGCTGGCATAATGCGCGCACCACGATGCTGTGCGAAGGACTGCAATCGATGCCCCTGCGGCGCCTGCCCTGGCTCCTGACCCTGCTGCTGATCGCCCTGCCCTGCCTGTCCGCGGAGGGGGTCTTGCGCTATCCGCGGGCGCCGGCCGGCGACGAGTTCCGCCCGGCCTACCCGCTGGCGCTGCTGCAGCTGGCCCTGGACCGGGCGGGCAGCCCGCTGCGCATCGAACCCTCGCAGCACCATATGGAACAGGGCCGCGCCCTGCTCGGCCTGGAGCAGAACGAAGCGGTGGACGTGGTCTGGACCATGACCAGCGTCGAGCGCGAGCGACGCCTGCTGCCGGTGCGCATCCCGCTGGACCGGGGGCTGTACGGCTGGCGCATCGCTCTCTTGCGCGCCGACCGGGCGCAGTTGCTGCGCGAAGTGCGCAGCCTGGAGGACCTGCGCAAGCTCAGCGCAGGACAGGGGCACGACTGGCCGGACACCCTGATTCTGCGCGGTCATGAGCTGCGCGTGGAGACCAGTTCCAGCTACGACAGCCTGTTCCTCATGCTGCAGGCCGGGCGCTTCGACTACTTCCCGCGCTCGGTGCTGGAGGCCCGCGCCGAGCTGCGCCACCAGAACTCTGCGGATCTGGTGCTGGACCGCCACCTGGTCCTGCACTACCCCACTGCGCTGTATTTCTTCTTCTCCAGGCAGCGCCCGGAGCTGGCCGAAACCGTGGAACTGGGCCTGGAAAAGGCCCTGGCCGACGGCTCCTTCGAGCACCTGTTCCTGCAGCACCACGGCGACGACCTGCGCCAGGCGAATCTGCAACAGCGCCGGGTCATCGAGCTGGACAACCCACTGCTGCCGCCGCAGACCCCGCTGCAGCGCCGGGAACTGTGGTATCAGCGCTGAGCGGCGACCTCGGTCGCATCGGCCTGCACCGCCGCCAGGGCGTTGCGGCTGTGGGCACCGAAGTGGCGGAACAGCTCGACCAGCAGAAGCTCCAGAGCCGGATCGGGCTGCACCGACTGCAGCCGGTTGCCTTCGCTGAAGCCACGGGCCGCACTGCCGCGTGCCATCCATTCACCGATCAGGGCATCGAACTCGTCGGCGCGGGCATGGGACTCGGCCGCCACCACCTGGGCCGCGTAGTCCACGCCGAAGGCCGGGTAGCCGGCATCGGCCTCGACCCGGGCATAGGCGCTCAGCAGCGGATGTTGCTCCTGGCCGTCCCGGAGCAGCGCCTGCATACGATCGAACTGATACTGCTCGATGGCGGTGTGACGGTCGGCCACGCGCTGGATCGCCGCCTCGCGCGCCTGCGGGTAGCCGGCCTCGGCCTTGGCCGCGATCAGCACCATGCCGGCGCTGCTCACCCCCGGCAGCACCCTGGCGTGGTAGGGCTGGGTGAGGTCCTGCAGGTAGTGCATGGCCCAGCCGAGGAAACGGTAGCCCCAGTAGGGGTGGCCGCTGGCGAAGGCCAGACGGGCCAGGCCGCTGTACTGGTAGATGCGCCAGTGCGGCAGGGTCTGCCCCAGGTAGGGCGCAGCGGCGAAGATCAGCGCCGCCTCGTGGTAGTAGCCGATATGGAACGGCGCCTGCGAGGAGTATTCGAAGCGCGCGTCGCCGAACGGCTGCGGGCCGAAGTTGTAGTGCTGCCCCGCCTCGCCGGGGTTGTCGCTGAACAGGTTGATGTCGTGGCCGTAGTCCGGCTCGTCCGCCGCGCTGGCCAGCACCTGCAGCGCCGGAACCGACTCGCCGGCGCGCAGGCCCAGGTAGCGCCAGTGGGTCCAGGGGCCGACCTTGTGGAACACCAGCACCTGGTCGCTGCCGAGCAGCGGCCGGCCGCCGGCATCCTGCCCCGGCAGCTGCTGGATGAAGCTGGCCAGCCGGACTTCGGGATTGATGCGCAGGGCCCGGAGGAAAGCGGCGCGGCGGTCGCCCGTGCCGGTGGCGCTCCAGCGCAGCGCATCCGGGCGCGCCGGGTAGTAGGCGAAATGCTCGCGGGCGAAGGCTTCCTGCTCGTCCAGCAGGCGCTCGAGGGCGATAGCCTGGTCGGCCAGGAAGGCCTCCAGCGGCTCAACGCGCACGTCCTGGTGCAGCTCGGGCCGGTCACGCAGGGCCAGCAGGCTGCCCAGGCTGTGGTTGGACCAGGCCAGGACCGGGGACGACAGGCAACTCAGCAATCCGGCACAGGCCAGCAGGGGTAGCAGCTTCACGGGCACTCCGATCTCCAGGGTCAGCGGCCTAGCCTACCCAGCCAGGGGCCAGGGAACACTGTCAGGCTGCGCCAGGCACACTCACCAATCGGGCATCACAACAGCAGCAGCGCCCCGCCCAGGGCCGCCGCCAACAGCACCAGGCCGAGGCCGAGCGGCAGCAGCGCCGCTCCGCGCTTGCCGGCCGGCGCCGGCGCGGCCTGAGCCTGGGCGGCCGCGCGCAGCGGATTGATGGTGGGCGCGGCACCGGGCCTGGACGCTTTGCCGGCCGCCGGCTTGGGCAGGTCGACGGCACGCACGAACAGGGTGGCGTCCTCGTTCTCCTCCTCCACCGCCTGCACCTCGACCCGCGGACCGATCACCAGCAGGGTCACCGAGCCCATGCGCACCTGGTCACCGGGCTTGAGCACGGCGGCGCCGGTCTTCTCGCCATTGACCAGCAGGCCATTGGCCGAGGCCAGGTCCTTGACCTCCAGCACATCGTCCTTGAGGAAGAACTCGCAGTGCCGGCGCGACAGCTGGGCATCGCTGAAGCACAGCTCGCACTTCACCGAGCGGCCGAAGGTCATGGAGCCGCTGACGTGGAACTTCTTGCCCTCGTGCTCACCCTGGATCACCTGCAGGAACCAGCGCTGGCTGGCCTCGTTGCGCGGCTTGGCCTTGGCCGGATCGCTCAGCTGCAGCTCCACTTCGCCAAGGCGCAGGCTGTCGCCGGAGCGCAACTGGTAGCGGCTGGCGATACGCTCGTCGTTGACGAAGGTGCCCAGCTCGCTGTCGCAGTCACTGACGTAGTAGAGGCCATTTTCCTGGCGGATCTCGGCATGGAAGGCGCTGATCCCGGCATCATCCAGGGCCAGGGTATTGCGCTTGTCGCGCCCGAGGGTGAAGCGTTCCTCGACCAGCCAGATGGGCGCCTGACGGCTGTCCTTGAAGTGCAGCTTGAGCATGGGTGGGTCCTGTCGGTCACTGGCCGAAGATATTGTTCCAGGCGCGCTTGAGCGGGTTGCTCTGGCGCTCCTGTTCCTCGCGCGCGGCCCGCTCGGCGGCCGCACGCGCACTGGCGGCACGGGCCTCGGCGAGCAGTTGCTGGTGCTCGCCGTGCATCCTCAGCAGCTCGGCATTCTGCGGCTCGGCCTCGAGGCCGCGCTCGATCATGGCCAGGGCACCGGGGAAGTCGCCACGCCGGTAGGCGCCCTTGGCCAGGTCGCGGTACAGCAGGGCCACGCGATTGAGGCCGGCCAGGGCATCGGCATTGTCCGGCGCCCAACCGAGAATCTGCCGGTAATAGTGCACGGCGCTGTCTTCGGCAGGCAGCAGCAAGCGCTTGTCGGCGATGCTGCGTTCGGCCAGCTGCAGATAGCGGGCGATGCGCGCGGCCAGCACGCGTTGCAGGCCATCGAGGGCGGCCGCGTGCTGCGGGTCGATCAGCAGGGCCTGGCGGAAATAGTGGTCGGCGTTGTCCCCGGCCGGCTCGGTCAGCAGGCCGTCAGCCAGGCGCTGCTCGGCCTGCTGCAGCAGCGCGCCGATGCGCACCTCGCGGATGCGCTGCAGACCGGCCAGGGCCTCGTCGCTGCCAGCGTCGATGGCCAGCACCTGGTTGAAGTAGTGCTCGGCACTGTCCTGCGCCGGCTCGCTCAGCTGGCCGGCGGCGAAGCGCTGCTCGGCCTGCTCGAGCAGCACGGCGATCTGCCGCTGCTGCTGGATATACAGGCCGGCCGAAGCCAGGGTACCGAGCAGCACCAGCACGCTCAGCACCACCAGCAGCGGCATGGCCGAACGGCGCTTGCGCGGCTTCTGCGCCACGGCTGCCGCCTCGGGCAGCGGCAGCGCCGGGCGCAGCTGGGTCTGCTCCAGGTCGCTCAGCTCCACCTCGTCCAGTGCGGCGAGCAGCGCGCGGCAGTCGGCGAAGCGCTCCTCGGGCTGCTTCGCCAGCATGCGTGCGAGCACGCCACGGAAGGCACCCAGGCTATCGGGCAGAGGTGGCGGCTCCATCTGCACGTGGTTGACCACGGTCTGGGTGTAGTTGCCGCCGCGATAGGGGTTGTTGCCGGTGAGCATCTCCAGAAGGATCACACCCAGGCTGTAGATGTCGCTGCGCGCGTCCAGGGGCTGGCATTGGGCCTGCTCCGGGCTGCTGTAGGCCGGGCTGCCGACGGCCACGCCGAACTGGGTCAGCTCGCTGTCGATGTCCACATCCTTGGCCACGCCGAAGTCGGTGAGCACGGCGGTACCGTCGCCGCGGAAGAGGATGTTGGCCGGCTTCACATCGCGGTGCACCAGGCCCTTGTCATGGACCACGGCCAGGCCGCTGGCGACCTGGCGGACGATCTGCAGGGCACGCTCGGGAGCGAACAGCTCGCCCTTGTGCCGGGCCAGGTCGCCGCCGGGGAGGAACTCCATGGCCAGGTAGTGGCGGCCATCGGCCAGCTGGTCGATATCGTGGATGGTGATGATCGACGGATGATTGAGCGAGGCGACTATGTGCGCTTCCTTGACGAAGCGCTGGCTGAAGGTCTGGTCCTCGGCACTGCGCAGCACCTTGATCGCCACCTTTCGATGCAGCGACTCCTGGGTGGCGAGGAAGACTTCGGCCATGCCGCCCTTGCCCAGCTGGCCGTGCACGCGATAACCGGGAATTTCAAGCAAAGTGTCGCTCATGGGATCTGCGTCGATGGTTAGTGCTTGCGCGATTGCAGCCAGCGGCTGATGAAGTTGCGCGGCCGGGCGTCGGTTGCCGCCGTGTCGGCCAGGCTGCGGCCCAGCACGATGCAGGAGATATTGTCTCTGCCGCCCTGCTGGTTGGCCAGCCCCACCAGCCGCTCGACCAGTTCGTCGAGGGTCGCGGCCGCGGCGCAGAGCGCCAGGATCTGCTCATCCTCCAGCTCGCCACTGAGGCCGTCGCTGCACAGCAGCAGCAACTCGCCGGGCGCCAGGCTGCCCTGTACGCGGCCGACCTCCAGGGCCTGCACGTCCTGCCCCAGGCACTGGGTGACGATGTTGCGCCGCGGATGCTGGCGGGCCTGCTCGGCGCTCATCTCGCCGGCGTCGATCATCGCCTGCACCCAGCTGTGGTCACGGGTCAGGCGCTCGATGCCGTCCAGGCTGATGCGGTAGGCGCGGCTGTCGCCGACCCAGGCCACCTCGAAGTCCGCCTCGGCGATGCGCACGGCCACCAGGGTGCTGCCCATGCGCCGCCCGCCCTCCTCCTGCACCGCAGCGAGAATGGCCCGGTTGGCGGCGTGGATGGCCTGTTCCAGGTCACTGCCGGTCTCGATCGCCTGCTGCAATTGTTCCAGGGCCAGGGCGCTGGCGACTTCGCCGCACTGGTGTCCGCCCATGCCATCGGCCACCGCCCACAGGCCGAGTCGCGGCTGGCACAGCACGGCGTCCTCGTTGTGCGCACGCACCCGCCCCGCGACGCTCTGCGCCGCATACACCAGGAACTGCTCGGTGAGCACTGCTGATTACCTCGCTTGTTGCACTGGCGTGCATGATGCTGCGCCGCGCCCCGCCTGTCAGCCCGAGGCGGTGGAACTGTTAAGCAGTCGAGCCTGGCCAGCGCCGTGCCACGATTGGCAGGCACGTAGCGATCGGTATGATGCGGCGCTTTTCGGGATGCCGTATCCATGCCCATGCGCTGTGCCCTGCTGTTGTTCTGCTGTTTCGCCCTGTCCGCCCTCGCCGCCCCACCGCGCACCTTCAGCGAAGCCAAGAAGATCGCCTGGCGGCTCTATGCCCCGCAGTCGCTGGAGTTCTATTGCGGCTGCCGCTATAGCGGCAAGCGGGTCGACCTGCACAGCTGCGGCTACCGGCCGCGCAAGAACCCGCAGCGCGCCGCCCGCATCGAATGGGAACACCTGGTACCGGCCTGGGTCATCGGCCACCAGCGCCGCTGCTGGCAGCAGGGCGGGCGCGCGCACTGTGCCCGCCACGACGCGACCTTCCGCCAGGCCGAGGCGGACCTGTTCAACCTGGTGCCGAGCATCGGCGAGATCAACGGCGACCGCAGCAACCTGCCCTTCGCCTGGCTGCCACAGCAGCCGAGCCAGTATGGCGCCTGCCCGATGGTGGTAGACTTCGAGGCCGGCAAGGCGATGCCGCGCCCGCGGGTACGCGGCATGATCGCGCGCACCTACTTCTACATGAGTCAGCGTTATGGCCTGCGCCTGTCGAGGCAGGAACGCCAGCTGTTCACGGCTTGGAGCCGGCACTACCCGGTGCAGCCCTGGGAGCGCCAACGCAACCAGCGCATTGCCTGCATCATGGGCTGGGGCAACCCTTTCGTCGGCGCCGTCGACCTGCGCCGCTGCCCCTGAAAGCCCGCCGTTTACCGGAAAAAAGCAGAAATCATTAGGCGATTGGGCCCTTTCCCTGTAGTGTGATCGGACTGTGCTGCATGTGTCATGGCTCCGACCCTCGGTTTCTTCGCTCTTTGCACTCAGTCATGGTCTGGGCAGTTCCAGCGCCATGTTCACTTTGTTCAAGGAGACATCCCATGTCCGTACGTCAAACCGGCACCGTCAAGTGGTTCAACGATGAGAAAGGCTTCGGCTTCATCACTCCGGAAAGCGGCGCCGACCTGTTCGTGCACTACCGCTCCATCCAGAGCAGCGGCTTCAAGAGCCTGAAGGAAGGCCAGCAGGTTTCCTTCATCGCCGTTCAAGGCCAGAAAGGCATGCAGGCTGACGAAGTTCAGGTCATCTGATCTTCTCGCCCGTAAAGGAACCGGCCTACGGGCCGGTTTTTTTATCCCCGCCATTTCGCTCAGTCATCCAACGATTCCTCAGGGGGAACCATGCGCGTCAAGAAGTCCACCCAGCAGCCCAAGCCACAACCGGCCGTGGAAACCCGCGAATCCCTCGAAGCGCAAGTCGCCGCCTTCCTCAACTCCGGTGGCGAGATCCAGCAGATCGCCAAGGGCGTCAGCGGCCAGACTTGGGGCACCCCCAGCCGCCAGATCACCCTGGGCAAGAAATAATACTGGCACTTTGCCTAGCAGTTCCTTGCCGATTGATTCAAAGCGCTGCATCCTTGACCGCATAACAACAAGCGGAGCCCAAGGCCCGAGAAAGCGCTGATGTTCAAGCGACTGCGCAACAACTTCCAGCTATCCATCATCACCCTGATGGGCATCATCGGCGTGCTCGGCATCACGCCCTATGCCATCTATCGCCTGCTGCAGGGCAATTACCTGGTAGGCATCGCCGATACCATCATAGTGCTGTCGACCCTGGCCGCCGTGGTCTACGCCTGGCGCACCGGCGACACGGAAAAACCCGGCCTGTACCTGGCCGGAGTCTTCTCCGTGGGCGCCACGCTGATCGCCATCAACCTGGGGGTCAACGGCCTGTTCTGGATCTACCCGCTGATCCTCTTCAACTTCTTCATGGTCTCGCCGGGCAAGGCGATAGTCGCCACCCTGCTGGTACTGGCCGGCCTGGTCGGCCACGCCCTCTGGGTGCCCGGCAGCGTGTTCGACAGCCACTACCAGATGGTCTCTTTCCTGGTGACCAACGCCATGGCCGGCGTGCTGACCTTCATCTTCGCCTACCGCACCCGCACCCAGCGCGACCAGCTGCAACTGCTGGCCATCCAGGACCCGCTTACCGGGGCGCGCAACCGCCGGGCGATGAACGAGGAACTGAAGATCGCCGTCGCCAGCAAGCGCCGTCACGGCCGCCCCTATGGCGTACTGGCAATGGACCTGGACCACTTCAAGCAGATCAACGACCTCTACGGCCACCACGCCGGCGACCAGGTACTGGTGGACTTCGTCCAGCTGATCAAGGCCGGCTCGCGCCAGGAAGACCGGCTGTTCCGCTTTGGCGGCGAGGAGTTCCTACTGCTCCTGCCGGACAGCGATGCCAAGGGCCTGGAAGCCGCGGCGCGGCACCTGCTGCAGAGCGTGCGCGACAACCTGCGCGGCCCCGGCGGGGCGGTGACGGTATCCATCGGCGGCGCCCTGCTGCGCCAGGACGAGCCCTGGAGCCTGTGGCTGCAGCGCGCCGACCAGTGCCTGTACCGGGCCAAGAGCGAGGGGCGCGACCGCATCATCATCGACGACGGCCGGACCAGCCCGGCCGGCCTGGACCTGACTACACTGTAGAGGTCAACCACGACCGCTCGGGGGAACCGGTCCGCAACGATGGGAGGTGTGCGATGAACCGGCATTACTACATCAGCGACAACCTGGACGACCTGGAGAAGCTGGAAAGCGAGCTCGAAGCCGGCGGCATCGCCACCGAGCAGATTCATGTGCTGAGCGAGCGGGACGCGGAAGTGGAGCAGCACCATCTGCACGACGTGCCCTCGATACTCAAGCAGGACATCGTCCACTCCGGGCGCATCGGCAGCCTGGTCGGGCTGGCACTGGCCGCACTGGTGCTGTTGCTGGCCTGGCTGAACGACTGGACCAGCAGCCCGGCAGGCTGGATTCCCTTCCTCTTCCTCGCCGCCGCCCTGTTCGGCTTCAGCCTCTGGGAAGGCAGCCTGTTCGGCCTGCAACGCCCCAACGAAGTCTTCCGCCGCTTCGCCGACAGGCTGCACGAAGGCAAGCATCTGTTCTTCGTGGATGTCAGCGCGGCCCAGGAGCCCATCCTCAACCAGACGATCGCCCGGCACCCGCGCCTGGAGCTGGCCGGTACCGGCCAGGCCAGTCCCGGCTGGGCCGTCAGCCTGCAGCATCGCCTGCACCAGCTGCGCAAAATGATGTGAACCAAGGCTAGACTGACTCTGGCGGCCCTGGGCCGTACAGACCCAAGGCCCGTCAGAGCTCATGAGAATTTGCCCGCAAGCGCTGGCGGCACTTCTGCTGCTATGCGCCGGAACTTCAAGCGCCGCACCGCTGAAACTGGTGACCGGTGATCAGTACCCACCCTTCACCGGGCAGGCACTGCCCAATGGCGGCATGCTCACCGAGCTGGTCCTGCTGGCGTTGCACGAGGCGAACCACCAGCCCCAACTGGCCTGGCTGCCCTGGAAACGCGGCTACCAGGCCACGCTCAAGGGCCAGTTCGATGCCACCTTCCCCTATCTGCCCTCGGCGGAGCGCGAGGCCGAATTCCTCTACTCCGCAGCGCTCTACGAAACCACCCAGAAAGTCTTCAGCCGCAGCGACCAGCCCCTGGAGCCTGACCAGCTGAGTGACAAGCGCCTGTGCCTGCCGCTCGGCTGGCAACCGCCAAAGCCTCTGCTGCCACTGCTGCAGTCAGGTCGCCTGCAGCGCCATGAGCCTCAGGACCTCAGCACCTGCGCCAGGCTGATCGCCCTGGGCCGCGACGACTTCTTCGTGGCCGACGACCTGCTCGGCCAGCGCGCCATCCGCCAGGCCGGCCTGGGCGTCGATGCACTGCGCGAATCCCGGGCGACCCTGGCGCGCAACAGCCTGCACCTGATCGTGCCGCGCAATCGCCCGGGGGCCAGGGAGCTGATCGCGCAGTTCGACGCTTCGCTACGCCGGCTGCGCGACAACGGCACCTATGCGCGCATCCTGCGCAGCCACCGCGAACACGCGCTCAACGCGCACTAGACCTCAACCACGCGCGGCAGCCGCGACGATCAGTTGCTTCATCTCGGCCACCGCCCCCTTGAAACCGACGAACAGGGCATGAGCGACGATGGCATGACCGATGTTCAGCTCGTGCACCCCGGCAATCGCCGCCACCGGCTCGACGTTGTGGTAGTGCAGGCCGTGGCCGGCATTGACGATCAGGCCATGGGCCAGGCCACAGGCCACGCCATCGCGGATGCGTGCCAGCTCACGAGCAGCCTCCTCGGGCGTGTGCGCATCGGCATAGCGACCAGTGTGCAGTTCGATGGCCGGCGCACCGATGCGCCGGGCCGCCTCGATCTGCCGCTCCTCGGCATCGATGAACAGCGACACCTCGCAGCCGAGCCTGGCCAGGCGCTGCACCGCCGCCAGGATGCGCGCCTCCTGGCCGGCCACATCCAGGCCGCCCTCGGTGGTCAGCTCCTGGCGGGTCTCGGGCACCAGGCAGACGTGTTCGGGACGGATGCGCTCGGCAAAGTCGAGCATGAAGTCGGTGACCCCCATCTCGAAGTTCATGCGCGTCTGCAGCACTTCCTTGAGCAGCAGCACGTCGCGCTCCTGGATGTGCCGGCGATCTTCGCGCAGGTGCACGGTGATGCCGTCGGCGCCGGCCTCCTCGGCATCCAGCGCGGCCTTGACCGGGTCCGGGTAGCGGGTGCCGCGGGCCTGGCGCAGGGTGGCGACGTGGTCGATGTTGACGCCGAGGAAGATACGGTTGGCTTCAGTCACGGGCAGGTTCCTTGAGAGTCATGAAGAGTTCGCGGCTGACCAGGGGTCGACCGCCCAAATGGGGGGCCAGGGCCTGGCGCATCAGGCGCTTGGCCGCGGCCAGGGCGCCGGCGGAGCTCCAGTCCGCCTCGGCCATGGCCAGCAGATCGGCACCCTGGAACAGGCCAGGCTGCAGCTGGCCCACCGGTTCCAGGCCAGCGTCCGGCAGCAGGCGATAGAGGCCATCAGGGGCGATCGGCTGGCCGGCGATATCGACATCCAGAGCGAAACCATAGCCCAGCTCGTCCAGCAGGCGCCATTCGAAGGCGCGCAGCAGCGGCTCCAGCGGCGGGTCGGCGGCCAGCGCCTGGAGGGTCAGGGCATAGTGATCGAACAGGGCGGGATGAGCATCCTCGGCCGGCAACAGGCGCAGCAGCAGCTCGTTCAGGTACATGCCGCTATACAGGGTCTGCCCCTGCAGCCAGTGCGCGATGCCGGAAGACTCCAGGCGGGCGACGTTCTTCAGCTCGCCACGCCCGCGCAGCTCCAACTCCAGCGGAGCGAAAGGTCGCGCCAGGCTGCCTGCCCTGCCCCGCGCAGCGCGCAGCACGGCGCGCAGGCGTCCCTCGGGCGTGAGGAAGTCGACCAGCGCGCTGGTTTCCTTATAGGGCCGGCTGTGCAGGACGAAGGCCGGAAACGCGCCGGAGAGCATGGGGTCAGAAGTCGGTGTAGCCCAGCGACCGCAGCGCGCGCTCGTCATCGGACCAGCCGCCCTTCACCTTGACCCAGAGGTTGAGCATCACCTTGGAGTCGAACATGGTTTCCATGTCCTTGCGCGCCTCCTGACCGATGCGTTTGATGCGCTCACCCTTGTCACCGATGATGATCTTCTTCTGCCCGTCACGCTCTACCAGGATCAGGCCGTGGATGTGCAGGATGCGGCCCTCCTGCTTGAACTCCTCGATCTCCACGGTGATCTGGTAGGGCAACTCGGCGCCGAGCTGGCGCATGATCTTCTCGCGGATCAACTCGGCAGCGAGAAAACGGCTGGAGCGATCGGTAATCTGGTCTTCCGGGTAGAAGTGCTCGGATTCCGGCAGGTTCTCGGCAACCAGGCGCTCCAGGGTATCCAGGTTCTGCCCATGCAGGGCGGAGATGGGCACCACCTCGGCCTGCGGCAGCTGCGTGGCCAGCCACTCCAGATGCGGCAGCAACTCGCTCTTGTCTTCCAGGCGGTCGGCCTTGTTCACCGCCAGCAGGATCGGGCACTTCACGTGCTGGACCTTCTCCAGCACCAGCTGATCCTCGTCGGTCCAGCGGGTACGGTCGACCACGAACACCACCACGTCGACGTCCTTGAGGGCGGTCGAGGCGCTGCGGTTCATGTAGCGATTGAGCGCCTTGTCGTTGTGCTTGTGCAAACCGGGCGTGTCGACATAGACGGCCTGCACCTCGCCCTCGGTCTTGATGCCGAGCATGTTGTGGCGGGTGGTCTGCGGCTTGCGCGAGGTGATCGCCAGCTTCTGCCCGAGGATATGGTTGAGCAGGGTCGACTTGCCCACATTGGGGCGACCGACGATGGCGACATAGCCACAACGGCTCACGGGTGCATCAGTCATGACTGTTCTCCACACCCAGCGCCACCAGCGCGGCGGCGGCGGCGACCTGCTCGGCGATGCGCCGGCTGGCGCCCTGCCCCTGGGTCTTGTCGTTCAATAGGGCCACTTCGCACTGGACGAAGAAGGTACGGCAATGCGGTTCGCCCTGGATATCCACCACCTCGTAGCGCGGCAGCTCGACGGCGCGCGACTGGAGGAACTCCTGCAGGCGGGTCTTGGGATCCTTGTTGGTATCGACCAGGGTCAGGCTGTCCAGTTCGTTGGCCAGCCAGGCCAGCACCCGCTCGCGCGCCACATCCATGCCGGCATCCAGGTAGATGGCGCCGATCAGCGCCTCGAGGGCGTCGGCGAGGATCGACTCGCGGCGGAAACCGCCACTTTTCAGCTCACCCGAGCCCAGGCGCAGGTATTCGCCCAACTCGAAACCGCGAGCCAGCACGGCCAGGGTCTCGCCCTTGACCAGCCGCGCACGCAGACGCGATAGCTGGCCCTCGCGCGCCTGCGGGAAACGCTCGAACAGCGCCTCGCCGGCCACGAAATTGAGAATGGCGTCGCCGAGGAACTCCAGACGCTCGTTGTTGCGCCCGGCAAAGCTGCGATGGGTCAGGGCCAGGAGCATCAGCTCCTGGTTCTGGAAACTATGGCCGAGCTGGCGCTCGAGGCGGGAGAGGGACTGGCTCACTGGGCGCGGACACGAAATTCTTTATCGAACCTGGCTACCAGGTCGAGATTCTGGATCAGCGACTCGCGCTTCTCATAACTGAGATGAACCTGAAAGTCCCTGTCTTCCAGCTTGATCGTCACTGCTTCTTTCAAGTTGATATCTCGGATGTTGTTAACCTGCATGCCTTTCTGCATATGTTCATAGAAGGCATTGACGGTGGATATCTCCAGCGAGGGATCTTTCTCCACCTCGGTAATCATCTTCTCCATGGCCATATAGTCCATGTAGTGCGGAAGCATCTTGAATGCCGTACTGGCAAAGAATGCTACCAGCGCCAGCACCATGAGCCAGCCGAGCAGGGACATACCTTTCTGCGAATGCGTAACCATCATGCGACCCCAATTTTCAGAGTTATTGTGCTGTCGTGACTATATATAGGCAGGCGCCGCTCGATTGAACAGCGCCGCACAGATTCGACTCGTCAGCGGATCAGGCCGACCCGGGAAAAGTGCGGCAGGCTGCGCAGCTTGGGATCGGGCCAGCTCATCCACACGGCAAAGGCCTTGCCGACGATGTTGCGGTCCGGAACCATGCCCCACTCCTCCTTCGGGATATGAGCATCGTTCCAGTAGCGGCTGTCGTTGGAATCGTCGCGGTTGTCGCCCATCATGAAGTAGTGCCCCTGGGGCACCACCCACTCGTCGCCGGGCTGGATATTGCGGTGCAGCTGCTTGCGAATCATGTGCTCCACCTCGCCCAGCTTCTCCCTGAACAGCAGCGCCCGCCCCAGGGAACCCGGTTCTTCGCCGATCAGGCTTTCCGCCACCGGAGTGCCGTTGACCAGCAAGCGCTTGCCCTGGGTGTAGCTGATACGGTCGCCCGGCAGGCCCACCACGCGCTTGATGTAGTTGATGCTCGGATTGCTCGGGTAGCGGAACACCATCACGTCGCCACGCTGCGGATCGCCGACCTCGACGATCTTGGTATCCACCACAGGCAGACGGATGCCATAGGCGAACTTGTTGACCAGGATGAAGTCGCCCACCTCCAGGGTCGGCTTCATCGAGCCCGAGGGAATCTGGAACGGCTCAAGCAGGAAGGAGCGCAGCACCAGGACGATGGCCAGCACCGGGAAGAAGGACTTGCCGTACTCGACCAGCAAGGGCTCCTTGTTCAGGCGTTGCAGAACCTGCTCGTCCGGCTCACCGACCTGGCCTTCGTAGGTGGCGATGGCGGCCCGTCGCCGCGGCGCCAGCAACAGCAGATCAAGCAGGGCTAACGCACCGCAAACCGCAACGGCGATGACCAGAATCAGCGGGAAGTTGAACGACATAGGGATTAGCTATCCACCTTGAGTACGGCCAGGAAGGCTTCCTGCGGGATTTCCACGCTGCCGACCTGCTTCATCCTTTTCTTACCGGCCTTCTGCTTCTCCAACAGCTTTTTCTTACGGCTGACGTCGCCGCCGTAGCACTTGGCCAATACATTCTTGCGCAGCGCCTTGACCGTGGTGCGGGCGATGATCTGGCCGCCGATGGCCGCCTGGATCGCCACGTCGAACATCTGCCGCGGGATCAGCTCCTTCATCTTCTCGGTCAGCACCCGACCCTTCTGATGGGCACGGTCACGATGCACGATCAGCGCCAGGGCGTCGACCTTCTCGCCGTTGATCATCACGTCCAGGCGTACCAGGTTGGCCGACTGGAAGCGATCGAAGCTGTAGTCCAGCGAGGCGTAGCCGCGGCTCACCGACTTCAGGCGATCGAAGAAGTCCAGTACTACCTCGTTCATCGGCAGGTCGTAGGACACCTGCACCTGGCTGCTGAGGAACTGCAGGTCGCGCTGCACGCCACGCTTCTCTATGCACAGGGTGATGACGTTGCCCAGGTGCTCCTGCGGTACCAGGATATTGGCGCGCACGATCGGCTCGCGCATGTCGAGGATACCGGCCGGGTCGGGCAGCTTGGACGGGTTGTCGACGTAGATCGTTTCGCCGTTCTTCATCTCCACTTCGAAGATCACGGTCGGCGCGGTGGTGATCAGGTCCAGGTCATACTCGCGCTCCAGGCGCTCCTGGATGATTTCCATGTGCAGCATGCCGAGGAAGCCGATGCGGAAGCCGAAGCCCAGGGCGTCGGAGCTTTCCGGCTCGTACTGCAGGGCGGCGTCGTTCAGGGTCAGCTTCTGCAGAGCTTCGCGGAAGTCCTCGAAGTCGTCGGAACTGACCGGGAAAAGGCCGGCATAGACCTGCGGCTTGACCCGCTTGAAGCCCGGCAGCACATCGACGTCCGGGGTGGTGGACAGGGTCAGGGTGTCGCCCACGGGGGCGCCGTGAATGTCCTTGATACCGGCGATGATGAAGCCCACCTCGCCGGCCTTGAGATCGGCGGTCTCGGTGTGTTTCGGCGTGAAGACGCCGACGCTGTCGACCTGGTGCATCTTGCCGGTCGACTTGACCAGGATCTTGTCACCCTTCTTCACCCGGCCGTGCTTGACCCGCACCAGGGAGACGACCCCCAGGTAGTTGTCGAACCAGGAGTCGATGATCAGCGCCTGCAGCGGCGCCCCGATATCGCCCTCCGGCGGCGGGATCACCTTGACCAGGTGCTCCAGCACGTCGATCACACCCATGCCACTCTTGGCGCTGCAGGGCACGGCGTCGGTGGCGTCGATGCCGATGATGTGCTCGATCTCGTCCTTGACCCGCTCCGGCTCAGCCTGGGGCAGGTCCATCTTGTTCAGCACCGGCATGACCTCCAGGCCCTGCTCGATGGCGGTGTAGCAGTTGGCAACGGACTGCGCCTCGACGCCCTGGCCGGCGTCCACCACCAGGATCGCGCCCTCGCAGGCGGCCAGGGAACGGCTCACCTCGTAGGTGAAGTCGACGTGGCCGGGGGTATCGATGAAGTTCAGCTGGTAGGTCCTGCCATCCTGCGCCGGATAATGCAGGGTCACGCTGTGCGCCTTGATGGTGATGCCGCGCTCGCGCTCCAGGTCCATGGAGTCGAGGACCTGGGCTTCCATCTCGCGGTCGGAGAGACCGCCACAGATCTGGATGAAGCGGTCGGCCAGGGTCGACTTGCCATGATCGATGTGGGCGATGATGGAGAAATTGCGGATATGACTCAGGTCACTCACGGATCAACACTCGAAAAGGCCGCGGGCAGGCTGCCCGCCGAAAAATAGCCGGGAATTCTACCCGATTGGCGAGCCTGACGTCACGCGACGCCGCCGGCGGCGGGCGCAAAAAGGGCGGCCACGGCCGCCCTTGTCACCCCTGGTGCGAAGCTACTCGGCCAGCTTGAAGGTGATGAAGCTCGCCCGCCCCTGGCGCAGCACGCGCATGGACACCGAACGGTTGACCGGCAGGGACTTGGCCACGTCGGTGAACTGCTTGGCCGATGCTATGGCCTGGTTGTTCAGATGGGTAATGACATCGCCGGGGCGCAGGCCGATCAGGGCCGCCGGGCCATTCTGTACTTCCTTGATGACCACGCCGCCACGCAGGTCGAGGGCCTTCTTCTGCTCGGCAGTCAGTTCGGCCACCGCCACCCCCAGGCGATTGCTGTTGCGCTCGACACCTTCAGTCTCGCCGACCGCCACCTCGTCGCCCTCCTCCGGCAACGCCCCGACGGCCAGCTCGATACGCTGGCGCTCGCCTTCGCGCACCACCTCCAGTTCGGCCTTGGCGCCAGGCTTGAGAGCCCCGACCAGATGCGGCAGATCGGCTGACATCACGATGGGCTGGCCATTGAGGCTGAGGATCACGTCACCCACCTGCAAGCCACCCTTGGCCGCCGGCCCATCCTCCAGAACCTGTGCCACCAGGGCCCCGGCCGGCTTGTCCAGACCGAAGGATTCGGCCAGGTCCTTGTTCACTTCCTGAATCACCACGCCAAGCCAGCCGCGACTGACCTTGCCCTCGGCCTTGAGCTGGTTGGCCACATCCATGGCCACGTCGATCGGAATGGCGAACGACAGCCCCATGAAGCCGCCGGAGCGAGTGAATATCTGCGAGTTGATGCCGACCACCTCGCCATCCAGATTGAACAGCGGACCGCCGGAGTTGCCCGGGTTGATCGCCACGTCGGTCTGGATGAAGGGCACATAGTTCTCGTTCGGCAGGCTGCGACCCTTGGCCGACACGATACCGGCAGTCACCGAATGATCGAAACCGAAGGGCGAGCCGATGGCCAGCACCCAGCTGCCGACCTTCAGCTCGTCGGACTTGCCCAGCTTGACCGTCGGCAACCCCTTGCCCTCGACCTTGAGCAGAGCCACGTCGGTACGCGGATCGGCACCGATCAGCTTGGCCTCGAGCTCGCTGCGATCGGACAGGCGCACAATGATCTCGTCGGCGTCGGCCACCACATGGTTGTTGGTCAGCACATAGCCATCAGCGGAAATGATAAAGCCCGACCCCAGCGACTGCGCCTCGCGCTGGCGCCCACCCGGAGCGCGCGGCATCTGCGGGATGCTGCGCTCGAAGAACTCGCGGAACATCGGCGGCAGCCCTTCCAGATCGGGAATCTGCCCCTGCATGGCGACTTCGCGCTGCGGCAGGTTCTGCCGGGTACTGATGTTCACCACCGCCGGCGAAGCCTCCTCCACCAGCTCGGTGAACTCCGGCAACTCGGCGCGCGCCAGGGACACCTGCCCCAACAGCAGCAGGGCACACAGACCGGACAACGAGGATCTCAGGCTAGGCATCGACTTCAGCTCCATCCACAGAAAACGGCAAGATAATCTCAGCAACCGGCCAGCAGCACGCGCACCACCACGGGCTGCAGCGCCGGCTCATGTGCGGTACGGCGGCTGCGCCAGCGCACCAGCAGCCAGCCCATGGCCAGCCCGGCAAAACCGGCGAGTATCACCAGCGGCTCGGCCAGCCCCCACTGTTGGGCCAGCACGGCAGCGGCAAACAGGCACAACAGCGGCAACAGGTAGACCAGCAGGGAACCACGCACCAGCAGCTCCTCGCGCACCCCTATCACCACCGCATCGCCAACCTGCAACTGCAGATCACAGAGCGCCCGCACCAGCCCGCGCTGGCGCCCGACGCCGAGCTTTTCCATCAAGCCCTGGCCACACCCCGCATTGGCCGAGCAGCTGGAGCAGGTGCTCCGGCGCAGCGTTTCCACCCAGACGGCGCCCGCCTCGACAGCCACGACTCGCCCCTGCTCCTCGATCACGGCGCCGACGCCTCGACGGCGCCAGCGGGCTGCATCGATAGCGCCACCCGCTCGGCCGTACCCAGGGGAATCTCGCCCACCACAGTGACCATCACGTCGCCATCGGCCGTGCTCATGCGCCGCGACACCACGGCGGTCGGACCCAGCTGGCTACGCGCATCCTCGGCACCGACGCCGCGCAGCGGCTCGAGAAAAACGGTGAAACGTGCCAGACCATCGCCATACAGGAGGCTCGCCACCGGCTCGGAGGATGCCGGACTGGTGCGCTGCAGGGCCTGGTTCAGCTCGAAGCCCGGCGGCACCCAGCCGGCCTTCCAGGAAGGCGGCAGCTCACTGACCTTATCCAGGCTCACGGCCTTGCAGGCACTGCCGGGTTGCAGGGCATCCTCCGCCAGCCGGTCGGCCAGTTGCAGGCTGACAAACTGGAAGCGCTCCAGCAGCTGGCCCTTTTCGTTGATCAGCAGGGACTTGAGCGGCAAGGCACTCTCTTCGTCCAGATGCAGTTCGAAGGCATAGCGATGCCTGTCACGCGGAACCAGGGCCAATACCGAGGCGGGCCGGCCGGCGACGCGCGAGCGCCCCAGCACGCGCAACTCGTAGAGTTTCTCCAGCTGCACTGCATCGAGATGGCGCGCCGGCCACTGCACGTCGGCCATCTGGTCGGCAAGTCCGCCGCTGACACACTGCGGACGACCATCGACCCTCAGCACTTCCTGCGGCGAACCATCGAGCTGTAGCAGACGCTCGGTGATGCCCGTCTCGCCACCGCGATGCCAGATGCCATGCGTGGAGAAGCTGCCGTTGCGCTCATAGACGAATGTGCCCTGAAAGCTCTGATGCTCGGCCCGGGCCAGACGCTGCAGCCAATCCTGCGCTTCAGCGGCCTGAACCTGAGCTGCCAGGCCGCCGCCGAGCAGGGCGATTAGCGGGAGTATGCGCATGCACCCTCTCAGCGATTTTCCAGACTGGCGGCACGCGCATAGGGCAAGGCGGAGTCCGCACCACTGGCGGCGGCCTGCTGGGCGTGCTGACGGAGATACGTAGGCAGTCGCTGCTCATGCCAGGAGGAGCCCGACTGTACGGGGCTCTGCTGCGCAGCGGCGCCCTCGCTGTAGCCGGCCAGCACGGCCGGACCCTGGACCTGCGGCAGCACCAGGCTGGGCTGGTTGCCCTGCTGGGCCAGCTGGGCCCCGGCCAGTTCGTCCTGGTTGTAGAAACGCACGCCGACCAGCACAGCCAGGGTTACCGAAGCCGCTACAGCGACACGCCCCAGCGTACGCCAGGGACCACGCACGGCCTTGGCCGGCAGCGCCTCGTCGGCCAGGGCGGCCGATACCGCGGCGGCAATATCCAGGCGCGGCTCCAGCAGCTCCTTGTGCATCACCGCACGGGCGAGCTGGTAACGCGACCAGGTGCCGCGCAACTCGGCATCGTCGCTGGCGGCCAGCACCCGACGCAGCTCCAGTTCGTCCGCTTCGTTATCCATCACCGCGGACAGCGATTCCTGCAGGGCTTCACGACTCATGGTGGTTCCTCTCTTGGCTGTCGCCGCTGTCTCAGGCTTCCTGCAACAGAGGTTGCAGGGCTTTATCGATGGCCTCGCGCGCCCGGAAGATCCGCGAACGCACGGTGCCGACCGGACACTGCATCACATTGGCAATGTCCTCGTAACTCAGGCCGTCGAACTCGCGCAGGGTCAGGGCCGTGCGCAGATCCTCCGGCAGTTGCTGGATGGTTCGGTGCACGGTGGCCTCGATCTCATCCCGCAACATGGCACGCTCCGGTGACTCGATGTCCTTCAGGGCGTGGTCACCCTCGTAGAACTCGGCATCCTCGGCACTTACATCACTGTCCGGCGGCCGACGGCCGCGCGAGACCAGATAGTTCTTCGCCGTGTTGATGGCGATGCGGTACAGCCAGGTGTAGAACGCACTGTCACCGCGGAAATTGCCCAAGGCACGATAGGCCTTGATGAAGGCCTCCTGCGCCACATCCTGGGCCTCGTGGCTGTCGTGAACGAAGCGCACCACCAGGCCGAGAATCTTGTGCTGATACTTGAGCACCAGCAGATCGAAGGCCCGCTTGTCACCGCGCTGCACCCGTAGGACCAGCTGCTGATCGTCTTCCTGGGCTAGCATGAATACTCCTCGTGCATATCGGAGGAGCTCTGCATCGGCCATTCTGTCGGTCTGCCAAGATAGACTCGGACGCTGCGCAAAAGTTCTCCCCTCCGAACAAGCCTCGCGGGCCACTGCGGCCACCCGGGGCATGGCGCCAGGGATTTGCCCTGGCGCCTGATGATCTGTTGACCGATATCGCGGCCGCGCTGAAGCGCCGCTCGCCCTCGGTGACTGCTTATGAAACCCGAACGACTAAGAAAGTTCCCGAACATTTTACTGGGTCATAAGCCAGCTATTGTGCCGCCCACCCCCTCTATATACTAGGCATAGCCGCTGTCACCCTCGGCAGTCCTTTTCGCGGAATCAGCAGTAGATGAGCCAACATTATCAGCACGACGTTCTGGTCATCGGCAGCGGCGCTGCCGGCCTGACCCTGGCCCTGACCCTGCCCGGGCACCTGCGCATCGCCGTGCTGAGCAAGGGCGACCTGGCCAACGGCTCCACTTTCTGGGCCCAGGGCGGGGTCGCCGCCGTGCTGGACGATGCCGACACCGTCGAATCCCATGTCGCCGACACCCTCAATGCCGGCGGTGGCCTGTGCCGCGAGGACGCCGTGCGTTTCACCGTCGAGCACAGTCGCGAAGCCATCCAGTGGCTGATCGAACAGGGCGTGCCCTTCACCCGCGACGACGAGCAGGAGCGCGAGGACGGCGGCTTCGAGTTCCACCTGACCCGCGAGGGTGGCCATAGCCACCGGCGCATCATCCATGCCGCCGATGCCACCGGCGCGGCGATCTTCAACACCCTGCTGCAGCAGACCCGCCAGCGCAGCAACATCGAGCTGCAGGAACAGCGGGTGGCGGTCGACCTGATCACCGAGCGCAAGCTCGGCCTGCCCGGCCAGCGCTGCCTGGGCGCCTACGTCCTGAACCGCACCAGCGGCGAAGTGGACACCTACCATGCGCGCTTCGTCATCCTCGCCACCGGCGGCGCGGCCAAGGTCTACCTCTACACCAGCAACCCGGACGGTGCCAGCGGCGACGGCATCGCCATGGCCTGGCGCGCCGGCTGCCGGGTCGGCAACCTGGAATTCAACCAGTTCCACCCGACCTGCCTGTACCACCCGCAGGCCAAGAGCTTCCTGATCACCGAGGCCCTGCGCGGCGAGGGCGCCCTGCTGCGCCTGCCCAACGGCGAGCGCTTCATGCCGCGCTTCGATGCACGCGAAGAACTGGCCCCGCGCGACATAGTCGCCCGCGCCATCGACCATGAAATGAAGCGCCTGGGTATCGACTGCGTGTACCTGGACATCAGCCACAAGCCGGCCGAGTTCGTGAAGTCGCACTTCCCCACCGTCTACGAGCGCTGCCTGGGCTTCGGTATCGACATCACCCGTCAGCCGATTCCGGTGGTGCCGGCGGCGCACTACACCTGCGGCGGCGTGGTCGTCGACCAGCATGGCCGCAGCGATGTGCCCGGCCTCTACGCCATCGGCGAAACCAGCTTCACCGGCCTGCACGGCGCCAACCGCATGGCCAGCAACTCGTTGCTGGAATGCTTCGTCTACGCCCGCTCGGCGGCCCAGGACATAGTCGCCCAGCTCGACCAGGTCGACATGCCGCAAACGCTGCCGACCTGGGACGCCAGCCAGGTGACCGACTCCGACGAGGACGTGATCATCGCGCACAACTGGGACGAGCTGCGGCGCTTCATGTGGGACTACGTCGGCATCGTGCGCACCAACAAGCGCCTGCAGCGCGCCCAGCACCGCGTGCGCCTGCTGCTCGACGAGATCGACGAGTTCTACAGCAACTACAAGGTCAGCCGCGACCTGATCGAGCTGCGCAACCTGGCCCAGGTCGCCGAGCTGATGATCGAGTCGGCCATGCGCCGCCACGAGAGCCGCGGCCTGCACTACACCCTGGACTACCCGGGCCTGCTGCCCGAGGCCCGCGACACTATCCTGGCGCCGCCCACCTACGCCGGCTGAACTTCAGACGCACGCGCAGGCGCCGGTGCACATCGCGCGGCAGAGCGTCGCGCGGGATACACAGCGCACGCGTACGCCGCTCGCCCTCCAGACGAAAACGCAGGATCACCGCCAGCTGCAGGGCCAGGCTGTCCGGGCGCAGCTGCACCGCCTGCCAGCTATCGCGCGCATTGAACAGCTGCCAGCCCGCCTCGTTGCGCCGCAGGCCGGTGAAGGCGGCCGGATGCCTGAGCAGCACCTGGCGCGGCAGCGTCCAGGCCGCCTGCGCCAGGCACAGGGCAGCGCCGAGCAGTGCGGCCCAGAGCGGCAAATCGATGAGAAACAGGGTGAGCAGCGCCAGGGCCAGCGCCGTCAGATAGAGCGCCAGCAGCAGGCGCGAGGCCTGCCAGTGGCATTCGAAGTGTTCACTTCGGCTGGACACGATCCAGGATCATGCGAACCATGCGCAGCAGATCGGGATCCTGCGGCTCGTCGCGCTGCATGAACCAGCCGAACATGTCCTGATCCTCGCACTCCAGCAGCTTGCGGTAGCGCGCCTGATCCTCGGCGTCCAGGCTGGGGTAGACCTCCTTGACGAAGGGCACCAGCAGCACATCCAGCTCCAGCATGCCGCGGCGGCTGTGCCAGAAGAGTCGGTTCAGTTCGGTCGCGTCGGCCATGCGGCAGGCTCCTGTGCAAAGGGGCGCAGTATAACGGCGCACGGCGCGCTCGGCACCCGCTGACAAGGTGCCGGACGGCCTCTATGATGACGGCCTGACTTATTGACCAGCGATCGCCCATGGCCGACTCCGCCTTCTTCACCCCGCTCAATCACGAAGCCCTGCTCGCCGTACGCGGCCCGGACGCCGCCAAGTTCCTTCAGGGCCAGCTCACCTGCAACCTCAACTATCTCGACGAACGGACCTGCAGCCTGGGCGCCCGCTGCACACCCAAGGGCCGCATGCTCTCCAGTTTCCGTATCGTCCAGCACCACGACGGCTACCTGCTGGCCCTGGCCGGTGAGCTGCTGGAGGCACAGCTGGCGGACCTGAAGAAGTACGCGGTGTTCTCCAAGTCGACCCTCGCCGACGAATCCGCCGCCTGGGTGCGCTTCGGCCTGTCCGGCGGCGACGGCGCCCTGCTCGCCCTCGGCCTGGACTTGCCGCAGCAGGTCGACAGCGTGGCCCGCGCAGGTGACCTGCTGGCCATCCGGCTACCCGGCGGGCGCGCCGAGCTGTGGGTACCGACCGCCCAGGCCGAGACCCTGCAGGGCCGCCTGGCCGCACAGCTGCACGAGGCGCCGCTCAACGACTGGCTGCTCGGCCAGGTGCGCGCCGGCATCGGCCAGGTGTTCGGCGCCACCCGCGAGCTATTCATCCCGCAGATGATCAACCTGCAGGCGGTCGGCGGCGTCAGCTTCAAGAAGGGTTGCTACACCGGCCAGGAAATCGTCGCGCGCATGCAGTACCTGGGCAAGCTCAAGCGCCGCCTGCAACACCTGCGCCTGGCTGCCGGCGAGGTGCCGCAGCCGGGTAGCGAGCTATTCTCGCCGGTGCACGGCTCCAGCGTCGGCGAAGTGGTGCTGGCTGCCCGCGCGCCCGAGGGCGTGGAGCTGCTGGCCGTGCTGCAGGAGGATGCCAAGGACGATGGCCGCATCCACCTGGGCAGCCCGCAGGGCCCAAGCCTGGAACTGCTCGACCTGCCCTACCAGCTGGACGCCGACCGCGAAATCCAGCGCTAGACGAAAAAGCTGATGCAAGAGCCCAGGCAAACGCGGTACAACCCGGGCATACCTGAACCAAGTTCGCCCCAGCGCCTAGACTGATGCGGACGCATGATCCGAGAGCCGAGATGAGCAAGCTTGCCGAGAAAGTCCAAGAGGAACTGATCCAGGCCATCGACAACGATGAACTGGTGCTGCCGACCCTGCCGGAAGTGGCACTCAAGGTGCGCGAAGCGGCGGAAGACCCGAACGTCAGCATCCCGGCCCTGAGCAAGGTGATCGGCAACGACGCGGCGCTCACCGCGCGCATCATCAAGGTGGTGAACAGCCCGCTGCTGCGCACCAGCAAGGAAATCACCGACATCCAGATGGCCGTCAGCCGCCTCGGCATCAACTACACCTGCAACCTGGCCACCGGCCTGGCCATGGAGCAGATGTTCCAGGCCACCAGCGACGTGGTCGACCGCAAGATGCGCGAGGTGTGGAACAAGAGCACCGAAATCGCCGGCATCTGCCATGTGCTGTGCCGCCACTACACCCGCCTGATGCCCGACCAGGCCACCCTGGCTGGCCTGGTGCACCAGATCGGCGTGCTGCCGATCCTCACCTACGCCGAAGAGAACAACGCCCTGCTGGCCGACTCGATCAGCCTCAACCACGTGATCGAGAAGATCCACCCGATCATCGGCGACAAGATCCTGCGAGCCTGGGAGTTCCCCGAGCCGATCGCCATAGTGCCCAGCCAGCACCTGGACTTCACCCGTAACTCGCCGAAAGCCGACTACGTCGACATCGTCCAGGTCGCCACCCTGCAGAGCTATCTGGGCAGCGAGCACCCCTACACCCAGCTGGACTGGAGCAAGATCCCGGCCTTCGCCAAGCTCGGCCTCGACCCCAACGTCGACATGCAGGCCGACGAGGATCTCTCCGCCGCCATGGAAGCGGCCACCAGCATGCTGCAGTAACCCGGCACCCCGACTAGACTGCTGGCATGCCCGGCACTTGGCCGGGCGGCGATCCAAGCCGTACGCCGCAGGGCGGGAGGACTCCGCCCTGCCCCGCTCAGTTCCGGGTAAGGAAGCGTGCCATGCGTCTGCTGTCCGTGCTATTCACCCTGCTGCTCTGCTGCACCGCGCGCGCCGATGAGGTGCGCCTGACCAACGGCGAGTGGAGCCCCTACCTCGGCCAGAATCTGCCCCACCACGGCGTTGCCTCGCGCATCGTCGAAGAAGCCTTTGCCCTAGAAGGCATCCGGGTCAGGTGGGAGTTCTACCCCTGGGCTCGCGCCCTGCGCAGTGCCGAGCGCGGCAAGAGTGATGGCAGCGCCGTGTGGCTGCGCAGCCCCGAACGCGAGCAGACCTTCTACATCAGTGACCCCGTGGTGGAGAGCGGCTACTACCTGTTCCACCGCAAGGACCGCCCCTTCGACTGGCAGCAGGTCGCCGACCTCGCACCGCTGCGCCTCGGCGGCGCCATCGACTATGACTACGGCCAGGCCTTCCAGCAGGCCGAGCGCGACGGCCTGCTCAGGGTCAAGCGCCTAAGCAGCGAAGAGCAGGGCCTGCGCATGCTGCTGGCCGGTCGTCTGGATGCCTTCCCGATGGACAAGGTGGTGGCCTTCGACATGCTGCACAGCCGCTTCAGCCGCGAGCAGCGCAGCCAACTGAGCTTCCACCCGCAGCCGCTGAGCAGCGACAGCCTGCACCTGCTGCTGTCGAAGCGGGTACCCGGAAATGCCGAGCGCATGGCGCGCTTCAACCGCGGCCTCAAGGCCCTGCAGGACAGCGGCAAGGTCAGCCAGTACCTGCTGGAAATCCAGCAGCCGCTGAGCCTGGCGCGCTAGGGGCCGCTGCGACGACAAGGGCCCTAGGCCGGCGGAAAGCTCACCCGCACCAGCAGCCCACCGCCGGCGCCCCGTTCCAGCTCGACCCGCGCCAGATGGGCGCGACAGATCTCGCCGACGATGGCCAAGCCCAGGCCGGCGCCGCTGCCCTGCGGGTTGCGCCGGTAGAAGCGCTCGAATACCCGCTCGCGCTCCTCGGCGGGAATCCCCGGGCCGTCGTCCTCCACCTCCAGCACGGCCGGCCGGCATACCCGCAGCACCAGGTTGCCACCTGCCGGGGTATGCGCCAGGGCATTGTCCACCAGGTTGTAGACCAGCTCGTTGAGCAGGGTCGGCTCGCCCTGGACAACCACGCCCTCCTCGGCCTCCAGGGCCAGGGCGATGCCGCGCTGGTGCGCCAGGGGCGCCAGAGCCAGGCCCAGCTCGCGCACCAGCTGGGCCAGCTCGACCCGCTCGGCGCCGCCCTCGCTCACCGCACGCGCCGCGCGCTCGATACGCGCCAGCGACAGCAGCTGGTTGGCCAGATGGGTGAGGCGGTCGGTGCTCTGCGCCGCCTTCTCCAGGGTGCCGTACCACTGCTGCGGCTCGTGCTCGCGCAGGCCCAGTTCGATGCGCGCCTTGAGCGCCGCCAGCGGCGTGCGCAGCTCGTGGGAGGCGTCGGCGATGAACTGCGCCTGGCGTTCGAACTGCTGGCGCAGGCGCTCGGTGAAATGGTTGAGCGAGACCACCAGCGGGCGCAGCTCGTCCTGCGCCTCGACCAGCGGCAGCGGCCGCAGGTCGTCCGGCTGGCGCTCCTCCACCGCCGCGCGCAGGCGCTCCAGCGGACGCAGCGCAGCACTCACTGCCAGCCACACCAGGGCCAGGGTGATCAGCGCCAGCAGGCCCATGCGCCACAGGGTATCGAGCAGCAGACCGCGCGCCATGCGCTCGCGGGCCACGTCGGTCTCGGCCACGCGGATCTCCGCCATGCCGTTCATCCCCGGTTCGCTGACCGGCTGCAGCAGGCTGACCAGGCGCACGCCGACGCCGTCGAACTCGCCGTCGTAGAAACGCGCCAGCGCCGGGTAGTCGTCGGTGCGGGGGGTGCCAGGCGGTGGCGCCGGCAGGCCGTCGTAGCCGGACACCAGGCGCCCCTCGAGGTCGCTGACCTGGTAGAAGATGCGCCCCTCCAGGTCGTAGGCGAAGGGGTCCAGCGCGACATAGGGCACATCGGCCCGCAGCAGGCCGTCCTCGGTATACAGGCCGTCGGCGATGGCCCGCGCCGAGGCCAGCAGGGTGCGGTCGTAGGCGTCGTCGGCCGCCGCACGGCCGTTCCAGTAGGCGCTGAGGCTGCCGATCAGCAGCGGAATCGCCAGCAGAATGGCCAGGCGGCGCAGCAGCCGGCCACGCAGGCTGCCGGCGGCCAGCTCAGTCACCGGTGGCTTCCAGCAGGTAACCCAGGCCGCGGAAGGTGACGATGCGCACGCTGTCGCCCTCCAGCTTCTTGCGCAGGCGGTGCACGTAGATCTCGATGGCGTCGGCGCTGGCCTCCTCGTCCAGGCCGAACACCTGGTCGGCCAGCTGCTCCTTGCTCATCACCCGCCCCGGCCGGGCGATCAGCGCCTCCAGCACGGCCTGCTCGCGCGAGGTCAGGTTGAGCGGCTGCTCGCGCAGGCTGAAGCGCCGGGTGCCCAGGTCGTAGACCAGATCGCCGCAGCGCTGCTGCTGCTCGCCGCCGAGCACGCTGCGGCGCAGCAGGGCCTTGACCCGCGCCTCCAGCTCGGTCAGTTCGAAGGGCTTGGCCAGGTAGTCGTCGGCGCCCAGGTTGAGGCCATGCACGCGGTCCTTGACCTCGCCACGGGCGGTCAGCATCAGCACCGGCAGGGTCTTGCCGCGCCCGCGCACGCGGGCCAGCACCGCGAAACCGTCGAGCCGCGGCAGGCCCACGTCGAGCACCGCCAGGGCGTAGTCCTCGCTGGCCAGGGCGTGCTCGGCGGCCACCCCGTCGTGCAGCACATCGACGGTCAGCCCGGCGCCGCGCAGGGCCTGGGCCACGCTCTCGGCCAGGGGCAGATGGTCCTCGACCAGCAGGATTCGCACGGCAGCACACTCCGAAGTCTTGTCGTTATGCGCCGAGTTTAACCAGCACGGGCAGCCTGTGAAGGCCACTTGCACTTTCTTTCACGCTGAAAGCCTGGCGAAAGTTTCGCCCCCTAGGATCGCGACCAGGGTGGCAAGAACCACCCGCGAAAGCGCCGGCCGCGTGGTTGCCCCGGCGTGACAAGAACAACAATCGGAGACCACCTGCAATGCCTATTGCACTGCCTGCAAACCGCCTCGCCCTGGCGATTCTCGCCGCCACTTGCGCCACCGGCGCCCATGCTGCCTTCATCGAAGACAGCAGCGCCAGCCTGACCACCACCAACATCTACCTCAACCGCGACTTCCGCGAAGACGATGGCCAGAACAAGCGCGAGGAATGGGGCCAGGGCTTCCTCCTCGACATCCGCTCCGGCTACACCGAGGGCACCGTCGGCTTCGGCCTAGACGCCCTTGGCATGCTCGGTATCAAGCTCGATTCCGGCAAGGGCCGCAGCGGCACCGACCTGCTGCCGGTGCAGGACGACGGCGGCACCCCGGACCAGTTCGGTCGCCTGGGCCTGACCGCCAAGGTCAAGGTCGCCGAAAGCGAGTTCCGCTACGGCTCGCACATCCCCGAGCTGCCGGTGGTCAAGGCCAGCGACAGCCGCCTGCTGCCACAGGTGTTCGAGGGCGGCCTGCTGACCTCCAACGACATCGACAACCTGAGCTTCACCGGCGGGCGCCTGGACAAGGTGATCGACCGTGCCTCGACCAACTCCGAGGACCTCATCCTCAACAGCAAGAACAAGCGCTTCGCCGGTGGCGTGACGGCCGAGCACATGGACCTGGCCGGCTTCGATTACAGCTTCGCCAAGGGCCTGACCGGGCGCTACTACTACGCCGATGTCGAGGACATCTACCGCCAGCACTTCCTCGGCCTGCTGGCCAGCCAGCCCCTGGGCGGCGGCACCCTGAGCGCCGACCTGCGCGTCTCGATCAGCGACGACAGCGGCTCCGCCCAGGCCGGCGAGATCGACAACAAGGCCTGGAACGGCCTGGTCTCCTATGCCCATAGCGGGCACAAGGTCGGTCTCGGCTACCAGCACATGAGCGGCGACACCGGCTTCGCCTACCTCGATGGCAGCGACCCCTTCCTGGTCAACTTCGTGCAGATCAACGACTTCGCCAACGCCGACGAGCGTTCCTGGCAGGCCCGCTACGACTTCGACTTCGCCGGCCTCGGCATCCCCGGTCTGAGCTTCATGACCCGCTACATCCACGGCGACAACGCCCAGGTCAGCGGCAGCGATGAAGAAGGCCGCGAGTGGGAACGCGACATCGAGTTCAAGTACGTGGTGCAGAGCGGCCCGCTCAAGGACCTCTACGTGCGCCTGCGCAACGCCAGCTTCCGTTCCAGTTTCGCCCGCGATGCGGACGAGAACCGCCTGATCGTCGGCTACAGCCTGCCGATCTGGTAAGCCACAATAAAACTCCACAGGAGAATGCTGATGAAAACTGCCCTGTCCCGCATCGCCCTCGCCTTCGGCACCCTCGCCCTGAGCAGCCAGCTGCTGGCCGAGCCCAAGCGCCCCGAGTGCATCGCCCCGGCCAAGCCCGGCGGCGGCTTCGATCTGACCTGCAAGCTGGCCCAGAGCGGCCTGAAAGACAACGGCCTGCTCAAGGCGCCGATGCGCGTCACCTACATGCCCGGCGGCGTCGGCGCGGTGGCCTACAACGCCGTGGTCGCCCAGCGGCCGAAGGACGCCGGGACCATTACCGCGTTCTCCTCCGGCTCCCTGCTCAACCTGGCCCAGGGCAAGTTCGGCCGCTACGACGAGAACGCCGTGCGCTGGCTGGCCGGCATCGGCACCGACTACGGCGCCATCAGCGTGCGCGCCGACTCGCCCTACCAGACCCTCGACGACCTGGTGCAGGCGCTGAAGAAGGACCCGGGCAGCATCGTCTTCGGCGCCGGCGCCACCATCGGCGGCCAGGACTGGATGCAGACCGCGCTGATCGCCCGCGCCGCCGGCATCGACCCGCAGAAGCTGCGCTACGTGGCCTTCGAAGGCGGCGGCGAGACCCTCACCGCCATGCTCGGCGGCCACGTGCAGGTCACCTCCAGCGGCCTCGGCGAAGTCACTCCGCAACTGGCGGCGAACAAGATCCGCGTCATCGCCGTGCTCTCCGACGAGCGCCTGCCGGGCAAACTGGCCAACCTGCCGACCGCCAAGGAGCAGGGCTACGACATCACCTGGCCGGTGATCCGCGGCTTCTACATGGGGCCGGAAGTCAGCGACGCGGACTTCGCCTGGTGGAAAGGCCAGTTCGACACCCTGCTGGCCAGCCCGGAGTTCGCCAAGCTGCGCGAACAACGCGACCTGTTCCCGCTGAGCATGACCGGCGACGAGCTGAAGGCCTACGTGTTCAAGCAGGTGCAGGACTACAAGGCCCTGGCCGGCGAGTTCGGCCTGGTCCAGTAGGGAAGCTGCTGCGCTAGGAAAGGCTGTGTTGGAAGGCGGCTCGGTTCGGTCATTGGGTTGACCCAACTCCCTCCCCTCGCCGCCTTCCGCCTTGCCTTTCCGTCGCTCGCGACGCTTCCCCCTTCCCAATATCCCGAGGAACTCCTCATGTACGTCCGCCTGTTCGCCGCGGTGTGGCTGCTCGTCTGCGCCTTTCTCGCCGTGGTCGCCTGGGGCTTCCAGGCGCCCTTTTCCTACGACCCGGTCGGCCCGCGCGCCTACCCCTTGCTGCTGCTGAGCCTGATGGCCGTCGCCGCCCTGTGGCTGCTGTGCAAACCGAGCGGCGAGCCGACCCCGCCGATCTCCTGGGCGCTGGCGCGCAAGGTCGGCCTGTGCGTCGGCGCCCTGCTGGCCTACGCCCTGCTGTTCGAGCCGCTGGGCTTCGTGCTCAGTACCGCCCTGGCCGGCTTCGGCCTCGGCCTGCTGTTCGGCGGCCGCCTGCTGCCCAGCGCCCTCAGCGGCCTGCTGATGGGCACCCTGCTGTACGGTCTGTTCGACTACCTGCTGGACGTGCCGCTGCCGCTCGGCCTGTTCGCCGCCTTCGTGGAGAGCTGAAATGGAAACGCTGAATTTCTTGATGCAGGGCTTCGACGTGGCCACCCGGCCGGTCAACCTGCTGGTGGCGCTGTTCGGCGCCTTCGTCGGCACCGTGGTCGGCCTGCTGCCGGGCCTGGGCCCGATCAACGGCGTGGCCATCCTGCTGCCGCTGGCCTTCGCCCTCGGCCTGCCGCCGGAAACCGCGCTGATCCTGCTGGCCGCCGTGTACCTGGGCTGCGAGTACGGCGGGCGCATCTCGGCCATCCTGCTCAACGTGCCGGGCGACGCCGCAGCGATCATGACCACCCTCGACGGCTACCCGCTGGCGCGCCAGGGCAAGGGCGGCATCGCCCTGTCGCTGTCGGCCATGAGCTCGTTCATCGGCAGCACCATCGCCACCATAGGCGTGGTGCTGTTCGCGCCGATCCTGGCCAACTGGGCGGTGGCCTTCGGCCCGGCCGAGTACTTCGTGCTGATGGTGTTCGCCATCGCCTGCCTGGGCGGCATGGTCGGCGACAAGCCGGTCAAGACCCTGCTCGCCGCGCTGATCGGCCTGGGCCTGGCCACGGTCGGGGTGGACGCCACCACCGGGGTGTACCGCTTCACCTTCGACAGCATCGGCCTGTCCGACGGCATCCAGTTCGTCATCGTGGTGATCGGCCTGTTCAGCGTCAGCGAAGTGCTGCTGATGCTCGAACACACCACAAGCGGGCAGAAGGCAGTCAAGGCCAGCGGGCGCATGCTGTTCAACTTCAAGGAGTTCGCCTCGGTCTGGTGGACCACCCTGCGCAGCTCGCTGGCCGGCTTCGTCATCGGTGTGCTGCCGGGCGCCGGGGCGACCATCGCCAGCGCCATCACCTACATGAGCGAGAAGCGCATGGCCGGCGCCAACGGCCGCTTCGGCGACGGCGACCTGCGCGGCGTGGCGGCACCGGAGGCGGCCAACAACGCCTCGGCCTGCGGCTCGCTGATTCCCATGCTGACCCTCGGCGTACCGGGCTCGGGCACCACAGCGGTGATGATCGGCGCCCTGACCCTGTACAACATCACCCCCGGCCCGCTGCTGTTCGAGCAGCAGCCGGACGTGGTCTGGGGCCTGATCGCCTCGCTGTTCATCGGCAACGTCATCCTGCTGGCGATGAACATCCCGCTGGTCGGCCTGTTCGCCCGCATGCTCAGCGTGCCGAGCTGGATCCTGGTGCCGGCCATCACCATCGTCAGTCTGGTTGGCGTGTACGCGGTGCACAGCACCACCTTCGACCTGGTGCTGATGATCGGCCTCGGCGTGTTCGGCTACCTGCTGCGCAAGATGGACTTCCCGCTGTCGGCGCTGATCCTCGGCTTCGTCCTCGGCGAGCTGATGGAGTCCAACCTGCGCCGCGCCCTGTCGATCAGCAACGGCGACCTGGCGATCCTCTGGTCCAGCCCGATCACCGTGGCGCTGTGGGGCCTGGCCCTGCTGATGCTGGCCCTGCCCGGCCTGCGCTGGCTGCGCAAGCGCCGCTCGCTGCGTGCCGCGCATGCCTAAATGGTGGCTCACGCCGCTGGCCGGTGCGGCCGGCGGCGCCCTGGCCAGCCTGATAGGCTGGCCTTTGCCGTGGATGGTCGGCTCGTTGCTGGCGGTGATCCTGCTGCGCTGCCTGGGCGGCCTGGACCTGCGCGAAGTGCCCGGCGCGCGCAAGGCCGGGCAGTGGCTGGTCGGCACCGGCATCGGCCTGCACTTCAGCCCGGCGGTGCTGGAGCAGGTGCTGGCCCACGGCGGCCTGCTGCTGGCCGGCGCCCTGCTCACCAGCCTCACCAGCCTGATCGGCATCGCCCTGCTACGCGCCGCCGGCCACGACCGCGCCACTGCGTTCTTCGCCAGCATGCCCGGCGGCGCCAGCGAGATGGTCAACCTCGGCCAGCGCAACGGTGCCCAGGCCGGCGAGGTGGCGGCCGGGCAGAGCCTGCGCCTGCTGCTGGTGGTGCTGCTGGTGCCGGCGCTGTTCCAGTTCTGGCTGGGCGCCGCGCCGACCCTGGCGCACACGCACAGCCACAGCCAGCCCCTGGCGCTGGCTGCGCTGCTGGCCGGCGGCGCGCTGCTGGCCCTGCTTGGCCAGCGTTTGCGCCAGCCCAACCCCTGGCTGCTCGGGCCGATCCTGTTCGCCGCCGCCGGCGCGATCTGGCTGGACCAGCCGCTGAGCCTGCCGTCTGGCACCAGCGAACTGGGCCAGTGGCTGATCGGCAGCGCCCTGGGCTGTCACTTCAGCCGCGAGTTCTTCCGCCGTGCGCCGCGCTTCCTCGCCCTGGTGCTGGGCGCCACGCTGCTGGCCATGTGCGCCGCCGCCCTGGCCGCCGAGGCCCTCGGCTGGCTGGGCGCGCTGGATCAGCGCTCGCTGATGCTGGGCATGATGCCCGGCGGCATCGCCGAGCTGAGCCTGACCGCCGAGGCCCTGGCCCTGTCGGTGCCGCTGATCACCGGGCTACAGGTGCTGCGCCTGATGTGCGTGCTGTTCCTCGCCGAACCGGCGTTCCGCCTCTGGCAACGCCACCCCTGAACCCACGTTTAGGCCCGCCGCGCGCGGGCCTCTTTTTCTGCGGGCAAAAAAATGGGCGACCGAAGTCGCCCCAAATGCCTTGCGTGCACTATTTCAGAAGGATCACTCGGCCTTGGCTTTGGCCTTCCTGTGAGCATCCTTCCAGATGAAGTAACCGACGCCGCCGAAGAAGGCGACCATCAGGGCAACTGTGCCGATCCCGGCGAGAACCACTGTATCGAGGAACATGGCGGCCTCCTGTCTGAGCCTTGTCTTGCATGGCTTCAGAGTAGAGGAGGCAGGCGGGCGGGAATTGATCCGGATCAATATCCGGTGAGGTGGGCGCCGCGACAGGGCGCCGCAGGTCGACAGGAACCGGCGCGCAGGGGGCTCAGCGCTTCTTCGGTTTACCCTTGGACTTCTTCTTGGCCTTGGCCAGCGGCAGGGCCTGTTCGAAGGCCTGACGCATCTCGTCCAGCTTCTTGTCGTGCAGGTCATGGATGCGCTTGCCGCGCTCGGCGGAGAAGTCGATCAGCTTGTCGTCGCTCATGCTCGGCCCCGGATCAGGCGAAAGGTCAGGTTGATGCGTGGCGCCACCGGCTTGCGGGTCTTGGCCACCTGATGCTGCCAATGATGCTGCGTCGCGCCGCGCATGACCAGCAGCGAACCGTCGGCCAGTTCCAGGGAGTGCTCGATGCGGCTGGCGCCCTTGCGCCGCAGGTCGAAACGGCGAGTGCCGCCGAGGTTGAGCGAGGCGATCAGCGGATCGCGGCCCAGCTCGGGCTCGTCGTCGCTGTGCCAGCCCATGGAATCGTTGCCGTCGCGGTAATAGTTGAGCAGCACGCCATTGAGCGGCTGGCCGGCCGCCTCCTGCACCCGCGCGCGGATCTCGGCCAGCAGCGGAGTCCAGGGCAGCGGTCGATGTTCCAGGCCGGAATAGCGGTAGCTGGCCTCGGCATCGCCGTACCAGGCGACCAGGCGCGGCACGGCGACAGGTCGCCCGTGGATGAACAGCTGCGGCTGCTCCCAGGGGGTTTCCGTCGCCAGCTGGTGGAACCAGGCGGTGGCCGTGGCGCTGTCGAGCCAGTGTGGCCACAAGTCCAGCTCGGCACCGGGCAGCTCGATGAGGGGATCGGAGAACAGGTCCAAGGCGGTCGCAATAGGAGAGTGGGCTTGCATTGTCCGACGATCAGACTTCCACATCCACCCACAGACCCTGGCGCGGCAGCTCTTCCAGCAGCTTCTCCTGCTCGGGGCTGGCGGCGTCCAGTTCGGCCAGCTCCTCCGGGGTGTAGCCACGGCGCTGGCGCCGCCGTTGCTCCTCGCGCAGCAGTTCCTCGGCCTCCTGCGGGTGGCGCTTGTCCAGCTCCACCTGGCTCTCGTTGGAGCTTTCGTTGGCCTGGGTCACCGGCGGGATGTCCGGGCGCGGCTTGACCACGTCCTGCTGGGCGGTGACGGGGAGCAGACTGTGCGGAATGGGCGGTAGCATCGGGGTCTCCCTGGTTAACCCTGCTGTCGGCCGGACGGTCTCCAACTTGAACGCCCGCTCGCTACACTTTCGACTCGGGACGCACGCATTGATTCAGTACGGACGTCGCCCTCGACGCGGCGTTCCGCTAACATACGCGGCTTTTTTCGCAGCTGGGGCTTTTCATGGCAAGTAGTGGCATCGTGCAGTATCAACCGGGGCAACGCTGGATCAGCGACAGCGAGGCGGAACTCGGGCTCGGCACCATCCTCACTTCCGACGGCCGCCTGCTCACCGTGCTCTACCCGGCCACCGGCGAGACCCGCCAGTATTCCCTGCGCAACGCCCCGCTGACCCGCGTGCGCTTCGCCCCGGGCGACGAGATCACCCATTTCGAGGGCTGGAAGCTGACCGTGCAGGAAGTCGAGGACATCGACGGCCTGCTGGTCTACCACGGCTTCAATGCCCAACACGAAGCGATCAGCCTGCCGGAAACCCAGCTGTCCAACTTCATCCAGTTCCGCCTGGCCAGCGACCGCCTGTTCGCCGGGCAGATCGACCCGCTGAACTGGTTCGCCCTGCGCTACCACACCCTGGAGCACCAGAGCCGCCTGCTGCAGTCCAGCCTGTGGGGCCTGGGCGGCGCCCGCGCCCAGCCGATCGCCCACCAGCTGCACATCGCCCGCGAAGTGGCAGACCGCATCGCCCCGCGCGTGCTGCTGGCCGACGAAGTGGGCCTGGGCAAGACCATCGAGGCCGGCCTGGTGATCCACCGCCAGCTACTCTCCGGCCGTGCCAGCCGCGTGCTGATCCTGGTGCCGGAGAACCTGCAGCACCAGTGGCTGGTGGAGATGCGCCGGCGCTTCAACCTGCAGGTGGCGCTGTACGACGCCGAGCGCTTCGCCGAGAGCGATGCCAGCAACCCCTTCGAGGACACCCAACTGGCGCTGGTCGCCCTGGAATGGCTGAAGGACAGCGACAAGGCCCAGGACGCCGCGTTCGCCGCCGGCTGGGACCTGCTGGTGGTCGACGAGGCGCACCACCTGGTCTGGCACCCGGAGAAGGCCAGCGACGAATACCGCCTGGTCGAGCAGCTGGCCGCGACCATCCCCGGCGTGCTTCTGCTCACCGCCACCCCGGAACAGCTGGGCCTGGAAAGCCACTTCGCGCGCCTGCGCCTGCTCGACCCGGACCGTTTCCATGACCTCGACGCCTTCCGCGCCGAGAGTGCCAACTACCGCCCGGTGGCCGAGGCGGTGCAGGAACTGCTCGACGAGGGCCGCCTGTCCGCACAGGCCCACGCCACCATCGGCCGCTTCCTCGGCGCCGAGGGCGAGGCCCTGCTGGCCGCCGTCACCGATGGCGACAGCGAGGCCGCCGCGCGGCTGATCCGCGAGCTGCTGGATCGCCACGGCACCGGCCGCGTGCTGCTGCGCAACACCCGCGCCGCCGTGCAGGGCTTCCCCGAGCGCCAGCTGCACCCCTACCCGCTGCCCAACCCCGAGCAGTACGCCAACCTGCAGCCGGGCGAGCACGCCGAGCTGTACCCGGAAGTCAGCTACCAGGCGCAGGGTGATGACGAAGCCTGGTGGCGCTTCGACCCGCGCGTCGACTGGCTGATCGACACCCTGAAGATGCTCAAGAAGTTCAAGGTGCTGGTGATCTGCGCCCACGCCGAGACCGCGCTGGACCTGGAAGACGCCCTGCGCGTGCGCTCCGGCATCCCGGCCACGGTGTTCCACGAGGGCATGAGCATCCTCGAGCGCGACCGCGCCGCCGCCTACTTCGCCGACGAGGAGTTCGGCGCCCAGGTGCTGATCTGCTCCGAGATCGGCTCCGAAGGCCGCAACTTCCAGTTCAGCCACCACCTGGTGCTGTTCGACCTGCCGGCCCACCCGGACCTGCTGGAGCAGCGCATCGGCCGTCTCGACCGCATCGGCCAGAAGCACACCATCCAGCTGCACGTGCCCTACCTCGAGGACAGCCCGCAGGAACGCCTGTTCCAGTGGTACCACCAGGCGCTGAACGCCTTCCTCAACACCTGCCCGACCGGCAACGCCCTGCAGCACCAGTTCGGCCCGCGCCTGCTGCCGCTGCTGGAAGACCACGCCGAGGGCGCCTGGAACGCCCTGCTGAGCGAGGCCACCGCCGAACGCGAACGCCTCGAAGGCGAGCTGCACAGCGGCCGCGACCGCCTGCTGGAGCTCAACTCCGGCGGCGCCGGCGAGGGCGAGCGGCTGGTCGAGGAAATCCTCGAACAGGACGATCAGTTCGCCCTGCCGATCTACATGGAAGAACTGTTCGACGCATTCGGCATCGACAGCGAGGACCACTCCGAGAACGCCCTGGTGCTGCGTCCCAGCGAGAAGATGCTGGACGCCAGCTTCCCGCTCGGCGACGACGAGGCGGTCACCGTCACCTACGACCGCAACCAGGCACTGGCCCGCGAGGACATGCAGTTCCTCACCTGGGAACACCCCATGGTGCAGGGCGGCATGGACCTGGTGCTGTCCGGCTCGATGGGCAACACCGCGGTGGCGCTGATCAAGAACAAGGCGCTCAAGCCCGGCACCGTGCTGCTCGAACTGCTGTATGTCAGCGAAGTGGTGGCGCCCAAGGCGCTGCAGCTTGGCCGATTCCTGCCGCCGGTGGCGCTGCGCAGCCTGCTCGACCCCAACGGCAACGACCTGGCATCGAAGGTCGCCTTCGATACCCTCAATGACCAGCTGGAAGCGGTGCCGCGGGCCAGCGCCAACAAGTTCGTGCAGGCCCAGCGCGACGTGCTGGCCAGGCAGATCAACGCCGCCGAGGCGAAGATCGCGCCGCGCCACAACGAGCGGGTCAACGAGGCGCGCCAGCGCTTCACCGCCACCCTGGACGAGGAAATCGCGCGCATGACCGCGCTGCAGGCGGTCAACCCGACGGTGCGCCCGGCCGAGATCGAAGCCCTGCGCAAGCAGCGCGAGAGCGGCCTGGCCTTCCTCGACAAGGCGGCGCTGCGCCTGGAGGCAATCCGCGTGCTGGTGGCCGGCTGACGCCCGCGCCCAAAACGAAAAAGGGGCAGCCTCGGCTGCCCCTTTTTCATGCCCGCACGAGTCAGGCGGCGCCCATCTTGGCGCGCATCTTCTCGCACATCTTAGTCATCTCGTCGTAGATCAGCTGCGGGTTCTGCCGCTTGATGGCCCAGGCCATGCGGCCCTGCTCGTGGGGCAGGATCATGAACTCGCCCTTGGCCACCTCGTCGTAGATGTAGTGGGCGATGTCGGTGGCGCTGATCGGGCTGCCTTCGAGCAGCTTGCCGACCTGCTGCTTCATCTCCGGGGTCGGCCCGCGGAAGGAGTCCAGCAGGTTGGTCTGGAAGAACGACGGACAGACCACGTGCACGCCCAGGCCCTCAGGCTTGAGCTCCACCAGCAGGCTCTCGGAGAGTGCCACCACGCCGGCCTTGGCCACGTTGTAGTTGCTCATCGCCGGGCCCTGCATCAGCGCCGCCATGGAGGCGATGTTGATGATCTTGCCCTTGCTGGCACGCAGCAGCGGCAGGAAGGCCTTGCAGCCCTTGATCACGCCCATCAGGTTGATCGACAGCTGCCAGTCCCAGTCCTCCAGGCTGAGGTCGGCGAACATGCCCCCGGCGGCCACCCCGGCGTTGTTGACCAGCACGTCGAGGCCGCCGAAGCGCTCCTCGCAGGCCTGCGCCACGGCGGTCAGCTGGCTGTAGTCGCGCACGTCGCAGCGCAGGGTGAAGCCGTCTCCGCCGGCCTCGCGGACCAGCTTCAGGGTCTCCGCCAGGCCCTGCTCGTTGACGTCGCACAGCGCCAGGCGCCAGCCCTCGCGGGCCCAGCGCAGGGCGATCTCGCGACCGAGACCCGAGCCGGCGCCAGTGATCATCATGCGATTCTGCATACTCGTATTGCCTTGTTCTGTGGTGAGGTTGGGGCGAGTGTAGCCAAGGCCATCCCGGACGCCCTCCAGCATCAGGACGCTGAATGACGACCCACAAGCACCCTAGCGCCGCAGGCGCCAGAGCAGCCAGGCATAGGCCGGCAGATTGATCAGCAGCACCAGGGCGCCCAGCCATAGCTGGATCTGCGGCGTCAGCCCGGCGGGGTAGATCAGCGGAATCAGGTAGTGCTCGACGAAACCGCCGGCGTAGCCGGCCTCGCCGGCGGCGCGACGCAGATCGTTCTCCAGCGGCGTCAGCGGGCAATACAGGTGCAACAGTTCCACTGCCGCCCCCCAGGCCGCCGCCGGCACGTGCAGCAGTGCCAGGCGCGGCCAGCGCAGCACCGCCAGGGCTCCGAACAGCACGAAGAGAATGAAGGCCAGATGCAATAACACCACGGCATCGGCCGCCAGCCGCAGAATCATTGCCGCGTTACTCCGATATATATTCCAGACAGTTGCGGTGCATTCTCAAACAATTCCATTTTGGAACTTCCATCCCTAGCGCCATGCAGCGGAAAAATCTGGGAAATATCTCCCAGGCCCCGGAATTTATTCCGAACATTCAATAGCTTAGACACTCGATGCAGAAGTTAAACGTTCTTATTTATATTTAATTTCATATACAATTCAATTACTTACATTTGACGCAAACCAATGCCTGGCGCAGACTTCGGGTTTAACGACCACCCCTATTCGAGGCGCATCATGAAAGGCGACAAGAAAGTCATCCAGCACCTGAACAAGATCCTCGGCAACGAGCTGGTGGCGATCAACCAGTACTTCCTGCACGCCCGCATGTACGAGGACTGGGGCCTGAAGAAGCTCGGCGAGCATGAGTACCATGAGTCCATCGACGAGATGAAGCATGCCGACAAGCTGATCAAGCGCATCCTGTTCCTCGAGGGCCTGCCCAACCTGCAGGACCTGGGCAAGCTGCACATCGGCGAGAACACCAAGGAAATGCTGACCTGCGACCTCAAGCTGGAGCAGGCTGCCCTCCCCGACCTCAAGGCCGCCATCGCCTACTGCGAGACCGTCGGCGACTACGGCAGCCGCGAACTGCTGGAGGACATCCTCGAATCCGAGGAAGAGCACATCGACTGGCTGGAAACCCAGCTCGGCCTGATCGAGAAGGTCGGCCTGGAGAACTACCTGCAGTCGCAGATGGACGAATAAGCCAGCACCCAACAAAAAGCCCCGCACTGCGGGGCTTTTGTATTTTCAGCGCGCAGCAGTCGCCAGGGGTGGCGCCTTGGCCAGGCGCAGATCATCGATGATGCGCGTAGCCAGTGCCTCGACCTGCCGCTCGGTCATGTTCGAGAAGAAGGTTCCCCAGCCGGAGGAGCCCGTCCTGTAACTGCGTGCCCCCAGCTGGCGTCCCGACTGCAGATCGTAGTAGGCCACCCGCAGGTCGACCCAGGCATCGCCGGTGGTCGGCCCCAGGAAGCGTCGGCTCATCTGGCTCAGGTAACGGAAGCTGGTGACCTCGGCAGTCACCAGAACGCCAGGCAGTGTCAGGGTCGGCCGTCCCGAGACCGGTGTCATGCGGTACAGGGCATCGAAGCTCTTGTGATCGAGCTGGGCCTGCAGGCTCTGCCGCAGGTCCTGCCAGCGCGGCTCGCTCTCGGCGGGTGTACTGCCGCTCAGGTTGAGCACTATATTGCGCCGCTCCAGCTTGCCGACCTCCAGCTCCCCCGAACTGGACAGGGTATCCACCTGCGCCGCACAGCCCGTGAGCAGGGTGGCAGCAAGCAGCATGATCAAGGTGCGCATAAGGACTCCCCCTTTAGATGATCGCCTTCACAGGCATTGCATGTCCGAACCACAGGCCGCATCGCGCAGAGCGGGTGACTGCATCCGCACCACGGCCTCGGAAGTGATGACGATGCCGCGCCGGCCGGCCTGGCAGATGTCGTCGTAGTTATCCACCGCATCGGCGGAAGCGCGGCTGAAGCTGCCCTCCACGCCTGCGCTGTTGAAGCTCGAGGCCGCGCTGAGCAGGCGATCGACTATCGGCACGACCAGCTTCAGGCAGTACTGCACGCGAATCTTCAGCAGGTTGGCATCCTGGATGCCGGTGCCCGGGCGATACATCAGGTTGTCGTTGGGAATGGCATCGGCGTTGGCTTCGCCATCCCACTCGCCATAGGCATCGAAATTGTTCTGCGTGGGGCTGATCAGGGTGATCAGCGCAAAGTTGTCCACTTCCGCCCCCGCTTCCTCGAAGGCACGCTCCTTGTCCGCATCGGTATTGCGATGCACGAACATCGGAGTCAGGCCACGGATCAGCCCGCGTCGCAGGCCGTCGTAGCTGGCGTTGTTGACCGCGCCCAAACGCGCAGCCTGGAAGGTGGCGTAATTCAGGCTGCTCTTGGCCGAATAGATGAACGCGGCCTGGATAGTGCCGAAGATCAGCATGACCAGCACCGGCAGAATGATCACGTATTCCACCAGAGCCTGGCCGTGCTCGCTGCGCCCGCGCATCTCAGGGCTCCTGGCGATCCAGCGGCACATCGAACGCCTGCAGCACCGCCTCGGCCTTCTGCGCCACGGGAGCGACACGCGGATCGTCTCGACTGATGTGCAGGTACATTTCCGCCACCGTGTGGCCAACGCCCTGCAGCTGCAGATAGACCAGGTTGTGCCAGGCCTTGGCGTGCTTGGAGTCACGTACCACGGCCTCGCGATAGGCCTGGATGGCACCCTCGACATCGCCCTGCTTGGCCAGGCTGTTGCCCAGGCGATAGCGCATCTCGGCATCCTGCGGCAGTTCCTCGGCCAGGGCCCGGTAGCCACGGGTTGAGCGAGCGAAATCGCCACGGTTATAGGCTTCGGCGGCCTCCCGTTGCACCTGCAGCAAATCGCCACTCGGCAGGCCGGCACAACCGCACAGGGCCAGCACCAGGCCACAGAAAATCAGGCCACGCATGAGATCACATCCCCTTCACGTATGTTCAATCTTTGCACCTCACCGCTGGCCATCTCGACCACGCTGCGCGCGCCCCGACAAGCCGCCATGCGCCAGGGGCGCAGGCTCGCCACAGACTTGAGTACCCGCCCATCGCCATCGAGAAACAGCACATCGATGCGGTAACGCATGAACCAGCAGTGTACGGCGCTGCAGGGCTTGAGCCAGAGGCCATGCCCGGGCAGTGGCTGGGCCCGGCCGAGCAGACCACGGGCACGCCGCAACAGATCGAAGGCTGCCAGCAGGCGCAACTCCGTCAGCGGCTCGCCAGCACGCAACACGCGCACTTGCAGGTGACGCGCCATCAGCCCTGCCCCATGAACTTCACCACGATGGGGAACAGCAGGATCACGAAAGTCAGCGGGAAGATGAACAGGATCAGCGGGATGATCAGCTTCACGGGGGCCTGCATGGCGGTCTTCTCGGCACGCTGGAAGCGCTCCTCCAGACGCTGTTGGGCCTGGATCTGCAACGTCGTCTTGAGACTCGACCCCATCTTCTCGGCCTGGATCACCGCACGCACGAAGGTGCTGATGTCCTTCAGGTTGACCCGCTGCTCCATCCGGGTCAGCGCCTCGGCACGCGGCAGGCCGGAACGGATATCGCGCAGGACGATGCGGAACTCGTTCTTCATCGCGCCGTTGGGCCCCTTCTCCACCGCCTGCTGCAGGGCACCGAGAAAATTCAGACCGGCGTCCACGCACATGGTCAGGTATTCGAGGAATACCGGCAGGTTGCGCACGATGTCGCGGTCACGACGATTGCGCGTGTCGTTGATCCACAGCTCCGGCAGCACCGCACCGAGCACCATCATCAGCAGCAGGACCGGCCACATGATGCCGCTCTTGCCGCTGACCATGGGCAGCAGGGCGATCACCGGCAGAAGGATGGCCAGACTCAGGCTCAGGCCGAAGTAGTCCTCCGGGGTCAACACATAGAGCGCCCCCGTGCGCTGCAGGCGTTTGTCCAGCCAGTCGAGGAACTTGGGTGGCAGCATCGAGCCGACAAAGTAGGAAACCAGTCGCACCAGCGGCCATACCGGCTTCATCAGCGGTGGCACCGGGTCCATGTAGGCGCGGTTCTCTTCCGGCAGAAAGCGGAACAGCGCCATGAACACCAGGATGAAGCAGGTCACCGCGACGCCGGTGCCGGCGCCGCTGAGCAGGGCAAGCAATTCACTCATCAGGCGTCGATCCGGGTGATTTTCTTGATGAAGGTGAAGCCGAGGATCTCCATCACCACCATCACCGCCAGCACGGCCAAGCCCATGCGGGTGGTGTACAGCTGGCTCATGGCCTCGGGTTCGATGGCGCTGAGGATGCCGGCGAGAAAGATCGGCAGCATGGCCATGAAGATGCCCTGGGCGCGGCCCTGGGATGTGAGGCTATCGATCTTGCCTTCCATCACCTTCTTGCGCCGCAGGGTGGTGGCCATGCCGTTGATGGTCTCGACCAGGTTACCACCCACCTCGCGACTGATACGCACCGCCGAGCTGGCCATGATGAAGCTGGGCAGCGGAATGCGCTCCTCCATCTTCACCAGGGCGTCCTCCAGGGTCACGCCCAGGCGCAGTTTCTTCACCAGCAGGCCGAATTCCTGGCTCAGGGGTGCCGGTGATTGCTGCACCACGTTCTCCAGCGCCATGTTCAGACTGGCGCCGGACTGCAGGCTGCTGGACAGCAGCATGAAGGCATCCGGCAGCTGCTCCTCGAACTTCATCAGGCGCTTGCGCTTGAGCGTCTTGAACACGACGCGCGGCACGAACAGGGCCAGTAGCGCGCCGGTGGCGGTGATCACCAGGATGTCGAACAGCACATGCAGGAACAGCGGCACGAACACCAGCAGCATCAGGTTGAACACGAACAGCTGCTGGCCGCTGGCGAAGATGAACATGTCGGCCAGTTCCACTTCGGCGCTGGCACTGAACTGGCGCCGGTAGAAGCTCAGGTTGGCCAGGATCACCCGGCCGAAGATCAGCGCCAGGCAGAAGGCGCACAGGGCCACGGCGGCCACGCAGAGGATCAGCATCAATCCGCTCATGTCAGACCTCCTGGCTGGTCTTGAAGATGCCCATATCCACCGGAATACCCCGACTACGCAGCTCCTCGTAGAACTCCGGCACCTGGCCTGTCGCCAGGTAGCGCCCCCTGACCCGGCCATTCTGGTCGAAGCCCTGCTGGCGGAAGCAGAAGATCTCGTTGAGCAGTATGGTGCCCTGCTCCATGCCGGTGACCTCGGTGATGCTGGTGATGCGCCGCGAGCCGTCGCCGAAGCGGGTCTGCTGCACGATGATGTTGACCGCCGAGGCGATCTGCTCGCGGATGGCCTGCACCGGCAGGTCCATGCCGGCCATCAGCACCATCACCTCCAGACGGCGCAGCATGTCGCGCGGTGAGTTGGCGTGGCCGGTGGTCAGCGAACCATCGTGACCGGTATTCATCGCCTGCAGCATGTCCAGCGCCTCGCCGCCGCGACACTCGCCGACCACGATGCGGTCGGGGCGCATGCGCAGGCAGTTGCGCACCAGATCGCGGATGGTCACCTGGCCCTTGCCTTCCATGTTCGCCGGGCGCGCCTCCAGGGACACCACATGTGGCTGTACCAGCTTCAGTTCGGCGGCGTCCTCCACGGTCACCACCCGCTCCTCCACCGGAATGAAGTTGGACAGGATGTTCAGCAGGGTGGTCTTGCCCGAACCCGTGCCTCCCGAAACCACTATGTTGAGACGCTGCTCCACCGCCGTACGCAGAAAGGTCACCATGGGTTCGTTGATCGAGCCGTAGCGGATCAGGTCATCGGTGGTCAGCTTGTGCTGGGAGAACTTGCGGATGGTCAGGCATGGGCCCTTGAGCGCCAGCGGCGGGATGATGGCGTTGACCCGCGAACCGTCCTTGAGGCGCGCATCGACCATCGGCGAGCTCTCGTCGATGCGCCGGCCGAGCGGCGAGATGATCCGCTCGATGGTGGCCATCACCGTGGCATCGGAGCTGAAGTTGATCGTCGTCCGCTCCAGGCGGCCGGAGCGCTCGACGTAGATGTCGTCGTGGCGGTTGACCATGATCTCGGTGACGCTCTCATCGGCCAGCAGGTCCTCCAACGGCCCCAGCCCGACCGCCTCGTCCAGCACGATCTTGCGCAGCACATCGCAATCGATGCACTTGGGCAGGCGCCCGCGAATCTGCTCCATGATCTCGTCGACCAGCTCGGACAGGCGCGCACGCACCTCGTCGGCAGCCATGGTTTCCAGATCCATGCGGCGCAGGTCCATGGCACGGAACAGCTCGCCATGGATGTACTTGGACCACTCCATGTAGGCGGCCTGGTCGTGGGTGACCACACCGGCAGCCTCTTCCTCGTTGAACGGCAGGTCGCTGTCGGTGGGCGGCATGTCCTCGGTCTCGACCACCAGCGGGCGAACCCGCACCAGGTAGCCGCCGATGCCGATCACATCGCTTTCGCTCAGCGGGCCATAGCGCCCCACCAGCTTGCCGTTGACCTCCAGCTCGTAGCCACGACTGAGGTCCTCGACGAACAGCCCGGCCAGCGAGCGCTCGATGCGGGCATGCACCGGCGCCACACGCCAGCCTCGCAGACGCAGGATGCAGGTGCGCGCCTTACCCAGCTCGCACTGGGCGGCAGTGCAGGTGAGCTTGTCGACGGGCTGACCGTTGCGGTAAGTGACTTCTAACTCGAACATCAGCGCATCCTCAGTCGAGCAGACCTTTCTTCACCGACTTCTCGAAGTCGCCGAGCATGCGCTCGGCACGATCCAGCTCACGCTGGTTGACGGTGGCCGTCGGGCCGGTCATCAGCTCGGGCGTGATGAAGATCACCAGCTCGGTCTGGGTACCCTTGAAGCTCTTGTTACGGAAGAACGGGCCCAGCACCGGGATGTCCTGCAGCCACTTGATACCCTCGTAGGTCTGCTGGCTGTCCTTGTTGACCAGGCCGGACAGCACCAGGGTCTCGCCGACTCGCAGCTGCACCTCGTTGTCGGTGCGGCGCGTCTTGAACGCCGGGTAGTCACCCACCTGGTTGGCCTTGTCCAGCTGGCTGATCTCGGCCATCACCTTGGCCGCGACGCGGTCGTTGCCGTAGATCTGCGGCGCGATGTTGAGGATGATGCCGAACTCCTTGTACTCCACCGAGGGGCCGTTGATGCTGCTGGTCACCACCGGCACCTCGCCGCCGACCGTCAGCTCGGCCTGGCCGCCACTGCGTGCGGACAGCCGTGGCGAGGCCAGGGTCAGGGCCGAGCCGTTCTTCTCCAGCATGTTGATGCGCGAAGTGATCTCGGTGGCGATACCCCAGTAGCCATTGGTACCGGTATTGCCGACTGCCTCGTTGAGGTCGTCGAAAGTACCGCTGTCGCTGGGGAACTGGCCGCGGAAATAGGGGTTGGTACGCTGGTCCGAGGAAAACACGAAGCTCGGCCCGTTGATGCTGGTGCTCCAGTTGATGCCCAGCTCCTCTACGTCGTCCTTGGCGAATTCGGTGATGCGCACATCGAAATAGATCATCGGTGCGACGAACTGCGACATCGGCTGAGCCAGTACCAGCATGTCCGGATAGCGCTCCTGCAGCAGCTTGATGCGTTCCATGTCGATCTCGTTGAGGTCGCCATCGACCACGATCTGCCGCCCCACGGTCTTGATCGAGATGCCCGGAATCTGCCCGAGCATGGCCCGCACTTCCTCCAGCATCAGCCCGGAGTCGGACTTGGTCGCCGCACCGTTCTGCTCCTCGGCCAGCACCAGCACGTTGTCGTAGAACTTCACCGCATCCTTGACCCGCTGCAGATCCTGACTGTGCAGACGCCCCTCCATCACCACCTGGCGGCCGACCGTACGGATCTTCAGCCCGGGGATATCGCCGAGCAGCGCGCGCAACTCGCCGATCTGCCGATAGCCGTTGGCCTTGACCACCACCACCCCCATCTGCTCCCGCGAGCCATCGGCGAACCAGGCCTGCACCGTGGTTTCGCCTTCGGCCTCGGCGGTCAGTACCATCTCCTGATTCTTCAGCAGAGTGGCGCCGAGCAATTCCACGTTGCCCACCGCCAGGCGCTCGATCCCCGGCGCCTCGATCACCCGCACATCACCCTTGTACAGCGTCAGCTGCGCCGGCAGGCTCTCGGCCATGGCCAGCGGCGCCGCCAGCATCCCCACGCAAAGCAAAAGAAATCGTACTTTCATCTTTATGGTCTCGAAGCCCTAGCGTCCTTCTTATCCCGTGCGGCACTGCGAGGCGCCGCTACGGCCTTGCGATCTATTCCAGGCGCAGGCTCTGCACCGGGATCACCCCGTTCTTGCCGGTGCCACCGGGAATGAACTGCACCATGCGGCTGGTCTGCGGCGCGCCGCCCTCTTCCTCACCCGCCAGTGCCAGCGCGGTATCGGCCTGCGCCTGCCCCTCGACCTCGGCGCTGATGCCGGAGGCCACGACATTGCCGTTGCCATCCACCACCTTGCCGTCCACCAGCTTGCCGACCACCTTGCCCTCGGCGTCGTAAACGGTGTCGCCCTTGACCGTGCCGATGGCTTTGCCGGAAGCATCACGGGCCACGCGCACCGCATCCTGCTGCACCTCGACCTGGGCACCGGCCAGGGCGCGGCCGCTCTTGTCGACCACCTGGCCATCCACCACCTTGCCGACTTCGCGCCCCTGGGCATCCAGCACACGGTCACCGACCACGGTGCCGATCACGTTGCCGCTGGCATCGCGCACCACCCGCACACCATCGTCCTTGGGCTTGCCCTGTTCATCGAGCTGCACCTTGTCCAGCTGGCCGATGCTCTTGCCATCCACACCCACGGCCTTGCCATCGCGTACCACACCGAGCACCTTGCCATTGGCATCCACCACCTGACCGTCGACCACCCGGCCGATGATCTTGCCGTTGGCATCGCGCACCACCTCACCCATGCGCCCGACCACCTTGCCATTGCCATCGACCAGGGCAGTCTCCACCTTGCCCAGCGCCTTGCCGTCCAGGCCGACCGCCTTGCCATCGCGGTACTGGCCGATGACCTTGCCATCGGCATCCACCACCTGGCCGCCAACCACCCGACCTATCACCTTGCCGCTGGCGTCACGCACCACCTGCTGTTCGCTACCCTGCTTCTGCGGCGCGGCCTGGGCGACGGATTTGCCCATGTCGATCACCCGCCCCTGGGCATCCAATGCAGCGTTGCGCTCGACGCTGCCCAGGCTCTCGCCCTTGAGACCGACCGCCTGGCCGTTCTTGACCACGCCGATGACCTTGCCATCGGCGTCCACGATCTTGCCGTCGACGATGCGACCGATCACCTTGCCGTCGGCGCCACGCACCACGTCGGCGCGCTCGCGCATGCGCAGCAGCGGGTCATTGGCCGCCACATCCTTGACCACCCGCCCCAGCGCCTTGCCATCGAAACTCACCGCCTTGCCATCGACCATCTTGCCGACGATGCGGCCCTGGGCATCCACCACGTTGTCGCCCACGATGCGTCCGACCAGCTTGCCATCGGCATCCAGCACCACATCGGCCTTCTCGGCAGGTGGTGGCTCCAGCAGGTTGGCCACGGTGATCTGCCCCAGCCGGGCGAAGCTGGTGTCCTTGGGATGGCGCAGCACCGCGACCAGGTCGCCACTGCGCTCGGCCAGCTCCACCCGCGCCACCTGCTGCGGGGTCAGCATCAGGCTGATGGTGGAGAAGTTCATGTTGAAACCGTCGGCCGAGTTCTGGTCGTAGAAGGTTTCGTACTTGCGCCCGCTGGCATCCTCACGGCCGGCGGCGACCACCACCAGGTCCTCGAGGATGGTCATGACCACGGCATCGGCCATGTTGGGCTGCTCCTGCAGGCCGATATCGCTGGCGGCGAAACTGCCGAGCAGGTCGATATGGTCACCGGGGCGCAACAGGCCGTCGAAGGAATTGATCTTGCTGATCTTCACCGTCTTGGCCCGCTTGCCCAACTCGACGTTCTCGGAGAAGCGACTGACCGAGCTGCCCTCGACGGCGCTCCAGGTGATCGGCTTGCCCTTCTGCAGGGGCATCTCGACCATGCGTCCGTCGAGCTTCTTCCAGTCCTGCGCGAGGACAGCCCCGGATGGGACGAACTGCGCCGGCACTTCCAGCACCGCGACCTTTTCCTTGTTGACCACCTCGGCCTTGCCGATGTCCCGACGCGGCACCACCAGCGCCACCTTGCGCTCGACCGGCGGCTTGTAGGCCTCGCGGTACTGCGCTTCCTTGCTCTTCAGATAGAGCCAGGCCGCGCCACCTGCGAGCACCCCGCAGACCACCGCAATAATCAACAACTTGCTCCCCGAAACAGGCTGCATGCCCTCTCCCCCAGTGAATCGAATACTTGTTCTACGCGGCTCGCGCAGTGCGGCAGCGCTATTGTTCTCGTCACGCGCCCTTAGAACGGGCCACCCAGGCTCCAGCTCGTCGCACCCTCGGTCAGCACCCAGCGCCCCTGGCAGCCGCCACTGCCCTGGTCCGCATTGTCGATATAGCCAAGGTTGTTGGTGGGCGACTCGACCACGGCGTTCTGCGTGGTGGTCACCTGGTTGCCGGAGCCGTCGTCCTCGGTCTTGTCGAAGCTGTATACGCCGTTGAGTTCGTTGTCGACCCAGTTCACGGCACGCACGATGCAACGCGAGTAGCCGCTCCAGCTGATCAGCGTACTCGCCTGGGTCAGCACCATCTGCACCAGCTCGCCATCCGGCACCTTGGCCGCGGCATAGGTCTCGCCGGAGACCTGCACCTTGCTCAGCGAGTAGATGTAGCCATCGACTTCGTAGCCGAACAGACTGGCCTGGCCGCTGCCGTCGCGCACCATCACCGGGCGAGTCGTCGCCGCCTGCGCGCCATCCGGCACGTCATCGGTCAGCTCACCCTTGAGCGGATCGAAATACTTGCCATCGTTCTCGTAGGCGAAGCCGACCACCTGGTTGTTGACCACGATGGCCACCAGCGGTACCTCGTTGCCATCCTCGTCGACGAAGATGCTGCCGACACTGACGCCAGTGATCTCCTCGCCATCGACTACGGCCACCTGCTCGCCGGTTTCCTCGTTGTAGGTGTACTCACCGATCACGTTGCCATCGAGGTCATAAATGGTGCTGCCGGATACGGTGCCGATGACGTTGCCCTGGTCGTCGTAGACGTAGTTGACCTTGTTCAGCGACTCGGCCGGCGTCTCAGTGGGATCATCGTTGCCACCGTCACCGGGAATGCTGTCGTCATCCTCGACCTCGCCCTCATCTTCCGGTGGTGCGGCTACGTCCACCTCGCCATAGTCCTGCACATCGCCGATGGCCGCCGAATAGCCCTCATAGTTGTTGTGCAGAGCATCGATCAGGGTCGGTACGCAGCCCTTGGCGCTGCCGGCCACGGTACAGGGTGTCAGGGTCAGGGCCGCGATGATGCTGCCGCCGATGCCCAGCGCCACCAGGTATTCGGCCATCGACTGGCCAGCCTGCGCGCGCATCAGCGATCCACCCGATTGAGCAGGATCTGCGTCTGCTCGCCGGCGGTGCGCAGGAACACCACCGACAGCTGCTCGCGACCTTTGCCGTAGATCAGCGTGGCGTTGTTCTGGCTGTACTGACGGCGGTTGAGTTGCCAGCCGCTGCGCACCATCTCCGTCTCGTACCAGCGGGTGGCGGCATCGAGCACATCCGGGTAGAGCAGCATCACCAGCTGGCCGTCACGGTAGCTGTCCTGGTTCTGCATGTCGGTCACCACCACCGCATCGGGGGGCATCGGCACGCCTCCCCCCAGAGGGCGTGAGCTGCCCTCCTCATCCGGCGGATTGACCAGCATCAGGCGGCCCTGGGTCTGCCCTTCGGCGCTGCGCAGCTGAACCATCATCATGCAGTCGTCATTGATGTGCAGGATCTGCTGCCAGGCGCCGAACTCGGTGAAGTCCACCGCGCCCTCCCAGCGCTCGGCATAGAAGCCGCGCAGCACTTCCACGGGCGCCTCGGTGCGGAAGCCCTTGACGCTCATCGGCAGGTTGTTCCATTGCATGGCCTCTGCCACCGTGGCCAGTTGCATGCCGTCCTGGGTCGGAAAATCGTCGAAATCACAGTCGGCCTGCGCCACCTGGGACAGTAAAGCGAGCAGCAGGATGGCGGGCAGGCGCTCAATCATCGTCTTCATCGAAGTAGCAGAAACCGAAATCGCACTTGGTCTCGGCATCGGGGATGGGATCGGTGCCGACATAGCCGAAGTCGACATCGGCGAAGCTGGGTTCGAAGATGCCGATGAAGTCGATCACCGCATTGATCACCGCGTTGTCCATCATGGTGCCGATGGCGAAGTCGTCCACCCGCTCCTGGAAATGATGCTCGCCCTGGGCATTCCAGCCATCGGCGAGAATGGCGCTGTTGGCGGTGATGGTCAGGTTGGCCGGCAAGGCGCTGGACTCCAGGCCGACCTTGCTGAGATCTACGCGAGTGCTGACACTGGGGGTGAAATAGTTGTCCTGGGGATGCGCCACCTGCAGGAAATCCGCATCGTCCTGGATACGCAGCATGGTCAGAGGCGTCATCAGCAGCGACATGCCGTCGTTGTAGACCTCCAGCACGTCATAGGCGAAAGAAGGCGTTTCCTCGGGGTTCAGGCTGCCCCCCGCCAGCCCGCCTGCGCCCAGCATCTGCTCGCCATTGCTCCAGCGCCACAGGGCATGCCGGGTTCCGACCGGCAGGCCGCTCACATCACTGGCAGCGAGTTCCTCGGGACTGGCAGAGAAGCTCAACAGGCGCCGCTGCGCGCTGCCGTCGATGGCCGCGTCGCTGCGCACCGCAACATCGTAGCCCGGCTCGGTGGTTTCACCCGGCTGGTCACCATTGTCATACCAGACAGTGCGCTCCCAGGCGGCGTAACGCGCCATCTGCTGAGTCTGGAAGCTCATGTCGAGCAGTTTGGCCAGGGTCGGCACCACCAGGAACAGGATCAGCAGCACGCCACTGGTCATGACCACGAACTCGGTCATGGCCTGGCCCGAGCATTTCGACCTAAGGCACATAGTTATCCAGCCCATCTAGCATGGCGTCCTTGGGCGGGCCAGTGACCTGATCGAACACCTCGTCCACTACCTCTTCGGCAAGCTGCTTGACCGGCGGCTGGACGTTCTTCAGCAACTGTTCCTTGGCAGGATCGGTAATGCTCTCGATGGCGGTATCGATCACCCACTCGGCCACCCCCTTGATGCCGCCGGAGAGGTTGAGCTCCTCCATCAACTGGAAGGGGTTGATCTCGCCGGTGGCGATCATCATGGTGATGGCGCTCGGCTCGCGCAGGCGCGCATCCCAGAAGGGGCTGAACTGGCTGGCCACCTCGTCTTCGTCACGCGGGCTGGCGAAGTAGGTTTCCGCCGAGGACACCGTCATCAGTGCATTCGGCTCGTGCCACAGGGCCGTGGCATAGGCGGTACTCAGGGCGCCATCCACCGGTCCCTGGGTATCCAGCTGGAAGCGGTACAACTGGTTACCGGACGAACCGTTGAGGTTGAGGCCGTCCGGGCTGTCGGTGGTGGGCACGTCGCTGAGCTTCTTGGCCACCGCGATGCTGAACTCGTGGCTGGTGCCGGACTCGGCGAAGGAGTCATTCAGGGCAAAGAAGGATGGCGGGCCGGCGTAGTTGGTCTTCACATCCGCCGGAATGGTGCCGTAGATGTTGCGCACCTGCCCCCAGAACCAGGTCACCGCGTGCACCATATGGAAGGTGTCGGCGTACATGCCCGGCGCCAGGCCCGTCATGTCCATGCCGGGGAAGCCCCACTGCGGCGCCGAGCGCATCGCATCGGCGTCCTCCGCCACCAACTGTTCGGTGGCACCGCTGATGGGCATGCCGAAACCCAATGGGATATTGCCGTCGATGATGGTGAAGCACTTGGTACCTACCACCGGGAACCACAGGCACAGCTCGATGAAGATATCCACGTCGAGCTTGAAGCCCAGCGAGGTGTAGTCGATGGAAGTCCAGCCGTAACGCTCGATGCCATCGCCGGTGGAGCTGGTACGCAGCGGGTTGTATCGGTAGGCGGTGCCACCGTCGTTGAAGGAGCCCATCTCCAGGGTCAGGCTGAAGCTGATGCGCAGTGGCCCCAGCGGCAGGGTGATCTCAGGCGTGGCCAGGGCGGGGGGCCCCAGGTTGAAGTGGCGCTGATCCAGCCAGTCGTTGCGATTGTCGTTGATGATCGCGGCGAACTGCCGATAGGCCTCCTTGGCATCGTCATTGGCCGGCGGGTCCTGGGTGGAGCCGGCCTTCTTCTTGTAGCGCTCCGGGTTGGTGTCCACCAGCATGGTCTCGGGGCCGTTGAGCCCTCCGAGAAAGGAGCCGACCACCTCGTCGGTCGTCGAGGGCGGAGACTCGCCGGCACCACCCGCTCCTCCGCCGGAGGCACCGCCGCCGCTCATCGCGCTGCTGGCCTGACTGTAGAGGTTCTCGTAGCTGAAACTGTCGCCGAAGTAGGTCAGCGCGGCATTCTGGGTCAGGAAGTAGTAGCCCAGCAGGGGAATATAGAGATCGTCTTCGGGGTCGGCGCCGCTCTGGTTCTGGTGCGCCTCCACCACATCGATCATGCCCTCGATCTGCGACTCGACCGTGGCCATGGCAAAGGCCTTCTGGAACATGGACATCGCCATGTTGAAGTAGGACACGGTGGTCGGGTAGAAGCCGATCATCGGGTTGGTCACCGCGTCGATGCCGTAACCGATGGCGATGTAGGGGATGTAGACGGCCTTGAGTGCATCGGCCAGGGTTGGCCTGGGTGCGGGCGGCACGATGGGAATCTGGTAGGCCGGGAAGGAGTCGACCCAGCTCGGAATGGTCTTGTAGCGCTTGGCCCAGGAGCGCATCGCCACCATCTGGCCGATCGACAGCTCGTTGGCGATCATCGCGCGATTGGTATAGGCGATGAAGTTCTGGTTGCGCGCGAACAGCTTGGCCTGGGTATAGACCGCCGCGTCGGCGGCATTTTCCAGCTGCACGCGGTCGCGGGTGAGGATGCCGTGGTTGTACACCAGCAGCATCGCCACCACGGCCACGCCTAGGAAGAGCAGGCCAAAGACAATGGCCTGCCCTCTCTGGGAGGAGGGTTTCACAACAGCACTTTGAGCAGTGCTGAGTTAGTTGCCGCCGCCCTCTTCCTGATTGAAGTTGCCCAGGTCGTAATCCTGGCCTGCCTCGGTACCAGCCTCACCACCTGCGGTCGCACCTTCACCCGTGGCGGCACCGCCGCCCAGCTCCGCCGCCATATCGCCGACCTGACCGCGCACGGTATCGCCGAACAGGTTGTAGACGACGATGGCGGCGATGGCGATCAGCGCCACGATGATGATGTACTCGGTCATGCCCTGCCCCAGCTGACGAGCACGCGCCTTGATGTTCATAAGAGTCTCTCCTGCTTGTTATTGGTTGTGATGGCAAATCCATGGCGGATAGCCAATACACTACCAAAGGTGTAGGAAATCGTCTCGAAAAGTTCGGAAAAACGCTTGACTTTGACCGATCAATCAGGATCTGGAATTGCGCCCTTCTTACGAATCATCCCTGGGGCGATTCCCTCCAGCAGGGAATCCAGCAATGCCCGGCCCTCGGGCCAGTCGCCCAGGCCGCTGTCGCCGTTGATATGGCCGCACGCGCCAAGGTTGTGCCAGCGACTGCCCCAGCGCAGGGCGGCGCCATGGGCATGCTCCAGGCTGCCGTAGGGATCGTCGCTGCTGGCCACCACCAGGCTGGGGAAGGCCAGCGGCAGGTCGGGCACCGGCACGAAACCACGGATATTCAGCTCGGCAGCCGGACCTTCTGGATCGGGAGGAGCCACCAGCATGGCGGCGCGGATGGGCTGGCGAGTCTGCGCCGCCCAGTGCGCCACCAGCCCGCAGCCCAGGCTATGGGCGACCAGCACGGTGTTCGGGCCGCTGGCAACCACTGCCGCCTCCAGGGTCGCCACCCAGTCCTCGCACAATGGGTTCCACCAGTCGCGTTGCTCGACCCGGCGAAAGCGCGGATCCTGCCGCTGCCAGCGGCTCTGCCAGTGCTCGGTCCCGGAGTCGCCGTAGCCGGGGATGATCAGAAAGGTCGTATCCATTGCCTTGTCTGCCGCGTCGATAACCGGCCCCCAACATGCCGCAAGCGGCCGGGCGGCTCAAGCGCCCATAAAAAAGGGCAGCCCGCAGGCTGCCCGAGTCACACGGAGCGTCTGACGATCAGTGGGCGACCGCGCCACTGGCGCCGAGGCCGGTCTGCGAGCGGACGAACTGCGGGTAGAAGCGTGCACGCTCCTCGTCGGCCGCGGCGGACTTGTCGGTGATCGAGAAGAACCAGATACCGATGAAGGCCACCAGGATGGAGAACAGCGCCGGATACTCGTAGGGGTAGACCGGGGTGGCGTTGCCGAGGATCTGCACCCACACGGTCGGGCCGAGCACGGTCAGGGTGACGGCGGTCACCAGGCCCAGCCAGCCGCCGATCATGGCGCCACGGGTGGTCAGCTTCTTCCAGTACATGGAGAGGATCAGCACCGGGAAGTTGCAGCTGGCGGCGATGGAGAAGGCCAGGCCGACCATGAAGGCGATGTTCTGCTTCTCGAACAGGATGCCCAGGCCGATGGCCAGCACACCCAGGGCCACGGTGGTGATCTTCGACACGCGCAGCTCATCCTTCTCGTTGGCCTTGCCCTTCTTGATCACGCTGGCGTAGAGGTCGTGGGACACCGCCGAGGCACCGGCCAGGGTCAGGCCGGCGACCACCGCGAGGATGGTGGCGAAGGCCACGGCCGAGATGAAGCCGAGGAACAGGCTGCCACCGACGGCATCGGCCAGGTGCACCGCCGCCATGTTGTTGCCGCCCAGCAGGGCGCCGGTGGCGTCCTTGAACTGCGGATTGGTGCCGACCAGGAGGATGGCGCCGAAACCGATGATGAAGGTCAGGATGTAGAAGTAGCCGATGAAACCGGTGGCGTAGAACACCGACTTGCGGGCTTCCTTGGCGTCGGCGACGGTGAAGAAGCGCATCAGGATATGCGGCAGACCGGCGGTGCCGAACATCAGCGCCAGGCCCAGGGAGATGGCCGAAATCGGGTCCTTGACCAGGCCGCCGGGGCTCATGATCGCCTCGCCTTTCGGGTGGGCCTTGACCGCTTCGCTGAACAGGGTGCCGAAGTCGAAGCCCACGTGCTTCATCACCATCAGCGCCATGAAGGAGGCGCCGGACAGCAGCAGCACGGCCTTGATGATCTGTACCCAGGTGGTAGCCAGCATGCCGCCGAACAGCACGTAGCAGACCATCAGGATGCCGACCAGGATCACCGCGACATGGTAGTCCAGGCCGAACAGCAGCTCGATCAGCTTGCCGGCACCGACCATCTGCGCGATCAGGTAGAAGGCCACCACCACCAGCGAGCCGCTGGCCGACAGGGTGCGGATTTCCGTCTGCTTGAGGCGGTAGGAGGCCACGTCGGCGAAGGTGTACTTGCCGAGGTTGCGCAGGCGTTCGGCGATCAGGAACAGGATCACCGGCCAGCCGACCAGGAAGCCGATGGAATAGATCAGGCCGTCGTAGCCGGAAGCGAACACCAGGGCGGAGATACCCAGGAAGGAGGCCGCCGACATGTAGTCACCGGCGATCGCCAGGCCGTTCTGGAAGCCGGTGATACTGCCACCGGCGGTGTAGAAGTCGGAGGCCGACTTGCTGCGCTTGGAGGCCCAGTAGGTGATGAACATGGTGAAGGCGACGAAGGCCACGAACATCACGATGGCCGAGATGTTCAGCGGCTGGCGCTGCACTTCGCCTTCCAGCGCGCCGGCGGCCCACAGGGCCGGCGAGGCGGCCAGCAGGCCCAGGGAGGTAAGGATGCGGGCGATCATTTCTGCACCTCGTCGAGGATTTCCTGGTTCAGGCTGTCGAACTCGCCGTTGGCGCGCTTGACGTAGATGCCGGTCAGCACGAAGGCCGACAGGATCAGGCCGATGCCCAAGGGGATACCCCAGGTCGTGGTGCCTTCCGGACTGATGCGCGTGCCGAGCAGCTGCGGCTCGAAGGCGATCAGCAGGATGAAGGCCACGTACAGGCCGAGCATGATGGCAGAGAGGGTCCAGGCGAACCTGTCGCGCTTGGCGACCAGTTCCTGGAAGCGCGGATTCTGCTCGATCCGCTTGTAGACGCTGTCGTTCATTGTTTTTGTCCTCCACAGCTGGGTTGCTGGTGAGGTCACTGTAGAACTCTGGCCCGCGCAAGACAGACGACCTTAGTCGTAACGACAGGAGCTTCTCGACCAAAGTCTTAGGCGCCCGGCAGCGGCATACAGCGCCGCTATCGGCGCCATGCACAAGAGCGATTTCCCGCTTCCTACCAGCGCGGCTACCTTGCACGACAAGAAAGAACAATTCTCGTTCAGCGAGGTGTGCCATGCTCAAGACCGTAACCTTCACCCTCATGCACTTCTGCATCGCCTTCGCCGTCGCCTATGCGCTGACCGGCAGCGTGGCCGTGGGTGGCCTGGTGGCGGCGGTGGAGCCGCTGTGCAACTCGGTGGGTTTCTACTTCCACGAGAAAATCTGGCGGCGCTTCGAGAAGAAGGGTCAGGGCAGCGCCATCCCCAGGTACGCCTGGCTGCATCACCACGCCTGAGGCGGCTGTGCGCGGCCCGCCGGCTCCGCTAAGATGCGCGGCTTTGCCGCCACGCATCCCCAGCCGACATGAAGTCCGACTCGCGCCTGCTCCTCGTTACCTACCTCATCGCCCTGCTCCTCGCCGTCGGTGCCCTGGCCGCCGGCTGGTACTGGATCGGCCGGCCGCTGCCACTGGCCGACGCGGCGACGCCCACGCACAAGCTGCAATGCGCCTCCTACACGCCGTTCGCCAAGGATCAGTCGCCCTTCCAGCAACCTTTCGTGCTGCGTCCCGAGCGGGTCGACGCCGACCTGGCACTGCTCGCCCAGCGTTTCACCTGCATCCGCACCTACTCGCAGATCGGCCTGGAGGCGCTGCCCGAACTGGCGCGCAAGCACGGCCTGAAGATGCTGGCCGGGGCCTGGATCAGCGCCAACCCGGTGGACAGCGAGAAGGAAGTCGCCGCGCTGATCAGCGCCGCCAACGCCTACCCGGACGTGATCGAGGCGGTCATCGTCGGCAACGAGGTGCTGCTGCGCAAGGAAGCCACCGAGGCGCAACTGGTGGCGCTGATCGAACGGGTCAGGGCCGCCGTGGCGCAGCCGGTGACCTACGCCGATGTCTGGGAGTTCTGGATCAAGCACCCGCGGATGGCACCGGCGGTGGACTTCCTCACTATCCACCTGCTGCCCTACTGGGAAGACGAACCCACCGGTATCGACGCCGCCCTGGCCCAGGTCGCCAACGTGCGCCGCGCCTTCGGCAGCGCCTACGCGCCCAAGGACATCCTGATCGGTGAAACCGGCTGGCCCAGCGAGGGCCGCCAGCGCGAGACCGCCCTGCCGAGCCGGGTCAATGAAGCGCTGTTCATTCGCGGCTTCGTCAAGCTGGCCGAGGACAACGGCTGGCGCTACAACCTGATCGAAGCCTTCGACCAGCCCTGGAAGCGCGACAGCGAGGGTGCTGTCGGCGGCTTCTGGGGCCTGTACGATGCCGACCGGCAGGACAAGGGCATCCTCGCCGGCCCGGTGTCCAACCTGCCGCACTGGCCGCTGTGGCTGGGCGCCAGCGGCCTGCTGCTGCTCGCCGCGCTGTGCCTGGCCGGGCGCCCGGCCAGCCCCCGCGCCGCCCTGCTGCTGCCATTCGCGGCCGCCCTCGGCGCCGCCTGCAGCCTCGGCTGGACCGAGCTGGCGCTGGTCACCAGCCGCTACTGGGGTGAATGGCTGTGGGCCGCCGCCCTGCTGGGCCTGAACCTGATCGTCCTGGCGCATGCCGTGCTGGCCCTGTCGGCCCGCCACGGCTGGCGCCAGCGCGCCTTCGCCTGGCTGGAGGCACGCGCCGGCTGGTGGCTGGCGGCGGCCGGCTTCGCCGGCGCGGTGCTGATGCTGGCCCTGGTGTTCGACGCCCGCTACCGCAGCTTCCCCAGCCTCGCCCTGCTGCTGCCGGCGCTGGTCTACCTGTGCCGCCCGGTACAGGGCCCGCGCCGCGAGGTCGCCCTGCTGGCGGCCATCATCGGCGCCGGCATCGCCCCGCAGCTGTACCAGGAAGGCCCGCACAACCTGCAGGCCATCAGCTGGGCGGTGACCAGCGCCCTGCTGCTCGCCGCCCTGTGGCGCAGCCTGCGCCACTCGCGCCGTCAGGCCTGAGGCGCGCGCCGCACCAGGCGCAGCCCGGCCAGCACCAGGGCGAACACCGCCAGGCTGGCGCTGTACAGCACCAGGGCCGGAATGCCCACGAACAGCGCCAGGACGGCCAGCAGGCGACCGATCCGGCCGGGCGCGACGAAAGCCAGCAGCGCCAGGCCCAGCGCGCCCCAGGCGATCACCCGGAAGTGGATCAGGTAGCCCAGGCCGGCACGCGCCTGGCATTCCCAGCGCGTCGCCTGTTCCACGCAGAGGCCCACCCACTGACCGTCCTCCATCAGCGCGAAACGCACGCCGTAGCTGGCCGCCAGCCACAGGGGCAGCACCAGCAGCAACAGCAGGAAGGGAAGATGGCGGGACATTCTGGGCACTCCGATGGTCCGAAAAAGGCGCCCAGCTTAATCCGCCCGCGCCCGAGTGCAAGACGGATCGCCAGAATCCATCCGGAAGAGCCGGGATCTGCCGCCGGCCCAGGCCAGCGCCGAGCCTGTCCGGGGGGCATGGCGCGGCTCGCCAGGCCGCGTCACGGCACTCTTGGCGCTTGCACTTGTCATAGCGCCGTTATTCACTCCCTGCAGTCCGTCAAAGGGATTCGACCATGCTCCGTCTACTCACCCGCGTCGCCCTGCTCGGCCAGCTGCTGTCCCTGCCGGCCACGGCCGCCGATCTCGACGTCGCCAGCTACGGCTTCCCGCTGGCCAACCCGTTCGAGGCGACCATCGCCGGCACACCGCCGAAACTGCGCCCGCAGGTGCCCGGCGATGACGACATCGACCAGGCCGACTACAGCCTCAAGCTGCGCCCGGAGCGCGAGTTCGAACTACCGGAAAACTTCTGGCCGGTGACCAAGCTGCGCTACCGCCTGGCCCAGCAGAAAGGCCGCGCGCCGTTGATCTTCATCATCGCCGGCACCGGCGCGCACTACGCCAGCGGCAAGACCGAGGAGCTCAAGCGCCTGTTCTACGGCGCCGGCTACCACGTGGTGCAGCTGTCCTCGCCGACCAGCTACGACTTCATGAGCGCCGCCTCGCGCAGCGCCACCCCCGGCATCTCGCGGGCCGACGCCGAAGACCTGTACCGGGTGATGATGGCCGTGCGCGCCCAGCATCCCAAGCTCGCGGTGAGCGACTACCACCTCACCGGCTACAGCCTCGGCGCGCTCAACGCCGCCTTCGTCAGCGAGCTGGACGAGCGCCTGCGCAGCTTCAACTTCAAGCGCGTGCTGCTGCTCAACCCGCCGGTCAACCTGTACACCTCGGTGACCAACCTGGATCGCCTGGTGCAGACCCGGGTTAGGGGCGTCGACGACCAGACCACCTACTTCGAGCTGGTCCTCGGCAAGCTCACGCGCTACTTCGAGGAGAAGGGCTATATCGACCTGAACGAGGCCCTGCTCTACGACTTCCAGCAGTCCGGGCAGAAGCTCAGCAACGAGCAGCTGGCCATGCTGATCGGCAGCTCGTTCCGCTTTTCCGTCTCCGACATGGCCTTCACCGCCGACCTGATCAACCGTCGCGGCCTGATCACCCCGCCGCACTACCCGATCCGCGAGGGCACCAGCCTCACGCCCTTCTTCAAGCGCGCCCTGCAGTGCGACTTCGACTGCTACATAGTCGAGCAGCTGCTGCCCTACTGGCGCGCCAGGTACGACGGCGGCAGCCTGTTGCAGCTGAACGACCAGATCAGCCTGTACGCCCTGCAGGACTACCTCAGGGCCAGCACCAAGGTCGCCGTAATGCACAACGCCGACGACCTGATCCTCGGCCCCGGCGACCTCGGCTTCCTGCGGCGCACCTTCGGCGAGCGCCTGACCCTGTACCCGCGCGGCGGGCACTGCGGCAACCTCAACTACCGCGTCAACAGCGACGCCATGCTGGAGTTCTTCCGTGGCTAAGTACCTGTTCCCGCTCGCCCTGCTGCTCGCCGCCGGCCTGGCCCACGGCGAACCCGCCACCGATCCGGACGGCTTCACCAATCCCATGCAGCGCCTGCAGTTCAACCCTTACCTGGACCAGCGCGAGTTCGAGCGCTCGACCCTGAACGCACTGCAGGTCTACGACCCCTGGGAGTCGTGGAACCGCCGCGTCTACCACTTCAACTACCGCTTCGACGAGTGGGTGTTCCTACCGGTGGTCGAGGGCTACCGCTACGTCACCCCGGGCTTCGTGCGCAGCGGGGTGAGCAACTTCTTCGCCAACCTGGGCGACGTGCCCAACCTGCTCAACAGCCTGCTGCAGTTCAAGGGCAAGCGCTCGCTGCAGACCAGCGGACGCCTGCTGGTCAACACCACCATCGGCGTGGCCGGCCTGTGGGACCCGGCCACGCGCATCGGCCTGCCCAAGCAAAGCGAGGACTTCGGCCAGACCCTGGGCTTCTACGGCGTCCCCGATGGCCCCTACCTGGTGCTGCCGATCCTCGGCCCGTCCAACCTGCGCGACACCGGCGGCAAGGTGTTCGACTTCGCCGCGGAGAGCCAGATCAACTACCTCAACGTCGCCGAAGTCAGCAGCGATCACCCGGAAATCACCGCCCTGCGCGTGGTGGACCTGCGCCACAGCACCGCCTTCCGCTACGGCCAGACCAACAGCCCGTTCGAGTACGAGAAGCTGCGCTACGTGTACCGCGAGGCGCGCAAGCTGCAGATCGCCGAATAATCGACCTTATCGATCATTACAAAGCAAAACTTGCGACCATAGATTCAATAAACAGGACTAGCATGGGCACATTCCCGCTACGGAGGTGCCCCATGACCCAGTTCCGCCAAGTTCTCACCCAGCACATCGGCCAGAGCGCCTCGGACGGCGCCGGCGTGCGCCTGACCCGCGTGATCGGCGGTGCCGGCATCGAACGCTTCGATCCCTTCCTGATGCTCGACGAATTCGGCTCGGACAACCCGGACGACTACATCGCCGGCTTCCCGCCGCATCCGCACCGCGGCTTCGAGACCATCACCTACATGCTCGAGGGGCGCATGCGCCACGAGGACCACCTGGGCAACGTCGGCCTGTTGGAAAGCGGCGGCGTGCAGTGGATGACGGCCGCCCGCGGCATCATCCACAGCGAGATGCCGGAGCAGCAGGAAGGCGTGATGCGTGGCTTCCAGCTGTGGCTCAACCTGCCGGCCAAGGACAAGATGGGCGATGCCGGCTACCGCGACTATGCCCCGCAGGAGATCCCGCGCCTGACCACCGCCGATGGCGTGGCCGTCAGCGTGATCGCCGGGCGCTTCGATGACGGCCAGCAGCAGCAGGATGGCGCCGTGCAGCGCCCGCACACCGAGCCACAGCTGTTCGACCTGCACCTGCCGGCCGGCAGCCGCCTGGCGCCGCGCCTGGCCGATGGCCAGCGGGTGCTGCTCTACGTCTACGAGGGCGAGCTGGCGGTCAATGGCCACAGCATCGGCAAGGGCCGCCTGGCGCGGCTGTCGGAGGCCGGCGCCATCGAGATGGGCAGCAGCAGCGGTGCACGGGTGCTGCTGATCGCCGGCACGCCGCTCAACGAGCCGATCGTGCAGTACGGCCCCTTCGTGATGAACAGCCGGGAAGAGATCGAGCAGGCGCTACGCGATTTTCGCGACGACCGCCTGACCGCCTGAGGCTCAGCGCGCCGAGAGAACCGGCGCCTCCTCGCTCGCTTCTTCGGCATGGCCGAGGAAGCGGCACAGCGCGCCCTTCTGCGCCATGGCGTCCTGGTAGCCCAGCTCGATCAGCTCGTTGCAGTAGCCAGGCTCGAACAGCAGGTAGCTGAGCACCCCGGCACCGCTGGCGCGGGTGGCGCCCGGCCCGCGCAGGAAGAAGCGCATGGACTTGGGCAGTTCGTGGCGATGGCGTGCGGCGATCTGGTCCAGCGGCTGGCTCGGCGAGATCACCAGCACGTCCACCGGCTTCAGGCCCAGGCCGCGCGGATGCAGGCCCGAGGGCACCAGGCGGCTCATGTGGTTGAGCCGTTCGAGCAGCTCGATGTCGCCCTCCAGGCTGTCGATGAAGGTGCTGTTGAGCATGTGCCCGCTGATCTGTGCCAGGGTCGGCGGCAGGCCGCTGCGCGGACGTGCCACCTGCTGGTTGGCAGCCTTGCCCAGCGGGTTGCCGCTCACCCCCACCACCAGCACGCGGCTGGCGCCCAGGTGCAGCGCCGGGCTGATCGGCGCCTGCTGGCGCACCGCGCCATCGCCGAAGTACTCGCGGTTGACCTTGACCGGCGGAAAGATCAGCGGGATCGCCGCACTGGCCAGCAGATGCTCCAGGCCCAGGCGGGTCGGTACGCCGACGCGGCGATGGCGGAACCAGGGGTCGATGGTCGCGCGGCCCTGGTAGAAGGTCACTGCCTGGCCGCTCTCGTAGCCGAAGGCGGTCACCGCCACCGCGCGCAGCTGGCGCATGCGTACCGCCGCGGCGATGCCGGAGAAGTCCAGCTCGCGGGCCAGTAGCTCGCCCAGCGGCGCGCTGTCGAGCAGCGCCACCGGAAGATCCTTGCCCATGCCCAGCAGGCTGTGGCCGAGAAAGCGACTGGCCTGGCGCAGCACGCCGGGCCAGTCGCTGCGATACACGTCGCCGCAGTGGAAGGCTTGCCAGACCTCGGTCAGGCGGCGCACCGCGCTGGCGAAATGCAGGGCGCCGCAGGCCAGGCCGACGGCGTTGATGGCGCCGGCTGAGGTACCGACTATGACCGGGAAAGGGTTGCGGCAGGATTCACCAAGCAGGTCGGCGATCGCCCCCAGCACGCCCACCTGGTAGGCCGCCCGCGCGCCGCCGCCGGAGAGAATCAGCCCGGTGACGGGCCTGCTGACTTCTACTGCTTCACTCATGGGGCGCTTTCCGCTTTTTCTAGCGAGTATAGGGGCCGGCTACTTGCCGCGCTTGTAGAGCTTGGGCTCGCCCTCGGGACGGGTCTTGAAGCGCCGGTGCGCCCACAGGTACTGCTCCGGGTGGCGGCGAATAGCCGCCTCGATCCACTGGTTCAGGCGCAGGCAGTCGGCCTCCTCGCTCTCGCCGGGGAAATCGGCCAGCGGCGGGTGCACCACCACCCTGTAGCCGGAGCCATCGGCCAGGCGCTCCTGGGTAAAGGGGATGACCCGCGCCTTGCCCAGGCGGGCGAACTTGCTGGTGGCGGTGACGGTGGCCGCCGCAATGCCGAACAGCGGCACGAAGATGCTGTGCTGCGCACCATAGTCCTGGTCGGGGGCGTACCAGACCACGCCGCCGGCGCGCAGCTGCTTGAGCATGCCGCGCACGTCGTCGCGCTCCATGGCGCCCAGCAGACGATGTTCCCGTCCCTCGCGCTGGATGAAGTCGAACAGCGGATTCTTGTGCGCCCGGTACATGCCGTACATGTCATGGCGCACAGCGAGCAGGGCGCCGCCCAGCTCCAGGGTGGTGAAGTGCAGCGCCATGAGGATCACGCCCTGGCCTTCGGCCTGGGCCTGCTGCAGGTGTTCGAGCCCCTCCACCCGCCCCAGCCTGCGCAGCCGCGCCACCGGCCACCACCAGCTGATGGCGATCTCGAAGAAGCTCATGCCGATCGAGGCGAAGTTCTCACGCAGCATGCGCTGGCGCTCGGCCACCGACAGTTCGGGGAAGCACAGCTCGAGGTTGCGTGCGGCGATACGCCGGCGCGAACCAGCCAGGTGGTACATCAGCCAGCCGAGCGCACGCCCCAGCACCATCAACAGTCGATACGGCAGTTGCGAAACCAGCCAGAGCAGGCCCAACCCCAGCCATAACAGCCAGAAACGGGGATGCAGCAGGCTGGCTCGAAATTGCGGGCGATCCATGAATTATTCCGGACAAAGACTCGGGGCGGCCATTCTACAGAAGTCCCCTTGGCTTGCGGCCGACCAGGCTTCTCGTTATAAGTCCTCGCCATCCAACCGCATGAACAGACCATGAGCCAAGCCGATCTCCTCGACCAAGACCCCGTGTTCCAGCTCAAGGGCAGCATGCTCGCCATCACCGTGCTGGAGTTGGCGCACAACGAGCTGGAGCGCCTGGACCGGCAACTGGCCGACAAAGTCGCCCAGGCCCCCAACTTCTTCCAGAACATCCCCCTGGTGCTGGCCCTGGACAAGCTGCCGGAAGGCGAAGGCGAACTCGACCTGGCCAGGCTGATGGAAGTCTGCCGCGGCCACGGCCTGCGCACCCTGGCCATCCGCGCCAACCGCGCGGACGACATCGCCGCCGCCGAGGCCCTGGACATCCCGGTACTGCCGCCCTCCGGCGCCCGCGAGAAACTGGTCGAGCCGGTGGAAGCGCGTAAAAAGGAAGAGAAGCCGGCCGAACCGCAGTACAAGCCGACCCGCATCGTCACCAGCCCGGTCCGCGGCGGCCAGCAGATCTACGCCCAGGGCGGCGACCTGGTGGTGATGGCGCCGGTCAGTGCCGGCGCGGAACTTCTCGCCGACGGCAACATCCATGTGTACGGCCCGCTGCGCGGCCGTGCCCTGGCCGGTGTCAAGGGCGACGCCCGGGCCCGCATCTTCTGCCAGCAGATGGGCGCGGAAATGCTTTCCGTGGCCGGCCAGTACAAGACCGCCGAGGAGCTGCGCCGCGATCCCCTGTGGGGCCAATCGGTGCAAGTCAGCCTGTCGGGTGATGTGTTGAACATCACCCGCCTTTAACGGATACTGCGGCCCAATTTCAGGGACCAAAAGGGGCATTCGGAAGCCAGTTTACCGGCGCCGGATTTCCCGATTTTTCATATATTTGGGGTGAATCACCTTGGCCAAGATCCTCGTAGTCACTTCCGGCAAGGGCGGCGTGGGTAAAACCACCACCAGCGCCGCCATCGGCACCGGCCTCGCCCTGCGCGGCCACAAGACCGTCATCGTCGACTTCGACGTGGGCCTGCGTAACCTCGACCTGATCATGGGCTGCGAACGCCGCGTGGTTTACGACTTCGTCAACGTGATCAACGGCGAAGCCAGCCTGACCCAGGCCCTGATCAAGGACAAGCGCCTGGAAAACCTCTACGTGCTGGCCGCCAGCCAGACCCGTGACAAGGACGCGCTGACCAAGGAAGGCGTGGGCAAGGTCATCGACGAGCTGTCGCAGAACTTCGAATTCGTGATCTGCGACTCGCCGGCCGGCATCGAGACCGGCGCGCACATGGCCATGTACTTCGCCGACGAAGCCATAGTCGTGACCAACCCGGAAGTCTCCTCGGTACGCGACTCCGACCGCATGCTCGGCCTGCTGGCCAGCAAGTCGCGCCGCGCCGAACAGGGCCTGGAGCCGATCAAGGAGCGCCTGCTGCTGACCCGCTACAACCCCGAGCGCGTCACCAAGGGCGAGATGCTCGGCGTGGAAGACGTCGAGGAAATCCTCGCCATCAACCTGCTGGGCGTGATCCCCGAGTCCCAGGCCGTGCTGAAAGCCTCCAACCAGGGCGTGCCGGTCATCCTCGATGACCAGAGCGACGCCGGCCAGGCCTACAGCGATGCCGTCGACCGTCTGCTGGGCAAGGAAGTGCCCCATCGCTTCCTCGATGTGCAGAAGAAAGGACTCATGCAACGCCTGTTTGGAGCGCGCTAATGAACATTTTCGACTTCTTTCGTGAACGCAAGAAGGAAACCCCTGCGTCGATCGCGAAAGAGCGTCTGTCGATCATCGTCGCCCACGAGCGCGGCCAGCGCAGCCAGCCGGACTACCTGCCGGCGCTGCAGAAAGAACTGGTCGAGGTGATCCGCAAGTACGTCAAGATCGACCAGGACCAGGTGCACGTGGCGCTGGAAAACCAGGGCAGCTGCTCCATCCTGGAACTCAACATCACCCTGCCGGATCGTTGATCCAACCGGGGTAAGCGACGGCGGCCACGGCCGCCGTCGTCATTTGTGGAACGCCCATGCCGCTGTCGAACATCGAGATACTCCATCAGGACGACGCCCTGCTGGTGATCAACAAGCCCACCCTGCTGCTCTCGGTACCCGGCCGCGCGGAGGACAACCGCGACTGCCTGGTGACCCGCCTGCAGGAAAACGGCTACCCGGAAGCGCGCATCGTCCACCGCCTGGACTGGGAAACCTCCGGCATCATCGTGCTGGCCCGCGACGCCGACAGCCACCGCGAGCTGTCCCGGCAGTTCCACGACCGCGAGACCGAGAAGGCCTACACCGCCCTGTGCTGGGGCCAGCCGGAGCTGGACAGCGGCAGCATCGACCTGCCGCTGCGCTACGATCCGCCGACCAAGCCGCGCCACGTGGTCGACCATGAGCTGGGCAAGCACGCCCTGACCTTCTGGCGCGTGGTCGAGCGCTGCGGCGACTACTGCCGGGTCGAGCTGACCCCCATCACCGGACGCTCGCACCAACTGCGCGTGCACATGCTGTCCATCGGCCACCCGCTGCTCGGCGACCGCCTCTACGCCCACGCCGAGGCCCTGGCCGCCCATGAGCGCCTGTGCCTGCACGCCAGCATGCTCAGCCTGACTCACCCGACCACCGGCCAGCGCCTGCGCTTCGAGTGCCCGGCGCCGTTCTGACTGTCTTCTCCCCTCTCCCACTTGTGGGAGAGGGGCCGGGGGAGAGGGGTGCGTCAATGCCCTCTCCCCAACCCTCTCCCGTAAACGGGAGAGGGGGCCTCCTGCCCATACTCTGAATCCGATAAACTCGGCCGATCGCCGTCCGGAGTCCGTTATGCGTGCAGAGCTGAACCAGGGCCTGATCGATTTTCTAAAGGCCTCGCCCACCCCCTTCCACGCCACCCGCAGCCTGGCCCAGCGCCTGCAGGCCGCCGGTTTCCGTCCGCTGGACGAGCGCGAGCCCTGGCACACCGAGGCCGGCGGGCGCTATTACGTGACCCGCAACGACTCCTCGATCATCGCCTTCCGCCTGGGCCGCCGCGCGCCGCTGGAAGGTGGCCTGCGCCTGGTCGGCGCGCATACCGACAGCCCCTGCCTACGCGTCAAGCCGCAGCCGGAGCTGCAGCGCCAGGGCTTCCTGCAGCTCGGCGTGGAAGTCTACGGCGGCGCCCTGCTCGCGCCCTGGTTCGACCGCGACCTGTCGCTGGCCGGCCGCGTGACCTTCCGCGAGGGCGGCAAGGTGCAGAGCCTGCTGATCGACTTCCAGCAGCCGATCGCGGTGATCCCCAACCTGGCCATCCACCTCAACCGCGAGGCCAACCAGGGCTGGCCGATCAACGCGCAGACCGAGCTGCCGCCGATCCTGGCCCAGCTCAGCGGCGACGAGCGCGCCGACTTCCGTGCCCTGCTCGCCGACCGCCTGGCCGTGGAGCACGGCATCTGCGCCGACGCGGTACTGGACTACGAACTGAGCTTCTACGACACCCAGGGCGCCGCGCTGATCGGCCTCAACCAGGACTTCATCGCCGGCGCGCGCCTGGACAACCTGCTGTCCTGCTACGCCGGCCTGCAGGCGCTGATCGAGGCCGAGGGCGACGAGACCTGCGTGCTGGTCTGCACCGACCACGAGGAGATCGGCTCCTGCTCGGCCTGCGGCGCCGACGGCCCGTTCCTCGATCAGGTCCTGCGCCGCGTGCTGCCGGAGGGCGACGCCTTCGTGCGGACCATCCAGAAGTCACTGCTGGTGTCGGCCGACAACGCCCACGGCGTGCACCCCAACTACGCTGACAAGCACGACGCCAACCACGGCCCCAAGCTCAACGCCGGCCCGGTGATCAAGGTCAACAGCAACCAGCGCTACGCCACCAACAGCGAAACCGCCGGCTTCTTCCGCCACCTGTGCCTGGCCGAGGAAGTGCCGGTGCAGAGCTTCGTGGTGCGCAGCGACATGGGCTGCGGCTCGACCATCGGCCCGATCACCGCCAGCCAGTTGGGCGTACGCACCGTGGACATCGGCCTGCCGACCTTCGCCATGCACTCCATCCGCGAACTGGCCGGCAGCCACGACCTGGCACACCTGGTGCGGGTGCTGAGCGCCTTCTACGCCAGCGCCGAGCTGGCCTGAGTGCCCGGCTAGAGCCGGAAGCTCTGCCGGTAGGCCAGCGGCGTCATGCCGGTGACCCGCTTGAAGGTGCGGCGGAAGCTGGACTCGTCGCCAAAGCCCAGTGCCTCGCTGATCTGCGCGACTGACTCCGACGTCAGGATCAGCCGCTCGCCAGCCTGGTTGAGCTTGATCAACCGCACATGATCGGCCAGCGCGTGGCCGGTCAGCGCCCTGACCTTGCGCGCCAGTGTGCGCGTGCTCAGCGCCAGTTCCGCAGCCAGCCGCTCGGCCACCAGCAGCCGTGCCGGGTGGCGCTCCACCAGCAGCTGCAGCCGGCGCAGCAGCGGATCGCTCTGCCGTGCCACGCCCAGGGCACGGAACACCGGGGCGGCCGGCTCGGGCCGCGGCAGCACCATCATCCGGGCAATCTCGCGATAGGCCTCGACACCCAGCTGCTCCTCGATCAGTGCCCTGGCGATCGGCAGATGGCCGCTGACACCCGAGGCGGTGGCGACCCGCGGGCCGAACAACTGGGTGTGCTGGAACTGCCAGCCGACCTTGGGAAAACGTGCGCGCAGGCTGTCCGCCAGCCACCAGGTAGCGGTGGCCTCCTCGCCGTCCAGCCGGCCACTGCCCGCCAGCAGGCATACGCCGGTGCAATAGCTCCACAGCCGGGTCTTTCGACTCAAGCGCGCCAGGCCGTGCAGCAGCGCGCGGTGCTGCTCCAGCGCCTGCGCCACCCGTGCCTCGCTATCCGCCCATAGCCCGGGGATGAGCAGCGCATCGCAACGCGCCTCGGCCAGCGTCGCCTCCGGCTGCAGGCGCAGCCCCTGCGCGCACTCGACCGCCTGCAGGTCCAGACCGAGCCAGCGCAGCTCGAAATGCCGCTGTCCGCTCCGCCGATTGGCGGCCGACAGCAGATCGGCGAAAGCAAACAGGCCAGCCGGCATGCAGCCGGGGTAGAGCAGCAGACCGATAGTTCGAGTTGGCATGAAATGTCCGCTTTATGGCAATTCAAGCCATGCTCACCCGGCCGCGCAATTTTCACAATGGCCCTACCTGAATCGGAGGCCACCATGAAGATCACCCAGTTGCGCAACGCCACCCTCATCGTCCAGTTCGGCGATGTCCACCTGCTGGTCGACCCCATGCTGGCGCCGCGCGGCCAGCTGCCGTCGCTCAAGTTCGTCACCCGCTCGCGCCGACGCAATCCACTGGTCGAGCTGCCGGACAACGCCGCCACACATCTGGAGCGGGTGACCCACTGCCTGATCACCCACTGCCAGAAGGGCCATTTCGACCACCTCGACCGCGCCGCCGTGCGCTGGCTGCGCCAACGCGGCACGCCGGTGCTGTGTATGGCGGAGGACGCCGACTATCTGCGCCGGCTGCGCCTTAACGTGCAGGTACTGGCGACCGACGAGGATGGGGCCTTCTTCGGCGGCAGCGTGCGTGCCATCCCCTGCCTGCATGGCGAGGGCTTCGTCGGCCGGCTGATGGCTCACGGTTATGGCTACTTCATGCGCATCCCCGGCGAGCCCAGTCTCTATCTGGCCGGCGACACCCTGTTGACCGACGAGGTACGCCACTGCCTGCGGGAACTGCAGCCGGACGTCAGCGTGCTGCCAGCCGGCGGCGCGCAGTTCGATATCGGCGGCGCGATCATCATGGGCCAGGCCGACATCCTCGCGGCGCTGAGCCTCAGCCGCGGATTGGTGATCGCCAACCACCTCGAGGCCCTCGACCACTGCCCGGTGAGCCGCGCCGAACTGCTGGCCGAGGCCAACCGCGCGCAACTGGGTGGTCGCTTGCGCGTCCCCCTGGATGGCGAGACCCTGACCTTCCCCGCAACCGCTCGCGCCGGCGCCACGGCCTGAGGAATCCGCCTCAGTCCGGAACCTCGACGCGCACCCGCACCGCATCGTGGCGCCAGTACTCCAGGTCGCAGTCGATGATGCGTCCGTGCTGGTCGCGGTTGACCCGGGTGATGCACAGTGCCGGGCTGCCCGGCGCCGCCTTGAGGCTGAGCGCGGCGTCGGCCGGCAGCGCGGTGGGCAGGATGTCGAAGGCCACCCGGCCGTAGCGGATGCCGTACTGGCTGGCGTACATCTCGGTGAGCGAGGCGGTCAGGTCGTTGTCGAGGATGCCGGGGAAATAGGCCGGGTTGAGGTAGTGCTCGACATACAGCACCAGGCGCCCATCGATACGCCGCACCCGGCGGATCTGCTGCACCGCCGACAACGCCGGTAGCTCCAGGCGCGCGCAGATGTCCGCCGGCGCCGGCACCAGCCGCGCACTCAGCACCTCGGTCGAGGGCACCCGGCCCTGCTCGCGCACCATGGCGTGGAAGTGGCTGCGCACCAGCGGGTTGTAGTCCAGCCGGCGCGGCGAGACGAACCAGCCACGGCGCTCCTCGCGATAGATCAACCCCTCCGACTCCAGCTGCCCCAGCGCCTCGCGCAGGGTGATGCGGGTGGTTTCGAACAGCTCGCTGAGCTTGCGCTCGGCCGGCAGCTTGCCGCCCTGGGGCAGCAGGCCATGGTCGATCTGCTCCTGCAGGGCGCGGCAGATGGCGGTAACGGTACGCGGCGCTTCTTCGCGCATGCATTTCTCCATTCTGGAATAGACCAGCACCAATGAGGTGCGCAGCCGTGAGGCGATACGGCCATGCTAGGCAGCCTAGATGACTGCCAGATGACAGTCGCGGCGACCATCGAAACGTCTGCATGCCTTATGCCATCTGGCCTGGTGCGAATCAGGCAAATCAGCCACTTAGCTATGGTCTACGCTTTCCTGCGCGGAGCGGACCTGTGGAACGGGCCGCAGCCTCGCCATAAAAGCGTCATGAAAAGCCTCTAGATTTGGCCTGGGTCTTGCTGATCTAGACCAAACTTTCACCCTGCTAAGGAGCTTCACGATGAAACGCCTGCTGCTGGCTTCACTGATGGGATCGGCCATTGTTCTGGGTAACCAGGCCATGGCCAACGAGGACTTGAAAGCACTGGAACAAGCCGCCCGCGCAGAGGGCGAAGTCAACAGTGTCGGCATGCCTGACAGCTGGGCCAACTGGAAGGACACCTGGGCTGACCTGAACAAGCTGTACGGCCTCAAGCACATGGACACCGACATGAGCTCGGCCCAGGAGATCGCCAAGTTCGACGCCGAGAAGGACAACGCCACCGCCGACATCGGCGACGTCGGCGCCGCCTTCGGCCCCATCGCGGTGCAGAAGGGCGTGACCCAGCCCTACAAGCCGAGCACCTGGGAACAGATCCCGGCCTGGGCCAAGGACGCAGACGGCCACTGGATGCTGGCCTACACCGGCTCCATCGCCTTCATCGTCAACAAGCAGCTGGTCAAGGAGCCGCCGAAGTCCTGGGCCGACCTCAAGGAAGGCAAGTACAAGGTCGCCATCGGTGACGTCAGCGCCGCCGCCCAGGCCGTCAACGGCGTGCTGGCCGCCGCCATCGCCAACGGCGGTGACGAGAAGAACATCCAGCCGGGTCTGGACTTCTTCGCCGAGATCGCCAAGCAGGGCCGCCTGTCGCTGTCCAACCCGACCATCCAGACCCTGGAAAAAGGCGAAGTGGAAGTCGGCGTGGTATGGGACTTCAACGGCCTGTCCTACCGCGACCAGATCGACCCGAGCCGCTTCGAGGTGCTGATCCCGTCCGACGGTTCGGTGATCTCCGGCTACACCACCATCATCAACAAGTACGCCAAGCACCCCAACGCGGCCAAACTGGCCCGCGAGTACATCCTCTCCGACGCCGGCCAGATCAACCTGGCCAAGGGCAATGCCCGGCCGATCCGCGCCGAGCACCTGACCCTGCCGCCGGAAGTGCAGGCCAAGCTGCTGCCCAACGAGCAGTACGCCAAGGTCCAGCCGATCAAGGATGCCGCCGCCTGGGAAGCCACGTCCAAGGCCCTGCCGCAGCTGTGGCAGGAAAACGTGATCATCGAAATGCAGTGACCGCGATGCGGGGCCCGCACGGGCCCCGCTCTCGCCAAGGAATTCCCGATGCCGTACAAAGTCATTCTGGTCGTGCTCGACGGTCTCAACTACGAGGTCGCACGGCATGCCCTGGGCCATCTGCACGCCTACTGCGCCGCCGGCCGCGCCGCGCTGTACCGCCTCGAATGCGAACTGCCGGCGCTGTCGCGCCCGCTCTACGAATGCATCATGACCGGCGTTGCGCCGATCGACAGCGGCGTGGTGCACAACGACGTGGTGCGCCTGTCCAGGGAGCGCAGTATCTTCCACTATGCCCGTGACGCCGGCCTGACCACCGCCGCCGCGGCCTATCACTGGATGAGCGAGCTGTATAACCGCGCGCCCTTCGTCGCCGCCCGCGACCGCCACACCAGCGATGCGGCCCTGCCGATCCAGCACGGCCACTTCTACTACGCCGACCACTACCCGGACTCGCACCTGTTCGCCGACGCCGAGAGCCTGCGCCTGAAACACGCGCCGGACTTCCTGCTGGTGCACCCGATGAACATCGACGACGCCGGCCATGGTTACGGCCTGGATTCGCCGCAATACCGCAACGCCGCGCGGCGTGCCGACGTGATCCTCGCCGACTACCTGCAGGGCTGGCTCGACGCCGGCTACCAGGTGCTGGTGACCGCCGACCACGGCATGAACAACGACCGCTCGCACAACGGCATGCTGGCCGAAGAGCGCGAGGTCCCGCTGCTGGTGCTGGGCGAGGCCTTCAGCCTCGACGCCAACGCCCGCCCTCGGCAGATCGAGCTGTGCGGCACCATCTGCGCGCTGCTCGGTGCCGCCCACGACAAACCCCTGTGCAAGGAACTGCTCAAGTGATGTCTGCTCTTCGCGGCAAGTGGCTGGCCCTGCTGTGCCTGCTGCCCTTCGCCGTGTTCTTCTTCGCCTTCCAGGTCGCCCCGCTGTTGTGGGTGGCGATCAACAGCCTGATCGTCGGCGACAGCTGGAGCCTGGCCAATTTCAGCAAGATCTTCTCCTCGAAGTTCTACCTGCAGGCGATCAAGCACAGCCTGCAGATCGCCTTCTGGTCCAGCCTGTTCGGCATCGTCATCGCCATCCTCGGCAGCTACTCGCTGCGCCAGGTCGACTCGAAGCTGCGCGACTTCGTCATGGCTTTCTCCAACATGACCAGCAACTTCGCCGGCGTGCCGCTGGCCTTCGCCTTCATCATCCTGCTCGGCTTCAACGGCGCACTGACCCTGCTGCTCAAGCAGGCCGGCGTGATCGACGACTTCAACCTCTACTCCAAGACCGGCCTGATCGTGCTCTACACCTACTTCCAGATTCCCCTGGGCGTGCTGCTGCTCTACCCGGCTTTCGACGCCCTGCGCCAGGACTGGCGCGAGTCGGCGCAACTGCTCGGCGCCGGCACCTGGGACTTCTGGCGGCATATCGGCCTGCCGGTGCTGACCCCGGCGCTGCTCGGCACCTTCGTCATCCTGCTGGCCAACGCCCTCGGTGCCTACGCCACCGTGTACTACCTGACTACCGGCAACTTCAACGTGATGCCGATCCGCATCGCCGGTCTGGTGGCCGGCGACATCAGCCTCGACCCCAACCTGGCCAGCGCCCTGGCCATGGTGCTCGTTGGCCTGATGGCGCTGATCACCGTGGTGCACCAGTGGCTGCTGCGCAGGAGCTATCACGATGCGCGCTGAAAACAAACCCGCCGCCCTCTACCACCGCGTGGTGGTCTGGCTGCTGTTCCTGATCCTGCTGCTGCCGCTGGCGGCCACCCTGCTCTACTCGCTGTCCACCAGCTGGTCGGCGACCATCCTGCCGGATGGCCTGACCTTCAAGTGGTACCTGGCGCTGTGGAGCGACGCGCGCTTCCTCGCCGCCTTCGGCCAGTCGCTGCTGGTGTGCCTGGGTGCGCTGCTGCTGGCGGTACTGCTGATCCTGCCGCTGCTGTTCGTGGTGCACTACCACTTCCCCAAGCTGGACGGGGTGATGAACATCCTCATCCTGCTGCCCTTCGCCGTGCCGCCGGTGGTGTCCTCGGTGGGCCTGCTGCAGGTCTACGGTTCCGGGCCGCTGGCGATGGTCGGCACGCCGTGGATCCTGATCGGCTGCTACTTCACCGTGGCCCTGCCGTTCATGTACCGCGCTATCACCAACAACCTGCAGGCGATCAATCTGCGCGACCTGATGGACGCCGCCCACCTGCTCGGCGCCAGCACCTGGAAAGCCGCCTTCCTGGTGGTGCTGCCCAACCTGCGCAACGGCCTGATGGTCTCGCTGTTCCTTTCCTTCAGCTTCCTGTTCGGCGAGTTCGTGTTCGCCAACCTGCTGGTTGGTACCCGCTACGAGACCCTGCAGGTGTACCTGAACAACATGCGCAACAGCAGCGGCCACTTCAACAGCGCGCTGGTCATTTCCTACTTCTTCTTCGTACTGGTCTTCACCTGGGCGGCCACCCGCCTGAACAAGGACAAACCGTAGGCTGCGCGCGAGCGCAGCGAGTCGAAGCCTACAAGGACACCTTCATGAGTTACCTGAGTATCCGCAGCCTGCACAAAAGCTACGGCGCCACCCCGATCTTCAGCGACATCCACTGCGAGATCGAAAAAGGTGAGTTCGTCACCCTGCTCGGCCCCTCCGGCTGCGGCAAGTCCACCCTGCTGCGCTGCATCGCCGGCCTGACCGAGGTCGATGGCGGGCAGATCCTCCTGGGCGACCAGGACCTGGTGCCGCTGTCGCCGCAGAAGCGCGGCATCGGCATGGTGTTCCAGAGCTACGCGCTGTTCCCCAACATGACCGTGCAGCAGAACGTCGCCTTCGGCCTGCGCATGCAGAAGGTCGGCAAGGACGAGACCGCCCAGCGCGTCGACGAGGTGCTGCGCCTGGTGGAGCTGCACGACTATGCCGCGCGCTACCCGCACCAGCTCTCCGGCGGCCAGTGCCAGCGCGTGGCCCTGGCCCGCTCGCTGGTGACCCGCCCGCGCCTGCTGCTGCTCGACGAGCCGCTGTCGGCGCTGGATGCACGCATCCGCAAGCACCTGCGCGAGCAGATCCGCGCCATCCAGCAGGAGCTGGGTCTGACCACCATCTTCGTCACCCACGACCAGGAGGAGGCGCTGACCATGAGCGACCGCATCTTCCTGATGAATGCCGGCAAGATCGTCCAGAGCGGCGATGCCGAGTCCCTCTACACCGCGCCGGTCGACGCCTTCGCTGCCGGTTTCATCGGCAACTACAACCTGCTCGATGCCGATGCCGCCAGCCGCCTGCTGCTGCGTCCGGTGCACCAGCGCATCGCCATCCGCCCCGAGGCCATCCGCCTGGAAGACAGCGGCGCCATCGCCGCCGAGGTGCTCGGCCACAGCCTGCTCGGCAACGTGATCCGCTACCGGGTGCAGGCCAACGGCGTGGAGTTGCTGGTGGACGTACTCAACCGCTCGGAAGGCTCGCTGATCGGCAAGGGCCAGTGCATCGGCCTGTCCATCGACCCCAACGCGATCCGGGAGGTGGCGTGATGGCCCTGGCGATCTTCGACCTCGACGAAACCCTGATCCACGGCGACTGTGCCTCGCTGTGGGCGCAGCACATGGCCGACATCCAGTGGGTCGACGGCGAGTCCTTCCTCGCCCGCGAACAGGAACTGATGGCGCTCTATTCCCAGGGCAAGCTGGCCATGGAGGACTACATGGCCTACACCCTGTCGCCGCTGGTGGGGCGCACACCGGAGGAAGTGGCCTTCGTCGTCGGCCCCTTCGTCGAAGACGTGATCGAGCCGATCATCTACAGCGACGCCATGCGCTGCCTGGCCGCTCACCGTGCGGCCGGCGACCGCCTGCTGATCATCTCCGCCTCGGCACATTTCCTGGTCAGCGCCATCGGCGAACGCCTGGGCGTCGAGGAAGTCCTGGCCATCGACTGCGAGCTGCAGCACGGCTGCTACAGCGGCAAGACCAGCGGCGTACTGACCTACCGCGAAGGCAAGGTCACCCGCCTCGCCGCCTGGCTAGAGGCCGAAGGCGAGAGCCTGGACGGTGCGCATTTCTACTCCGACTCGCGCAACGACCTGCCACTGCTGCAGCAGGTGCCGCATCCCCATGCGGTCAATCCGGACCCGACCCTGCGCGCTCACGCCGAGCAGGCCGGCTGGGACATCCTCGCCTGGCACTGACAGCGCGCGAGCCGGCTCAGGCCAGGCTCGCGTCGAGCTGCAGCACCAGCTTGCCGGCCACCTGGTTGCTGGCCAATGCGGCGAAGGCGGCATCCACGTCCTTGGCCGGGTAGACGCGCTCCAGCTGCGGCTTGAGGCGGCCTTCGGCGAACAGCGGCCAGACATGACGCTGCAGATCGGCCAGCAACTCGGCCTTGAACTGCTCGTCACGGTTGCGCAGGGTCGAGCCGGTCAGCTGGATGCGCTTGCCGAGCAGCAGCGCCATGTCCAGCGGCGCCTTGCTGCCGCCCATCAGGCCGATACACACCCAGCGGCCATCGCGGGCCAGCAGCTGCAGGTTGAGCTCGGCGTAGCTGGCCCCCACCGGGTCGAGAATCACATCGAACGGCCCGAAGTCGCGCAGGCTCTCCAGCGCCTCGCCGCGAATCGCACCGCCCTGGGCACCGAGCCCCACGCAATAGGCCAGGCGCTCGGCCGAGCCGACGCTGACCCAGCAGGGATTGCCGAAGGCCTTGCACAGCTGGATCGCTGCCGAGCCGACGCCGCTGGCACCGGCGTGCAGCAACACCTTCTCGCCGGGCTTGAGCGCGGCCAACTGGAACAGATTGAGCCAGGCGGTGGCGTACACCTCGGGCAGCGCCGCCGCTTCGGCCAGTGAGAGGCCCTCGGGTACCGGCAGGCAATGGCGGGCGTCCACCACCACCTCCTCGGCCATGCCGCCACCGGCCAGCAGGGCACAGACCCGGTCACCGACCTGCCAGGCGCTGCCGGCACCGACCTCGATCACCACCCCCGAGCACTCCAGGCCGAGGATATCGCTGGCGCCCGGCGGTGGCGGGTAATGCCCGGCCCGCTGCAACAGGTCGGCACGGTTGAGGCCGGCGGCGGCCACGCGAATGCGGACCTGCCCCACATCGCAGGCAGGAACCACCCGCTGCACCCACTCCAGCTGCCCCTCGATGCCTTGCAATGCCTTCATGCTGCCTCCATAGTGAGTGAGACCCCGGCAATAGACAGCATGCGGCTTTGCGCCTACCGTCGGGTTTTTGCATTCTGCCGCCCGGCTCCCACGGAACCGGCGCCCTACCAGACGGCCTAATATGCGTTATCACCTGCCTTCGCGTCGAACCACCATGCAGAGATTCCTCCCCGCTACCGCCCTGGCCCTGCTTCTCGGCCTGCACGCCCTGCCCGCCGCCGCCAAGGCCGCCGCGGAGAACTGGGCCTACCTGCAGCCAGACCGCGAACAGGTGATCGCCAGCCTCAACGTGGTCGAGCTGCTCAAGCGCCACCACTACAACAAGCCCCCGCTGGACGACGCCCGCTCGGCGAAGATCTACGAGGGCTACCTGAAGATGCTCGACCCGGCGCGCAGCTACTTCACCGCCGCCGACATCGCCCAGTTCGACCGCTGGCAGAACAGGTTCGACGACCTGCTCAAGAGCGGCGACCTCGAGCCCGGCTTCATCATCTACCGCACCTACCTGCAGCGTGCCGAGGAGCGCCTCGACCGGGTTGACGCCCTGCTCGCCGCCGGTGTCGACAATCTCGACTTCGGCATCGACGAGAGCCTGCTGGTGGACCGCGAGAAGGCCCCCTGGGCCAAGGATCAGGCCGAGCTGGACGACCTCTGGCGCAAGCGCGTCAAGGACGAAGTACTGCGCCTGAAGATCGCCGGCAAGGACAGCAAGGACATCCAGGAGCTGCTGCAGAAGCGCTACAACAACCAGCGCAAGCGCCTGTCGCAGACCCGCGGCGAGGACGTGTTCCAGGCCTACATCAACGCTTTCGCGCAGACCTACGACCCGCACACCAACTACCTCTCCCCGGACAACGCGGAGAACTTCGACATCAACATGAGTCTGTCGCTGGAAGGCATCGGTGCCGTGCTGCAGACCGACAACGAGTACGTCAAGGTGGTGCGCCTGGTGCCTGCCGGCCCGGCCGAGAAGAGCAAGCTGATCGCGCCGGCCGACAAGATCATCGGCGTGGCCCAGGGCGACAAGGAAATGGTCGACGTGATCGGCTGGCGCCTGGATGAAGTGGTCAAGCTGATTCGCGGGCCCAAGGGCTCCAGGGTCCGCCTGGAGGTGATACCGGCCAGCAACGCGCCGAGCGACCAGACCAGCAAGGTGGTCACCATCGTCCGCGAAGCGGTCAAGCTGGAGGAACAGGCGGCGCAGAAGTCGGTGCTCAAGCTGCAGCACGAGGGTCGCGACTACAAGCTCGGCGTGATCAAGGTCCCGGCCTTCTACCTGGACTTCAAGGCCTATCGCGCCCAGGACCCCAACTACAAGAGCACCACCCGCGACGTGAAGCGCCTGCTGGGTGAACTGAAACAGGAGAAGGTCGACGGCGTGGTCATCGACCTGCGCGACAATGGCGGCGGCTCCCTGCAGGAAGCCACCGAGCTGACCGGACTGTTCATCGACCAGGGCCCGACAGTGCTGGTGCGCAATGCCGACGGCCGCGTCGACGTGCTGGCCGACGAGGAGCCCGGGGTGTTCTACGACGGCCCGCTGGCCGTGCTGGTCGACCGACTGTCCGCCTCCGCCTCGGAAATCTTCGCCGGTGCCATGCAGGACTACCATCGCGCGCTGATCCTCGGTGGCCAGACCTTCGGCAAGGGTACGGTGCAGACCATCCAGCCGCTCAACCACGGCGAGTTGAAACTGACCCTGGCCAAGTTCTACCGGGTTTCCGGGCAGAGCACCCAACACCAGGGCGTGCTGCCGGACATCGCCTACCCGGACATCGTCGACACCCAGGAGATCGGCGAAAGCGCCCTGCCCGAGGCCATGCCCTGGGACAGTATCAAGCCGGCCGTGCGCCCGGACAGCAATCCCTACAAGCCCTTCCTCGCCGAGCTGAAAGCCCGTCACGAGTCACGTACTGCGGACAACCCGGACTTCGTCTTCACCCGCGAGCGCCTGGCCCTGGCCCAGGAGCTGATGGCCGAGACCAGCGTCAGCCTCAACGAGGCCAAGCGCCGCGCCCAGCACGCCGATATCGAGGCCCGCCAACTGGCGCTGGAGAACGCCAAGCGCAAGGCCAAGGGCGAGGAGCTGCTCAAGGAGATCAAGGAAGAAGACGAGGACGCCGCGCCGGCGGAGCCGGAGAAGACCAAGCCGGAAGACGACGCCTACCTGACCGAGAGCGGGCGCATCCTGCTCGACTACCTCGGCCTGGAAGCCACGCTGGCCAAGCACTGACGAGAAGTCATCAAACAGTCATCGAACTGTCGTGAAATAAGGGCCGGTAGCGATACCGGCCCTTTTCTTTCCGGCAGATCGAGACACCTCCATGACCGTCACCGAGCAGTTGAGCGCCCTGGAATCCATCCTCGCTCACGGCGACTTGCACAGCCTGTTCCAGCCCATCGTCTCGCTCTCCGAGCGACGCATCCTGGGCTACGAGGCACTGACCCGAGGCCCCTCCAACAGCCCGCTGCATGCACCCATCGCGTTGTTCAGCGTGGCGCGCAACGCCGGCCGCCTGAGCCAGCTGGAGCTGGCCAGCCGCAAGAGCGCCTGCCGCCGCTTCCGCGACCAGGGCCTGGACGGCAAGCTGTTCCTCAACGTCTCGCCGGAATCGCTGCTGGAGCCCAGCCACCAGCCCGGACGCACCCTGCGCCTGCTGCAGGAGTTCGGCATCGCCCCTGACCGGGTGGTGATCGAGCTCACCGAGCAGGCGCCGATCGACGACTTCCAGCTGCTCGACACCGCCCTGCACCACTACCGCGCCATGGGCTTCTCCATCGCCCTGGACGACCTCGGCGCCGGCTACTCCAGCCTGCGCCTGTGGTCCGAGCTGCGCCCGGACTACGTGAAGATCGACCGCCACTTCATCGACGGCATCCATCAGGATGCGGTCAAGCGCGAGTTCGTCGACTCCATCCTGAAGATGGCCAAGGCCTCGCGTGCCCAGGTGATCGCCGAGGGCATCGAGCTGGCCGAGGAGCTGGCAACTCTGATCGAGATGGGCGTCGACCTGGTCCAGGGCTACCTGCTGTGCCGCCCCCAGGAGCAGCCGCCGCGTGACGCGCAGAAGCTGCTGCCGCGCCTGGACAACCTGGCCCCGGCCCTGGGCGAGGACGCCGGTGACCTGTCCGCACTGCTCAACGAACAGCCGGCCGTACCCCAGGACACACCGATCGCCGTGGTACTGGAGGCCTTCCGCGCCCAGGCCAACCTCAATTCCCTGGCGGTGCTGGATGAGCGTGCGCAGCCGGTCGGCATCGTGCATCGCCACTCACTGTCCGACGCCCTGCTCAAGCCCTTCGCCACCGACCTGTTCGCCCGCAAGCCGATCAGCCGGCTGATGAGCACGGACTTCCTCGCGGTGGATATCGGCCAGTCGCTGCAGCAGGTCAGCCGCCTGCTCACCAGCCGCGCGCGCCAGCGCATGGAAGAGGACTTCATCATCGTCCAGCAGGGGCGCTACCGCGGCCTGGGGCGGGTGATCGACGTGCTCAAGCTGATCACCGAGCTGAAGATCCAGCAGGCCCGCCACGCCAATCCGCTGACCCTGCTGCCGGGCAACGTACCCATCCAGCAGTGCCTCGGCCGCCTGCTGCAGCAGGGCCGCGAGGCCGTGGTGTGCTATGTGGATATCGACAGCTTCAAGCCGTTCAACGACCTCTATGGCTATGCCAAAGGTGACGAGGTTCTGCTGTGCCTGGCCCAGTGTCTGAACGAACGGGTCGACCCCAGCCGCGACTTCGTCGGCCATATCGGCGGCGACGACTTTCTCCTGGTACTGGGGCCGGACACCTGGCGCGAACGGCTCAACCAGCTGCTGGAGGACTTCCAGGCCCAGTGCCGGCGCTTCTACCGCGAGGAGCACCTGCAGGCCGGCTGCTTCGTCAGCCACAACCGCCAGGGCCGGCGCGAGGAATTCCCGCTACTGTCACTGTCGATTGGCGTGGTCCAGCTGCACCCGCAGAGCTGCGCCAGACTCGATGCCAGCCAGCTGGCCGGCCTGGCCTCGGAAGCCAAGCGCCAGGCCAAGGCGGTGCCCGGTTACAGCCTGCACATCCTCGACACCCTCAACCTTTCGGCCTGAAGCCAAGCGCCTCGGCCTGGCGGGCGAAACGCTCGGCCTGCTGCGGGTCGACCGGCAGACCGGGAGCGCCTTCCCGATAGAGTTGCGCCAGGCGCTGCGCCGCCAGCGGATGGCCAGCCTCGGCTGCCCGCGCCCACCAGCGCGCCGCCTCGGTGGCATCCGCGGCCTGGCGCGCGTCGCCGGCCAGGCACTGCACACCGAGCTGGTAGGCGGCCTTGCCATCGCCGCCCTGAGCGGCCAGACGCAGCAGGCGCAGCCCCTCCTCGCGGGCGCCGAAGCCCTGGCCGCGAAACAGCAGGAGGTGGCCGTAGAAGCCCTGTGCCGGCACATGGCCGAGGGCCGCCATGCGCGCATACTGGCCCTGCATCCAGGCCCAGGCCCGTGGCTGCTGCACCAGCCAGCGCCAGTGCAACAGGCGGCGCGCCAGCCAGTAGCCCAGGCGCGCGCGCAGGGTCCAGAGCATCAGGCCTCCTCGGGGTAGCTGAACTCGAAGACCCGCGCCACCTCGGCAGCGTGCCAGGAGGCAGCGGCAATGCCGTCGGACGGTCCGGAGAAGCGCCCGAGGCGAGCCACGCACTCGAAGAAACCGGTGCGCGGCAGGCGGCTGGCGCCCTGGCTGATCACCAGCGCGCTGCGCAGGGGGCGTTCGGCGCGGGCGTCGAGGGCGGCCAGGTGTTCCAGGGCGGCGGTCAGGGTCTGCATGGCCGGGGTCGGCAGCTGCAGGCGCTCGACCAGGGCGCGGTAGGTCAGCAGGTGACGCTGGCGGCGGGCATCTTCCAGCTCGCCGAGCAGAGCCTGCCAGTGTTGACGATGGATACGCACGCTCAAGAAGACTGCTCCCAGTCGCCGATTTCCAGCACACGCCCCAGCGAACGCAGGATGGCCCCATCGGGCTGGCGCTCGCCGCTTTCGATCATGTTCAGGTAATGCGGGCTGATGCCCACGGCACGCGCCAGATCGGCCTGGGACAACCCCTTGGCCTCGCGCAACGCCGCCAACTGGTCGAGCCGGGCCGCGCCAGGCTGGATGGTTTCGGCGACGGCAGCCGGGGCCTGGCCGGCCGCCTGCAACAGGGCCTGGTAATCGGCCCAGGGCAGCACGGCGTACTCCGCCTCGCCGTCGCGCATGATGACTTGCACACTCATTACAGCTCTCCGTGGAAAGCAGTGCCGAAACGTTCGGCACCTCCCTTGCAGGCGCTCATCTTAACAGTCGGGTCACCTTCAAAGCGTGACCTATACTGACCCGGCAGACAAGAGTCGGGAGCCGAGCACGGATGGCCAAACGCCTGCTGATCTGCCTGCTCTGCGCCGGCAGCCTCAGCGCCTTCGCCGAAGAGCTACGCTGGGGCTTCGGCCCGCTGGACGGCATGCCCTATGTCGACGTGGAAAGCCAGCAGCTGGTCGGCGGCTTCACCCTGCTGCTCGGCCAGCGGGTCGGCCAGCGCCTGGGCCTGCAGGTGCGCTTCATCGAGGCGCCGAACAACCGCCTGGAAAGCTTCCTGCTGCAGGGCCGCATCCAGCTGATCTGCAACGCCAATCCGGCCTGGCTAGGGCCCTCGGCCAGACTGCACTGGTCAGCACCGCTGTACGAGGAGGAGGACGTGCTGCTGCAGCATGTACGGCAGCCAGCCTTCAGCGATCTGGCCAGCCTGCGCGGCAAGACCATCGGCACCAGCCTGGGCTTCGTCTACAGCGCCGCACTGATGGCGGCCTTCGCCGACGGCAGCGTAGTGCGCAAGGATGTCCGCGATCTCGAAACCCGCCTGCACATGCTGGCGCTGCGGCGCCTCGACGCGGTGATCGACATGCGCCGCCCCCTGACCTATCGCCTGGCGCGCGAGCCCGATCTGCCGTTGCGCTTCAGCCCTTGGGTGGTGCAGCGCTACAACATGCACTGCGTCTACGGGGAGCCACTGCCGATAGCCGCCGAACGTCTGGATGAGATCCTGCAGGAGATGCGCGACAGCGGCGAAATCCGCGCACTACTGCTGCAGGCGGAGCGCCGGTTGCACTGACTCCGGCCACCAGCTAGTCGGGCTGCCCCGCCTGTACCGGGGGTAGCGCCTCGATACGCTGCAGCGTGGCGACGGGCTGTGTCTCGCGCCAGGCGCGATAGGCTTGCAACTCACCCTCCCAGGTACGCAGGACCCAGGCCAGCACCGCCAGATCGTCCAGCAGGCCGACAGCCAGTAGCCAGTCCGGGGCCATGTCCAGCGGCACCAGGAAATACACCAGGGCAGCCACCACGGCGAGCAGGGCCTGCTTGCTGATGTCTCGATACTCTCCACGCCACCAGGCTGCGCAGAGTCCCTGCATGAGATTCAGATCGGCGCGCAAGCGGGCAAACCTGGCTCCGCCTTCGCCCTTGCGAGCGACGGCCAGCAGCAGTGCCGGCAATCGCCCACGAGCCAGCACGCGCTGAGCCAGGCGAAGGTAACGCACACTGTTCCAGGGAATGCTCATGGTGATTCTCCGCGATACCGCATGGCTGCTGGGTCAGGTCCGGTTATCCACCGAAGCTGTGGATAACCCTGTGAACAGTTGTTTGATGAGTCGAGCAAACGCCCGTATCACGCGGCCTCGCTACAGATCGGGCATTTTTTGCTCACGAATAAAAAATTATATAAATCAGCTAGTTACAGCAATCGTACCGCTCATCAAAACTGTAACAGTCGGTGCAGGAAAGGTAACTCGGGCAATGTGCATAACCGTAACACCATCTGGCCCCGCACTCCCATTCAGACCGCCAGGTCGCCTACCGGTTCTGCAAATGAAAACGCCCCGGCAAGCGGGGCGTTGTCTTGTGCAGCGAGCGTTACTGCGCCGGGGCAGCCGGGTCCTTGATCGCCAGCAGTTCCAGCTCGAACACCAGCACCGAGTTGGCCGGGATCGCCGGGCTCGGGCTCTGGGCACCGTAAGCCAGCTCGCTGGGGATGTACAGCTTGTACTTCTCACCCACATGCATCAGCTGCAGGCCCTCGACCCAGCCCGGGATCACGCCGCTGACCGGCAGATCGATGGGGCTGCCGCGCTCGATGGAGCTGTCGAACACGCTGCCGTCGGTCAGCTTGCCCTCGTAGTGCACGGTGACCACGTCGGTGGCCTTGGGCTGGGCGCCGTCGGCCTTCTTCAGTACTTCGTACTGCAGACCGGAAGCGGTGGTGATCACGCCCTCCTTCTTACCATTCTCTTCGAGGAACTTCTTGCCGGCGGCGGCGGACTCCTCGTTGAGCTTGGCCATGCGCTCCTCGGCACGCTTCTGCAGGAACTCGAAGGCATCCTTCATGTCCGCGTCGGTGATTTTCTGCTCCTGCTTACCAATGGCATCCTCGATGCCCATGGCCACGGCCTTGGAGTCCAGATCATCCAGGCCTTCCTGGGACAGGCTCTTGCCCATGTTCAGGCCAATGCCGTAGGAAGCCTTCTGCGCCGGGGTCTTGAGTTCCACTTCGCTGGTCTGCGCATCGCAACCGGCCAGTACCAGGCCGACCAGGGCAACCGCCGCCGCAAGACGATGTTGTTTCATGCTTGTTCCTTGTAGAAGCCACGAAGGGCAATGAGAGAGCGCGAGCTTAGCAGCCTGCAGCGAGCACTGGCTACGGCACAATGGGAACCGCAAACGATGCAGAAGTTCAGTGGCGCAGGCCGGCTGGCGAAGAGCCCGCCTGGGCGCGGAGAAATCGCGGGCAAAAAAAAACGACCTTTCGGTCGTTTTCTTCAAGCTCCGGTCTTCAGTCTAACCAGAGCTTTGTGTATGGCGCAGCGGACGGGACTCGAACCCGCGACCCCCGGCGTGACAGGCCGGTATTCTAACCGACTGAACTACCGCTGCGCATAACCTCGAAAGTGGTGGGTGGTGACGGGATCGAACCGCCGACCCTCTGCTTGTAAGGCAGATGCTCTCCCGGCTGAGCTAACCACCCAGTGCTCTCGAAGTGGTGCGCATTCTAGGGATGCCCTTTCACCTTGGCAAGCCTTTTTTGAAAAAAATTTTCGAGCAGTTCCAAAGGCTTAGCTTCACCCCCGGCAATGGAGAATAATGCGCGCTTCGTGTTCAAGGAGTGTTCATTCCCATGTGGTTCCGCAACCTGCTCGTTTATCGCCTGACCCAGGACGTTCCGTTCGACGCCGAGGCCCTGGAGGCAGCGCTGGCCGCCAAGGCCGCGCGCCCCTGCGCCAGCCAGGAGCTGACCACCTACGGTTTCATGGCGCCGTTCGGCAAAGGTGGCGACGCGCCGCTGGTGCATGTCAGCGGTGACTTCCTGCTGATCGCCGCACGCAAGGAAGAACGCATCCTGCCCGGCAGCGTGGTGCGCGACGCACTGAAGGACAAGGTCGACGAGATCGAGGCGCAGCAGATGCGCAAGGTCTACAAGAAGGAGCGCGACCAGCTCAAGGACGAGATCGTCATGAGCTTCCTGCCGCGCGCCTTCATCCGCCGCTCCAGCACCTTCGCCGCCATCGCGCCCAAGCTCGGCCTGATCCTGGTCGATACCGCCAGCGCCAAGAAGGCCGAAGACCTGCTGTCCACCCTGCGCGAAGCCATAGGCTCGCTGCCGGTGCGTCCGCTCTCCGTGAAGATGGCGCCGACCGCCACCCTCACCGACTGGGTCAAGGCCCAGGCCGCAGCGCCGGATTTCTTCGTGCTCGACGAGTGCGAGCTGCGCGATACCAGCGAAGACGGCGGCGTGGTGCGCTGCAAGCGCCAGGACCTGACCAGTGAGGAAATCCAGCTGCATCTGTCGTCCGGAAAGCTGGTCACCCAGCTGTCCCTGGCCTGGCAGGACAAGCTGTCCTTCGTGCTGGACGACAAGTTCGCAGTCAAACGCCTGCGTTTCGAGGACCTGCTGCAGGACCAGGCCGCCCAGGACGGCGGTGACGATGCGCTGGGCCAGCTCGATGCCAGCTTCACCTTGATGATGCTGACCCTGAGCGACTTCCTGCCGGCGCTGTTCGAAGCCTTCGGCGGCGAGGAAATCCCGCAGGGTATCTGATCCGCTGCGCAGACTGCACGGGGCCATCCGTCCTTCATGACTTGCCCTGTGCAGCCGACTGTGCAAAATAGCGAACAACGCGAGGACGACCTCGCCGCTCCATTCGAGTGACCATCCGGGACGGCCCGCCCATTCGTTGTAAGGAGCCATCCCATGTCCTGGATCATTCTGTTTCTCGCCGGCCTGTTCGAGGTCTGCTGGGCCGTCGGCCTCAAGTATACCGACGGCTTCAGCCGCCCCCTCCCCACCCTGCTCACCGTCGCGGCCATGGTCGTCAGTATCGGCCTGCTCGGCCTGGCCATGAAGGAACTGCCGTTGGGCACCGCCTATGCCATCTGGACCGGGGTTGGCGCCGTCGGCACGGTGATCGCCGGCGTGCTGCTGTTTGGCGAGTCCATGGCGCTAATGCGCCTGGGCAGCGTAGCGTTGATCGTCATCGGCCTGGTCGGCCTCAAGCTCAGCCACTGATAGGCCCCAAAGAAAAAGCCCGCCAATCGGCGGGCTTTTATTCGATCGGGTCAGCGCTGATCACCGCGCAGGCGCATCACCTGCTCCTGCATGACCAGTCTGCCGGTGTCCGCCGGTAGCGGCGTGCCGGCGACTATGTTGACCCGCGACCACAGGCGCTTGAACAGGCCCTTGTGCGGCGCACGACTGAAGAAGCTGCCCCACAGGCCCTGCAGAGCCAGCGGAATCACCGGCACCGGGTTGGCCGCGAGGATGCGCTCGACCCCGGCCTTGAACTCGTCGATCTCGCCATCGGTGGTCAACTTGCCCTCGGGAAAGATGCACACCAGCTCGCCCGCCGCCAGGTACTCGGCGATCCGCGTGAATGCCCGCTCGAACACCTCCGGGTCCTCGTTGCGCCCGGCGATCGGCACGGTGCCGGCGGTGCGGAACACGAAGTTGAGCACCGGTAGATCGTAGATCTTGTAGTACATGACGAAGCGCAACGGCCGGCGTACCGCGCCACCGATCAACAGGGCATCGACGAAGGACACGTGGTTGCACACCAGCACCGCCGCGCCCTCGTCGGGAATGACATCCAGATTCTGATGGCGCACCCGGTACATGGAATGGCTGAGCATCCAGATGAGGAAGCGCATGGTGAACTCGGGGACGATCTTGAAGATGTACAGGTTCACTGCGATGTTCATCAGCGAGATGGCCAGGAACAGCTGCGGGATGCTCAGCTTGGCCACGCTGAGGAAGAGGATCGACACCAGCGCCGCCGCCACCATGAACAGCGCGTTGAGGATATTGTTGGCGGCGATCACCCGCGCCCGCTCGTGCTCCTCGGTGCGCGACTGGATCAGTGCATACAGCGGCACGATGTAGAAGCCGCCGAACATGCCGATGCCGAGAATGGCGGCAAGCACCCACCAGGCCTGGCCAACGCCCAGCAGCCCCAGCCAGTCGTAGGGTGTCGCTGGCTGAGGGAAACCGCTGGAGAACCACCAGAGCAGGATTCCGAACAGGGTCAGGCCGAACGAGCCGAAGGGCACCAGGCCGATCTCCACCTTGTGCCCGCTCATGCGCTCGCAAAGGATCGAGCCCAGGCCGATACCGATGGAAAACACCGCGAGGATCAGGGTCACCACGCTCTCGTCGCCGTGCAGCAGTTCCTTGGCGAAGGCCGGGATCTGCGTCAGGTACACGGCCCCGAGAAACCAGAACCAGGAGTTGCCCACCAGCGAGCGCGACACCGCCGGGCGCTGGCCAAGCCCCAGGCGCATGATCCGCCAGGATTGGCGCAGGATGTTCCAGTCCAGCGGCAGCTCCGGCAGCGCTGCCGCCGCACGCGGCACATGGCGGCTGGCCAGGTAGCCGGCCACGGCCACCAGCACCACCACGCCGGCCACCAGCGCGGCATAGCTGTCGCTGGCCATCAGCATGCCGGCGCCGATGGTGCCGGCGAGGATGGCCAGGAAAGTACCCATCTCCACCAGCGCGTTACCGCCGACCAGCTCCTGCTCGCGCAGCGCCGCCGGCAGGATCGAGTACTTCACCGGACCGAACAGCGCGGACTGGGTCCCCATCACGAACAGGGTGGCCAGCATCAGCGGCAGGCTGCCGAGCAGGAAGCCCAGCGCGCCAACCAGCATGATCACCACCTCTGCCAGCTTGATCGCACGGATCAGCGCATCCTTGGCGAACTTCTCGCCGAACTGGCCGCCAAGGGCGGAGAACAGGAAGAACGGCAGGATGAACAGCAGTGCGCAGAGATTGACCAGCAGATCGCGGTCGGCGCTGACACTGAGCTTGAACAGGATGGCGAGGATCAGCGACTGCTTGAACACGTTGTCGTTGAACGCACCGAGCAGCTGGGTGATGAAGAACGGCAGGAAGCGCCGGGTGCCGAGCAGGGCGAATTGCGAGTGTGGGGTCATCGTCCTTGTACCTGTCATATGGGCGGCAAACGCCGTCCTGCATTGGACAGCATCCAGCCCTGACAAAGCCACACCCACGTGTGGCATTCGCCCAGGATCGTCGCGGAAAAGTGCTAGAGCGGCAGCTGCCCCAGCCACCCGCGCAACAGAAAGAACACCAGCAGGCCGCCCCCGATGGTCGCCAGCAGGTGGCGGGTCGCGGCGGCGATGACGATGGTCACCAGGCCGGCCAGCAGGTAGGCGTTGTCCAGGCTCAGGGCCCAGCTCTGGCCGTCCGGCAACAGCATGCCGGGCACCACGATAGCGCTGAGCACGGCGGTCGGCACGTAGTGCAGGCCCTGGCGCACCATGGGCGGGAAGTGCAGGTCGGGAAAGGCGAACAGGCTGTAGCGGGTGGCGAAGGTGATCGCCAGCATGCCGAGGATCAGGAGCCAGTTGTCCATCAGAACACCTCGTCCTGCAGCAGGCGGTAGCGCCGTTCCAGCACCACGCCGACGACGATGCCGGCACCGGCCGCGGCCATCAGGCCGAGCTTGTAGGGTAGCGCGTGGCAGACCAGCGCCACCGCCCCGGCCACCAGGGCCGCCGCCACCTGCGGGCGGTTGCGCAGCATGGGCACGACGATGCCGATGAAGGTGGCGAGCATGGCGAAGTCCAGGCCCCAGGCGCCGATGTTCGGCACCGCCTGGCCGAACACCAGGCCGATCAGGGTGCAGGCCTGCCAGTTGAGGTACATGGCCAGCGCCGCGCCGAGGAAGTACCAGTGCTTGTGTGGCGAGGCATCGCTTTCGGCATAACGGTGCTGGACCACGGCGAAGGCCTCGTCGGTCAGCCAGAAGGCCAGCGGCACCCGCCAGCGCTTGGGCAGGTGGCGCACGAAGGGCTGCAGGCTGGCGCTGTACAGGGCGTGGCGCAGGTTGACCACCAGGGTGGTCAGCCACAGCACGGCCAGGGTCGCGCCGCCGCCGAGCAGGCTGATGGCGATGAACTGGGCGGAGCCGGCGAACACCAGCAGCGACATGCCGATGGTCTGCCAGGGCGTGAGGCCGGCGGCACCGGCCAGGCTGCCGAAGATGATGCCGAAGGGAATGGCACCGAGCAGCATCGGCAGCATGTCGCGCATGCCCTGCAGGAATTCGTGGTGACGGGACATGGAACCTCCTTGGAACGAGGAGGCTAGCTGGCCGCCACGGCGCCGTCTTGAACGATATTGCTGCACCCCGCAGCAGCGGGGTTCCTCAGGACAGCCAGGGGATCACAGCGAGTCCAGGTAGCGCTCCACGTCCAGGGCTGCCATGCAGCCGGCGCCGGCCGAGGTGATGGCCTGGCGGTACACCGAGTCGGCCACGTCGCCGGCGGCGAACACCCCGGCAATGCTGGTGGCGGTGGCGTTGCCATCGCGGCCGCCGTTGACCACCAGGTAGCCATCCTTGAGCGCCAGCTGGCCCTCGAAAAGCGTGGTGTTGGGGGTATGGCCGATGGCGACGAACAGGCCGTCGACCTTTAGCTCGCTGCGGGCGCCATCGCTGTGCCTCAGGCGCACCCCGGTGACCCCCGTCTCATCGCCCAGCACCTCGTCCACCTCGGCGTTCAGGCGCAGCTCGATCCTGCCCTCGGCGATGCGCGCCCTGAGCTTGTCCTGCAGGATCTTCTCGGCACGGAAGGTCTCGCGGCGGTGTACCAGGGTCACCTTGCTGGCGATGTTGGCCAGGTACAGCGCCTCCTCCACCGCGGTGTTGCCACCGCCGACCACCGCCACTTCGCGGCCCCGGTAGAAGAAGCCGTCGCAGGTGGCACAGGCGGACACGCCCTTGCCCATGAACGCCTGCTCGGACGGCAGCCCCAGGTAGCGGGCGCTGGCGCCGGTGGCGATGATCAGCGCATCGGCCGTGTAGGTGCCGCTGTCGCCGACCAGGGTGAAGGGCTTGCCGGCCAGGTCTACGGCGTTGATATGGTCGAAGACGATCTCGGTCTCGAAACGCTCGGCATGCTCCTGCATGCGCTGCATCAGTGCCGGCCCGGTGAGACCGTGGGGGTCGCCGGGCCAGTTGTCGACCTCGGTGGTGGTGGTCAGCTGGCCGCCGGCCTGGATGCCGGTGATCAACAGCGGCTTGAGGTTGGCACGGGCGGCGTAGACGGCCGCGCTGTAACCCGCGGGGCCTGAACCGAGGATGATGACGCGGGCGTGACGGTTGGCGGACATGACCGGCTCCTGAATAAAAGGGGGTTATCCACAGCACTTGGGGAAGGCTTGGGAGGAACGGACGACCCCGACAAGGGAAACTGCGGCCACGCTACCGGGCCGCCGCCATCGGAGAAAATACCCATTCTCAATGCCGCCGATAGCCCGGGCCTATGCGCCAGAGCGCTAGGTCTATACTCGGCTCATCCCACCCCAGGACGCACGATCGGCATGACGCTGCGCAAACGCCTGTTCTGGCTCTTCGCCCCCCTGCTGGCCCTGGCCCTGGTCATCGCCTACCTGCTCTCGCAGAGCCTGATCCTCACCCGCTTCGACCGCCAGGACGCCGCCCTGCTGGTCGCCGAGGCCGAGCGTGCGCGCGCGCTGCTGGACAATAACCTGAACCGCAATCTCGACCTGCTGCTCAGCTATGCCCAGTGGGATGCCAGCTACGAGTTCATGCTCGGCCAGCACCCGGACTTCGTCCAGCGCAACATGGACACCGAGGCCCTGCGCCAGATGAACTTCGACTTCATGGTCTACCTGGACACCGATGGTCAGGTTCGCGCCGAGCAATGGCTGCCGCCGGACCTCCCGGATCTGCTGGCATTGGGGAACGACAAGCCACGTAGCCATGAGTCGCTGCGCACCAGCATCCTGACCCTGGCCGAGCGCCTGCGCCACCGCGACGGCGAGGGTCCGCGCGGCCAGCTGGTGGCCTTGCAGGGCGTACCACTGCTGCTCGTGATGAGCGACATCAGCAACAACCAGAACAGCCTGCCCAGCGTCGGCACCCTGGTGGCCGGCCACTTCATCGACGGCGAGCGCGCCGAGAACCTGCAGAGTCAGCTCAGCGGCACCCTGCGTCTGTTGCCACCGGACGAGGAGATGGTGCGCTGGAAGATGCTGTCCAGCCTCGACCAGACCAGCATCAACCAGATCGAGATCAGCCCGCGGCGCATTCTCGACGACGACCATCACCAGGTGGTGCTGCTGTTCAGCAACAGCCTCGACGAGCCCGAGCTGATGTTCGAACTGACCCGCGAGCGACGCCTGTACCTGGAGGGCCGCAAGGCCATCGCCATCTTCCTGGCGCAGGCCGGCACGGTCGGCGTCGCCGCCTGGCTGCTGATCTACCTGGGCCTGGAATTCGGCATCCTGCGCCGGGTCTCACGCATGCACCGGGAAATCGCCGGCATCGGCCCGGACTCCGCCGGCCAGCGCCTGAGCGATGCCGGGCGCGACGAGCTGGGTCGGCTGGCGGCCGAGACCAACCGCATGCTGGCCCGCCTGGAACAGAGCGAGACGCGCGACCGCGAGATCCTCGACGCCATCCAGGACGGCTACTTCGAACTGGCCCCGGATGGCACCATTCGGGCGGTCAACCGCGCACTGTGCAGCATGCTGGGTTATCCGGCCGAGCAGTTGCTGCAGCGCTCCTTCGAGACGGTGCTGGAGGAGCAGGACATCAAGCGTGCCCGCGAACTGTTCCGCCAGAGCTGGGACACCGGCAGCGATGCCACTTTCGCCGCGCCTTTCCGCCGCCGCGACGGCAGCCAGGGCTACTACGAGACACGCTTTTCGCTGATCCGTGACGCCCAGGGCAACTGCGCCGGTTATCGCGGCATCCTGCGCGACATCAGCGACCAGATGGCCTACCAGCAGCGCCTGCTGGACATGGCCTACCACGACCCGCTGACCGGGCTGGGCAACCGCAAGGCCTTCCACGAGCAATTGCGCCAGTCCATCGAGCAGGCCAAGCAGCCGCTGGCGCTGCTGTTTCTCGACCTGGATCGCTTCAAGGAGGTCAACGACCGCTTCGGCCACGACGTCGGCGACACCCTGCTGCAGCACATCGCCGAGCGCCTGCGTGGCACCGTGCGCCAACCGGACCGGGTCTATCGCCTGGGTGGCGACGAGTTCACCCTGATCCTGACCGACAGCAGTGCGGAAACCGCGCAGAAGCTCGCCGAGCGCCTGCGCGAGGCACTGCAGCACGTCATCCGCATCGGTGCGCTGAGCATCGACTTTGTTACACCGAGTATCGGCATCGCCCTGTGCCCACAGCACGCCGACGATGCGGACGGCCTGATCAAGGCCGCCGACAGTGCCATGTACGAGGCCAAGCGCGAGCGCAACCGCACCTGCCTGTATCACCCCGGCATGCTTTCCTCCTCCCCGCAAAGTGGTTAAGGTCGGCGCGTTTTTCAGCGCAACGGAGATCACGATGCTCACCCCCGCCCTGTCCGGCCCCCAATACCTCGGCCAAGGCCTGAAACTGGTGCTCAGTCCTGGCCTGCGCCTGTTCGTGCTGCTGCCGCTGACGGTCAACACCCTGCTGTTCGTCGGCCTGATCGTGCTGGCCATGCAACAGTTCGGCGGCTGGGTGGACAGCTTCATGCCCAGCCTGCCCGACTGGCTGAGCTTTCTCGAATACCTGCTGTGGCCGCTGTTCGTGCTGCTGGTGCTGGTGATCATGTTCTTCACCTTCACCCTGCTGGCCAACGTCATCGCCGCGCCCTTCAACGGCTTCCTCGCCGAGAAGGTGGAAGTGGTGCTGCGCGGCCGCGACGACTTCCCGCCGTTCAGCTGGGCCGAACTGCTGGCCATGATGCCGCGCACCATCGGCCGCGAGTTGCGCAAGCTGGCCTACTTCCTGCCGCGCGCCATCCCGCTGCTGATCCTCACCTTCGTACCGGTGCTCAACCTGCTGGCCGTGCCGCTGTGGATACTGTTCGGCATCTGGATGATGGCCGTGCAGTACATCGACTACCCGGCGGACAACAACAAGCTGGGCTGGGACGAGATGCTCGCCTGGCTGCGCGAGAAGCGCTGGCAGAGCCTGGGCTTCGGCGGCACCGTGTACCTGGCGCTGCTGGTGCCCTTCTTCAACATTCTGGTGATGCCCGCCGCCGTGGCCGGCGCCACCCTGTTCTGGGTGCGCGAGCGCGACGTCACCGCGCAGTAACCGGGCCGTCACCAACCCTTCATGGCGTCGTCGCAGACTGGCGCCATGAATGTCACGAACCTGCATATCGCCCTGGTCAGCGAGACCTTTCCGCCCGAGATCAACGGCGTGGCCAATACCCTTGGCCGCTTGTGCCAGGGTCTGCGCGAGCGTGGCCATCGGCTGCAGCTGGTGCGCCCGCGCCAGGCCGACGAGGACACCCCCGACGACGAGGACCTGCTGCTCACCCGCGGCTGGCCGCTGCCGGGCTACGCCGGCCTGCAGTGGGGCCAGTCGTCGCTGCACAAGCTGCTGCGCCGCTGGCAGCGCCATCGCCCGGACGTGCTGTACATCGCCACCGAGGGCCCGCTCGGCCTGTCCGCCCTGCGCGCCGCGCGGCGCCTGGGCATCCCGGTGGTCAGCGGCTTCCACACCAACTTCCAGCAGTACAGCGACCACTACGGCCTGGGCCTGCTCAGCCGCCTGCTGACCGGCTACCTGCGCTGGTTCCACAACCGCTCGCGGCTGACCCTGGTGCCCAGTCCCAGCCAGCGCCTGGAACTGCAGCGGCGCGGCTTCGAGCGCCTGGAGCTGCTGGCGCGGGGCGTCGACGGTCAGCAGTTCCACCCGATGCGCCGCTCGGCCGAACTGCGCGCCGAATGGGGCCTGGGCGAGAACGAGATCGCCGTGCTGCACGTCGGCCGCCTGGCCGCGGAAAAGAATCTGCAACTGCTGGTGCGCGCCTTCCGCAGCCTGCAGCAGAGCCTGCCGCAGCGCCGCCTGAAACTGGTGCTGGTGGGCGACGGCCCGCTGCGCCCGCAACTCCAGGCCGAGCTGCCCGATGCCCTGTTCTGCGGCGTACGCCGCGACGCGGAGCTGGCCGAGCACTATGCCAGCGGCGACCTGTTCCTCTTCCCCAGCCTGTCCGAGACCTTCGGCAACGTGGTGCTGGAGGCCCTGGCCTCGGGCCTGGCCGTGGTCGCCTTCGACCAGGCCGCGGCGGCCCAGCACATCCGCCACGGGCACAACGGTGCCCTCGCCACCCCCGGCGACGAGACGGCCTTCATCGAGGCCGCGCACTGGCTGCTGGAGGACGCGGAAAGCCTGCGCCGGGTACGCCTGAACGCCCGCCGACACGCCGGCCAGCAGGGTTGGGCCAGCATAGTCGAGCAGTTCGAGGCACACCTGCGCCAGGCCCGCATCGCCCCCGCGCCGGAATGAACCACTTGCAACCCTGAACGGCAGGCATAAAAAAACCGGCCTGCCGGGAGGAGTGCCCGTGCAGACCGGTGGACGGGCCGAGTGGATCGGCCCCAGGGGAGAGTCGGGTATCAGGCGACCTGGGCCAGCTGCTCGCGGGCCTTGGCCAGGCCTTTCTCCTGGAACTCGGCGCCCATGTTCAGGCCCTCGGCGTGGATGAACTGCACGTCGTGGATGCCGATGAAGGCCAGCGCCTGGCGCAGATAAGGTTCCTGGTGATCGAGGCCGCTGCCGGCGTAGATGCCGCCGCGGGCGGTCAGCACGAAGGCGCGCTTGCCTGTGAGCAGGCCCTGCGGGCCGGTCTCGGTGTACTTGAAGGTGACTCCGGCGCGCAGCACGTGATCCAGCCAGGCCTTGAGGGTGCTGGGGATGGCGAAGTTGTACATGGGCGCGGCCAGCACCAGCACGTCGGCAGCCAGCAGCTCATCGGTCAGCTGGTTGGAACGGGCGGCGGCGGCCTGCTCCGCTTCGCTCTGCTGCTCGACCGGCTTCATCCAGCCACCGAGCAGGGCTTCATCCAGGTGCGGCACCGGCTGCTTGGCCAGGTCGCGAACCTGTACCTGGTCCTGCGGGTGGGCGGCTTGCCACTGGGCGACGAAATCGGCGGTCAGTTGGCGGGAGACGGAATCCTGTTGACGGGCGCTGCTTTCGATAACGAGTACACGGGACATTTGGCTGACCTCCATCGGGGGTGATTGGCTTCGATGGGGTGCAGATTATGGTCAGCCATTAAGATAAAAAAGCGCAAATATCCGCTACTACCAATCAACAAAGTTGATTTATCTGCCGCTGCGCTCTAGTCTCAACCCTGCTGGCAGGTCAGCTCGACACGCAGCTTGATGATGTCGCGGGCGAACCTTACCGTCAGGTTGGCGGTATCGCCGGCCTTGACCTCGACCTTGCGTGTACGCGGAGCCTCCGGACCGTTGCGGAACAGCGCCGTGCACTGGGCAGCCACGGAGCCGTAGTTGTACAGCAGCACCGCGCCGATGTTGCGATCCACCTGCTGGCTGGTGGCGGAAACCTCGGCGCCATTGAGCTGCTTCTCGATTTCGATCGGATAGGCGGCAGCGGTCAGCGGCAGCAGCGCGAGCAAGGCCAGGCAACAGTTTTTCATCGGTATCTCCTCGTCCGGGGATGCCCAGATTAGAGAAGAGGAAGCGGCGATGAAAGCGCCCCGTGTCACCCTGGAACAATGGCGCACCCTGCAGGCGGTGGTCGACCATGGCGGCTTCGCCCAGGCCGCCGAGGCCCTGCACCGTTCGCAATCCTCGGTGAGCTACACGGTGGCGCGCATGCAGGAGCAGCTGGGCGCGCCGCTGCTGCGCATCGACGGGCGCAAGGCGGTGCTCACCGAGGCCGGCGAGGTGCTGCTGCGTCGCTCGCGGCAGCTGGTCAAGCAGGCCAGCCAGCTGGAGGAACTGGCCCACCATATGGAACAGGGCTGGGAAGCGGAAGTGCGCCTGGTGGTGGACGCCGCCTACCCCACCGCCAACATCGTCCGCGCCCTCTCCGCCTTCATGCCGCAGAGCCGTGGCTGCCGCGTGCGCCTGCGCGAGGAGGTGCTGTCCGGGGTCGAGGAAGTGCTCAAGGAGGGCTCCGCCGACCTGGCCATCAGCGCCCTCAACATCACCGGCTACCTGCCTATCGAGCTGGGCGAGGTGGAGTTCATCGCCGTGGCCCATCCGGAACATCCGCTGCACCGCCTGCAACGCGAAGTGACCTTCCAGGACCTGGAAGGCCAGATGCAGGTGGTGACCCGCGACAGCGGGCGCATCCAGCCGCGCGACTCGGGTTGGCTCGGCGCCGAGCAGCGCTGGACGGTCGGCAGCCTGCCCACCGCGCGTACCTTCGTCTCCAGCGGCCTGGGTTTCGCCTGGCTACCGCGCCACCTGATCGCCCGCGAACTGGCCGAGGGCCTGCTCAAGCCGCTGCCGATGGAACAGGGCGGCACGCGCAAGCCGCGTTTCTGCCTGTACAGCAACAAGGACAAGGTGCTCGGCCCGGCCACCCAGATCCTCATCGAACTGATCAAGAACTTCGACGGCGCGCCGCTGGATGCCCCCTTTGCCGCCCCGCTGGCCAGCGACTGAGGAGAACGCGATGGCCTTTTTCGAGCATGACGGCTGCCGTTTCTACTACGAGGAGCACGGCCAGGGCGAAGCGCTGCTGCTGGTGCACGGTCTGGGCTCCAGCACCCGCGACTGGGAGTACCAGATTCCCCACCTGGCCCGCACGCACCGGGTACTGAGCCTCGACCTGCGCGGCCACGGCCAGTCGTCCAAGCCACGCCAACGCTACAGCATCGCCGGCTTCGCCGCCGACGTGGCGGCGCTGATCGAGCACCTGCAGCTGCCGCCGATACATCTGGTGGGCATCTCCATGGGCGGCATGGTCGGCTTCCAGCTGGGCGTCGAGCGCCCCGAACTGCTGCGCAGCCTGACCATCGTCAACAGCGCCCCGGAGGTCAAGGTCAGGAGCGCCGCCGACCTCTGGCAGCTGGCCAAGCGCTGGAGCCTGTCTCGCCTGCTGAGCATGCAGGCGATCGGCAAGGGCCTCGGCCGCATCCTCTTCCCCCATCCGCAGCAGGCCGAGCTGCGCGCCAAGATCGAGCAGCGCTGGCCGCAGAACGACAAGCGCGCCTACCTGGCCAGCCTCGACGCGATCATCGGCTGGGGCGTGCGGGAACGCCTGGCGGCGATCACCTGTCCTACGCTGGTGGTCACGGCCGACCGCGACTACACCCCGGTCGCCCTCAAGGAGGCCTATGTGAACGAACTGCCCGACGCCCGCCTGGTGGTGATCGAGCATTCGCGCCACGCCACGCCGATGGACCAGCCCGAACGCTTCAACGCCGTCCTGGACGACTTCCTCGCCCGGGTCGAAGCTACCCCGCCACACACCCAAGACAAGGACCTACGACCATGCTGAAGCAACTCCTCCTCTGCGCCTGCGGCCTGCTGCTGAGCACCAGCCTGCTGGCTGCGGAAAATCCCCATGTGCTGCTGACCACCAGCTATGGCGACATCGAGCTGGAGCTCAACGCCGAGAAGGCGCCGATCAGCACGCAGAACTTCCTCGGCTACGTGGAATCCGGCTTCTACAACGGCACCCAGTTCCACCGGGTGATCCCGAACTTCATGATCCAGGGCGGCGGCTTCGATGCCGACATGGCCGAGAAGGACACCTTCAAGCCGATCAAGAACGAGGCCGACAACGGCCTGCGCAACGACCGCGGCACCATCGCCATGGCCCGTACCCAGGTAGTGGACTCGGCCACCAGCCAGTTCTTCATCAACCACAAGGACAACGACTTCCTCAACCACGGCGGCCGCGACTTCGGCTACGCGGTGTTCGGCAAGGTGGTACGCGGCATGGACGTGGTTGACCGCATCGCCAAGGTGCGCACCGGCAACCGCGGCATGCACCAGAACGTGCCGGTCGAGCCGGTGCTGATCCTCAACGCGAAGAAGCTCTGACCTCGTACTCCTGGCGCAGCCGCTCCAGCCGCTGCGCCAGTTCCTCGGCGCGCAGGCCGTAGTTCTCCGGCAGCGCCGCCTGGCAACCGCCCAGTGCCAGCGACAGGCGCACGCCCCGCCCCGGTGGTTCGCAGCCCGGGCGATAGTGCCAGCCGACCAGGCGGTTCGGCCCCACCTGTGCCACGCCGAAGTGGCTCACCTGCGCCCAGCCCACCCGGTGCGCGCGAAACAGCGAAGAGAAGGTGAAGCCGTCCTCGTCTAGGCGCAGATAGTTGGCGCCCGGCAGCACCGCCACCGCCGCGACCAGGGCTCCCAGGCCGAACAGCGCCAGGCAGAACCAGCCGGCGAGGCGCCCGTCCCGCAACATCAGCACGGCGACCACGCAGAAGGCCAGCGACAGCAGCAGGATGCCCAGCCATTTCCAGGGCCTGGGGCGCAGTTCCTGGGTCATCGCAGGTAGGCGCCCACCTTGCGCCGCAGCAGCTCGACCAACTCCGTCTGCATGAAGTCATAGTCGTCGGGGATGTCCAGGCAGATCACCCGCTTGCCCCTGAGCCAGGGGGCGAAGCGCTGTTGCAGGCGGCGCCGGTGGACGGGCTCCATGACGAAGACCAGCTCGGCCCATTCGAGCTGTTCGGCGGACAGCGCTACCTCGGCGTCCGCCGCCAGCCCGGCCGAATCGCTCTCGACACCAGGCCAGCTGGCGAACAGGCGCTCGGCCGTGGGGCTGCGCAGACGGTTACGGCTACAGATGAACAGGGCGCGGGGCATGCTCAGCTTCCCTCTTGGCGATAGGGCAACAGCTGCCGCGCCTGCTCGGCATAGGCCAGCACCGCCGGCCGCTCGTGGGCCAGGAAGTCGGCCACCGCCGCACGCAACCCGGGGTGCAGCAGATAGTGCCAGGAACGGGTGATCTGCGGCTCGAAGCCGCGGATCAGCTTGTGCTCGCCCTGGGCCCCGGCGTCGAAGCGCTGCAGTCCCTCGGCGATGGCGCGCTCGATACCCTGGTAGAAACAGGTCTCGAAGTGCAGGCGGTCGAAGTCGCCCAGGCAGCCCCAGTAGCGCCCATAGAAAGTGTCGCCGGCCACCAGGCTGAAGGCCATGGCCACCGGCCGGCCATTGTGCAGCGCGGTGACCACGCGGATCGCCTCTGGCATACGCTCGGCCAGCAGGCTGAAGAAGTCGCGGGCCAGGTAGGGCGCGCGGCGGCGCACATGATAGGTGCTGGCATAGCAGGCGTAGACGAAGTCCCAGTCCGCCTCCGCGAGCTCGTCGCCGCGCTGCCAGCGGAACTCGATGCCCTGCCCGGCCACCTGCTCGCGCTCCTTGCGCAGCTGCTTGCGCTTGCGCGAACTGAGTGAGTCGAGGAAATCCTGGAAATCACGGTAGCCGCGGTTGCGCCAGTGGTACTGGCAGTCCAGGCGCTGCAACCAGCCCTCGCGCCCCTCGAATAACGTATCGTCCTCGGCGCGCAGGAAGTTGATGTGCAGGCCGGACAGGCCCTGCTCCGCCAGCTGTGCCTGCAGCTCGTCCAGCAGCTGCGCGCAGGCCCGTGCATCGCCGAGCAGACGCGGTCCGCTCACCGGGCTGAAGGGCACGGCGCCGAGCAGCTTGGGGTAGTAGGCGATGCCGGCGCGCTGGCAGGCCTCGGCCCAGCCCATATCGAACACATACTCGCCGTAGGAGTGCTGCTTGATATAGGCCGGCAGGGCCGCCAACGCCTGACCATGGGCGTCGTACAGCACCCGGTGGGCCGGCCACCAGCCACTGTCGGCAGCCAGGCTGCCACTGTCCTCCAGGGCACTCAGGAAGGCATGCCGCAGGAACGGCTGTGGCTCGGGCAGCAGGGCATCCCAGGCGGCGGGCGTGATCTGGCGTAGGGAATCGAGGCTGTGCAGCGGCATGGGTGCGCGGTATCCGGTGCGACAAGAGCCGCACTATAGCGCGCCATCCGGACGAAAAAAGCCCCGCGCGAGGCGGGGCCGAAGAAGGAGCAGTATCGTTCGCTTGTTCTTAGAACACGTACTGCAGGCGACCGATGATGGCCTTGCCGTCGTCCTGCACGTCTTCGCCGTCGATCTGCTGCTCGGTGTCGATATTGTCCACCTGGTAGTCGACGTAGTTCAGGCTCATGCGCACGGCCGGGGTCGGGAAGTAGTTGACGCCGACCACGAAGGCGTCGGCGGTGAACTCGTCGCCGATGTCCTCGGCGATGATGCCGTCGACGTTGCTGTTCAGCTCACCCGGTACGGCGTTCTCGTCGGCGTCGACGGTGCTGCTCTCGTAGCGGGCGAACAGTTCCACGGCACCCGCCTGGTCCGGCTTGTCCCACTTGCCGGCGCCGGCCTTGTACTTGCGTACGCCGTTGAACATGTAGGACAGCTGGGCGTAGTAGCCGCTGACATCCACGTCGGCATCGGCACCCAGATCGTCCTCGCCGGAGATGTTGCGCTGGAAGTACTCGGCCTGGGCACGGAAGGCGCCGAACTGGGCACCGGACTCCAGGACCCATTCGGTGTCCTTGTCGGCCTGGCGCACGTCGCCGAAGGTCAGGCGGTCATCCTGGTCGCTGCGGATACCCAGGCGGGTACGGGCGCGGCTGCGGTCGTCGTCCGGGTTGGAGCTGTGGAAGTTGGCACCCAGGTGCACCACGTCGGTACCGTTCATGTACGGCGCCCAGTTGGCGCGCAGGGTGTAGCCGAAGGCCTCGTCGTTGCCGTTGTCCGGGTTCTCGTAGGTATCGTAGTGGCCGACCTGGGCCATCAGGCCGTAGTTGTCACCGGCGTGCATGACGTTGACGCCGAACTTGGTGTCCTCGTCGCCATTGAGGAAGTCGTACATGAACGGACGTTCGATGCCGGTGATCCAGGACGAGCTGGTGGTGTTTTCAAGACCGTAGTCGACGCCGTACTTACCGACGGTGACGTCGGCGAAACCGAGGCCGGTGTAGGTGATGAAGGCGCGATCGACGTCGGTGCTCTCTTCGGCGTCGGTGTAGCTCAGACGCAGGCCATAGCCCCAGTCGGTGTAGGCCACGCCTTCAACGGAAACTTCACCGCGACGGATGAAGGTGTTGAAGGTGTCGTCGAACGGCTGATTCTGGCTGGCGGCCTGCAGGCCGTCGAAATTGGTGGCATCCCACTGCAGCTTGCCGCCCAGCTTGAAGCTGAATTCCTTGTCGGTGGTCGCGACTTCCAGGCCGCTCTTGGTGTTGATCACGAGGTCGGCGCCGTCGGTGGTGACGGTGCCGGCGAAAGCCTGGGCGGAAACGGCCAGGGCCAGTGCGCTGGCTGCGAAACCGGCGAAGTGCTTACGGATCATCGAAGGATTCCCCTATTGGTCTTTAGCGTTGGAAAACACGCGGGCTTCGGCCCTTGGTGTTGGGGGGGAATCTTGGCGGGGGGTTATTTCAGCGCGGTTGTGTTTATATGAAAATTCAATGACATAGGAACTTTTTTACTTCGTTAAAGAATAAGCGGAAAGGCCCGGCCCGCCTGGGCCGCGGCCGTTCCGACCGGGCAGTCAAGGCCGCCGAAAGCGCGCCGCGATCCAGTGATCGAGGCTCACCCAGCGCCCGCCACCGGTGCCGAACAGCGCCAGCAGCATCACCAGGTAGGTGGCGGCGAACTCGATGCCGTTGTTCAGCACCACGAAGCGCCCGCTGGCCGTCAGCCAGGCATAGTTGCCGTGCTCCTGGAGGATGGCGCGGGCTCGCTCCAGCTTCTCCGCCGCCGCCAGCACCCGCTCGTTGGCGAAGGGAGCGGACGGATCGGCGATGGCCTGCCAGCCGAACTGCCAGTGCACGGTGAAGATCGCCACCAGCATGGTCACCATCAGCGGGATGCTGATCCAGCGCACCGCCAGGCCGAACAGCAGCAGCAGCGCACCACCCGCCTCGGTCAGCGCCGCCAGCCAGGCCAGCAGTGCCGGGAACGGCAGGCCCAGGCCCCAGTCCGGATTGCCGAACCAGGCGATGGTCGACTCCATGTCGGCCAGCTTGTGCGTGCCGGCCATCCAGAATACCGGCACCAGGTACAGGCGCAGCAGCAGGGGGCCGAGAAAATCCAGGCGACGGGTAGCGTCCAGGCCATCCTGGAGGCGGTTGAGCAGTCTGAGCATGGTGATCTCCGTGCGGCGCGAGCCCGCGGATCAGGTGGCAGGGGGGAACCAGATGTCCTGGCGCTGCCAGTCATGGAGCAGCGCACGGGCCTGGCTGAAGTAGTGTTCGTTAGCCTCCAGGCCGCTCTGCGCGGCCAGCTCCAGCAGCGCCTCGGCGCTCGCCTGGCCGGCCTGCAGGCGCAGCGCCAGCTGGTAGGCGAAGGGCGCCAGCTGCTGGAAGCGCACCCGCTCCTGCGCATCGCGCCAGGCCAGCAGGCAGGTCGGCTCGGCCGGCGGCTGCACGGCCTGGTACTCGGCATCGATCCGCTGCACCGGCCAGGCGTAGGCCAGCGGCCAGGCCAGAGGCGACCAGCCCTGCCGCGGCAACTCGGCCTCGGCGACATCGAGGGCCAGCTCGACCCGTTCGTAGTGGGCCAGCTCGAGCAGGAACGGCGGATCGTCCGGCTCGGCGACGCAGCCCTCCTGCAGCCAGGCAAGGAACTCTGCGCCGATCTGCAGGAAGTACGGCGTGGTGCAGCGGTGGCCCGCCAGGAAGGCCCGCACCAGGCGTCGCCGGCGCGTCTCGCCGAGCACCCGGCAGAGCACCGGGAAACCGCTGCTGATGAAGCCATCGACATTGTTGAAGAACAGCTCCTCGTACACCGCCATGCGCTCAGGCGCGATGCCCGGCAGCAGCGCTTGCGACTCGGGCCGGCGGATGCGCGCGGCGAAGGCGGCCTGATCCTGCGCGCTCATCGTCCGGCCTCCCGTTGCAGCTGGCGGATCTGCGCCACCTCGGCGTACAGCTCGGCCACCGGCGGGAAGTTGAAGTCGCGCTCCAGCAGGGTCGGGCGCACGCCGTGCAGGCTGTAGCAATGCTGCAGCAATTGCCACACCGGCTCGCCCACCGGCGCGCCGTGGGTGTCGATCTTGAGGTCGGCGGCCTGGTCGTAATGACCGGCCATGTGCAGGTAGGCGATGCGCTCGCCGGGCATGGCGGCGATGTAGGCGCGCGCATCGAAGGTGAAATTGTGGGCGTTGACCGCCACGTTGTTGATGTCCAGCAGCAGCCGGCAGTCGGCCTCCTCCAGCACCGCGCGGACGAACTCGACCTCGTCCAGCTCGCCGGGCAGGCGCGCGTAGGCCGAGACGTTCTCGATGATCAGCGGGCGCTCCAGCACCTCCTCGACCTGGCGGATGCGCGCCGCGACGCGGCGCACCGTTTCCTCGCTGAAGGGCAGCGGCATCAGATCGTACAGCTGGCCCTGGTCGGCACAGGCCGACAGGTGTTCGCTATAACCGCGGACGCCGTGCTCGTCGAGGAACGCCTTGATCGAGCGCAGCAGCTGCATGTCCAGCGGGGTGAAGCCGCCGAGGTTTAGGGACAGACCATGGCAGAGAAACGGCAGGCGCTCGCTCAGCGCGCGCAGCTGGCGGCCGAAACGGCCGCCGACACCGATCCAGTTCTCCGGGGCGATTTCGAGAAAATCCGCCTGGCCGACGACGCTGTCCTGCAGCGCCGCCAGCAGGCCGCGACGCAGGCCCAGGCCGGCGCCGGTGACGAAACCCTGCATGGTCATGTCCCGTCGCCCTTACTCGGTCTTGTCGCCGCCGCACTTGCCCTCGCCGCACTTGCCTTCGCGACCGGCCTTGCCTTCCTCGCCGCAGCTGCCCTCCTTGCTCGCCTTGTCGCCGCCACACTTGCCTTCTTCGGCCTTCATCTCGCCCCCACACTTGCCCTCGCCACAGGAGCCTTCGTGGCCCTTCTCGTGGGCCGCCAGGCTGTAGCCGCTGGAGAGCTCCTGGGCGGCAAAGGGGTTGCTGCCAGCCTGGGCAGTGAAGGCAGCGGTGCTCAGCAGGGCGGCGCCCAGGGTGGCGACAACGGTATTCAGCTGTTTCATGGAGTCTCTCCAGTGGAGGGGCGACATGCCCCCGACGCAACACTAGACGGAGTGACGAAGCGGGCGTTACAGCCCGGGAGAATTTTTTCTACGACGCCGGCTCAGGGCTGCCGGCGATGCTGCTCGGCAAGGCGGTCGGCCAGGGCATCCAGCTCCGGCAGGCTCTGTTCGGGCAACTGGCGCAGCACGGCCTGGGTCACCTTCATCTGGCGGATGAAGCGCCGGCAGTGGTGGCACATGGCGAGGTGGGCGCGCACCGCGATGCGCTCGCGCAGGCGCAGCTGGCCGTCGAGATAGTCGCTGGAGTGAGCTACCAGTTCCTGGCAGGTCAGCATTGGCCGGTCTCCTCGAAATGCTCCAGGGTGGCGAACACCTTGAGCCGGGCGCGGTGCAGGAGCACGCGGACATTGGAGAGCGAAAGGTCGAGAAGATTACAGATCTCCTCCAGCTCCAGCCCCTGGCGCTCGCGCAGCAGCAGCACGCTGGACTGCATCTCGGACAGGCTGGCGATGGTCTTCTCCAGGCACTCGCGCAGCTCGCCGGCCGCCAGCAGGGCCTCGGGGGTATCCTGCTCCCACTGGCTGGGCGGCGCCTGCCAGTGGCCATTTTCCGAGAAACGTTCGGCACCGACGCTGCCATGCGGCGCCGGCAGGTCATCGAGCAGCGGCTCGCGGCGTTGCTGCTTGAGGCGGCTCTTGGCGGTATTGGCGGTGATGGTCAGCAGCCAGGTCTTGAGGCTGGCGCGCTGCTGGAAGCCGGCCAGGTTGCGCACCACGGCCAGCCAGGCGTCCTGCACCACCTCGTCGGCATTGCGGCTGCCGACTATGGCGTAGGCCACCGCGCGCATGGCACCCTGGTAGCGGGCGACCAGCTCGCGGAAGGCCTGCTGTTCGCCGGCCAGCAGGCGCTGCAACAGCTGCTGCTCGTCCATGGCGTGCGCTCCGCCAGGTACTGGCGTCAGGCCTTCTTGCGCAGGATCACGCTGCCGATCGAGTAGCCCGCGCCGAAGGAGCTGAGCACGCCCAGGCTGCCGGCCGGCAGGTCGTCCTGGTACTTGTGGAAGGCGATCACCGAACCGGCCGAACTGGTGTTGGCGTAGGTGTCGAGGATCACCGGCGCCTCGTGCGGCTCGGCATCGCGGCCGAGCAGCTTGCGGGCGATCAGCAGGTTCATGTTGAGGTTGGCCTGGTGCAGCCAGAAACGCTTGACATCGCCGACGTTCAGCTGGTTTTCCGCCAGGTGCGCGGCGATCAGCTCGGCCACCATCGGGCAGACGTCCTTGAACACCTTGCGGCCTTCCTGGACGAACAGCTTGTCCGGCGCGCCGATGCCCTCTTCCGCAGCGCGGTTGAGGAAGCCGAAGTTGTTGCGGATGTTGTTGGAGAACTGGGTCAGCAGCTTGGTGCCGAGGATATCCCACTGGTGCGCGGAGGTGGCCTGGTCGGCGCGTTCGATGATCACCGCGGTGGCGGCATCGCCGAAGATGAAGTGGCTGTCGCGGTCGCGGAAGTTCAGGTGGCCGGTGCAGATCTCCGGGTTGACCATCAGCACGGCGCGCGCCTGGCCGGTGGCCACGGCATTGGTAGCGGCCTGGATGCCGAAGGTGGCGGAGGAGCAGGCCACGTTCATGTCGTAGCCCCAGCCGTCGATGCCCAGGGCGGCCTGCACCTCGATAGCCACCGCCGGGTAGGCGCGCTGCAGGTTGGAGCAGGCGACTATCACCCCGTCGATGTCGGCGACGCTGCGGCCGGCGCGCTGCAGGGCTTCCCTGGCGGCGCCCACGGCCATCTCGCAGAGGATGCCCCACTCGTCGTTGGAGCGCTCGGGGATGCGCGGCACCATGCGCTGCGGGTCGAGGATGCCGTCCTTGTCGATGACGAAGCGGCTCTTGATGCCCGAGGCCTTCTCGATGAAGGCCACGCTGGACTCGGCCAGCGCCTGCACCTCGCCGCGCTCGATGGCGGCGGCGTTGTCGGCGTTGAACTGCTGGACGTAGGCATTGAAGGAGGCCACCAGCTCTTCGTTGGAGATGCTGTTGGTCGGGGTGTACAGGCCAGTGCCACTGATTACGGCTTTGTGCACGGGACATTCCTCTTCTTGTACCGCCGCGGGCGGCTGGCTGGTCGGTTGCACCCCGGTGCGGGCCGGCGGCGCGAATTCGGCTGCAGGGCGGCTCACGGCCAGGCTGGGCCCGCCACGCTGCAAAGCGCAGAGTGTGCCATAGCCGCCGGCGTGGCGCTGCTGTCGCACGGCGGCACCGGACTGGCGGCGAAGCATCCTGCGTTCATAGGAGATGCACGCACCTGCGGCGAAGACACAGGAATCTGTCGCGATAGTCGAGCAAAACAGGCTTTTGCGACGGGAGCAGCACGCTCGCCGAGACGATGCCCGGGTTTTGACCAGCCATTCAAAAAAGGCGCAGAATCCTGGCTTCCCAGCCCCTGGAGCCTGCCCATGCTCGGCACCCACGACCTCGCCCTGTTCGTCATTTCCGGCCTGCTGCTGAACATGGCCCCCGGGCCGGACTCGCTGCTGATCATGGCACGCAGCGCCACCCAGGGCTGGCGTGCCGGCTCGGCGGCGGCGCTGGGCATCGGCGCCGGCACCTGCGTACACATAGTCGCCGCCGCGCTGGGCATGTCCGCCCTGCTCGCCACCTCGGCCACCGCCTTCATGCTGGTCAAGCTGATCGGCGCTGCCTACCTGCTGTACATCGGCATCGGCATGCTGCTGGCCAGGCACAAGGAAGCGGCCGCACCGGGCGCCAGCGAGCTGCCGGCGCTACCCTACGGGCGCATCTTCGCCCAGGGCTTCCTGACCAACGTGCTCAACCCCAAGGTGGCGCTGTTCTTCCTCGCCTTCGTGCCGCAGTTCATCAGCCCGGACGCCGAGCACAAGGCACTGGCCTTCCTCCTGCTGGGCGCCATCTTCAACTTCAACGGCATGCTCTGGTGCCACTTCCTGGCCCTGAGCACCGCCTTCGCCCAGCAGCGCCTGCAGGTCGGCCGGCGCGTCGGCCTGTGGCTGGAGCGCGCTACCGGCGGCCTGTTCACCCTGCTGGGGGTGAAGCTGGCCCTCGCCGATCGGGTGTGATGCGCCGGGGCCGCAGGGCCCCTGGTGCAGTCCGGCTCAGTGGCTGGCCGCCACCGCGCCGCCCTCCCCGCCGGGGATGCACTCCAGCCGGCGCAACCAGGTGCAGCGCAGCAGGGCGGCGCACAGGCCGATGCTGGCGGCCGACTCATCCAGGCGCAGCAACCAGCCCCGCTCCTGCCGCTGCAGGCGCCAGCCAGGCGCCGCGCCGAGCGCCGCGAGGCGCTGGCGCAGGGCCTGTTCGTCCAGACTCCGGGTTTCCATCAATACGAGCTTGGCCATGGCGGTCTCCAGGACAGGGGGCGTGGCCGGCACTCAGGCCGATTGCATGGCGAAGCCGACGCCGAAGCGGTTCCAGAGATTGATGGTGGCGATGCACAGGGTCAGCTCGGCCAGCTCCTGCGGGTCGAACTGCGCGGCCACCTGCTGGTGCAGGGCATCCGTGACGTGCCCCTCGGTCAGCCGGGTCAGGCTGTCGGTCCACAGCAGGGCGGCCCGTTCGCGCTCGCTGAAGCAGGGCGCATCCTGCCAGGCGCCCAGGGCCAGCAGGCGACGGGCCGACTCGCCCTGCTTCAGCGCGTCGGCGCTGTGCATGTCCAGGCACAGGGCGCAGCCGTTGAGCTGCGAGGCACGCACCTTGACCAGCTCGCGCAGCGAGCCCTCCAGGGCAAAGCCGGCCTGGGTCTGTTCCAGGGCATAGATGGCCTTGAACACGTGCGGGGCGGTCTGGTGATAGTTGTTGCGCTTGCTGGTCATCATGGCGATTGCTCCGAAGGGGCCCGATGTCGTACCGGGATTGGTCGTCACTGTATTAGCCATGCATAACGCGATAAATTGGCCTCATACGGAAACATTGTGCGGAGATTCGGATAATGGCCCTGGACCGTCTGGAAGCCATGCGCGCCTTCTGTCGCATCGTCGAGCTGGGCAGTTTCACCCGCGCCGCCGATGCCCTGGGCCTGGCCAAGACCACGGTGTCGGGCCAGGTGCAGGCACTGGAAAGCCAGCTCGGCGTCAAGCTGCTGCACCGCACCACCCGCCGGGTGTCGCCGACCACCGATGGCAGCGCCTACTACGAACGCGCCCGCGCCGTGCTCGACGACCTCGACGAACTGGAAGCCAGCGTGGCGCAGAACCGCAGCCTGGCGCGCGGCCGGGTACGGGTGGAGATGCCCTCGCCGGTCAGCCGTTTCCTGCTGATTCCCGCCCTGCCCGACTTCGTCGCCCGCTACCCGCAGATCCGCCTGGACATCGGCAGCAGCGAGCGGGTCGTCGATCTGGTGCAGGAAGGCGTCGACTGCGCCATCCGCGGCGGCCCGGTGCACGACCCGGATCTGGTCTGCCGGCCCATCGGGCAGATGCGCTTCTGCCTGTGCGCGGCGCCGAGCTACCTGGCCGCCAGCCCGCCACTGCGGCACCCGCAGGATCTGGTGGCGCACCGCTACCTGGCCTTCGTCTACCCGGCCACCGGACGGCAGAAGGCCAACACCCTGCACTGCGGCAACGAGCATTATCCGATCGAGCAGGAGCCGGCCATGCGCTTCAACAGCGGCGAGGCCTACCTGGCCGCCGTCGTGGCCGGCCTGGGCTTTGCCGTGCTACCGGCGGCGGCCGCGCGCCAGGCCCTGGAAGATGGCCACCTGGTCCAGCCGCTGCCGCAATGGCAGGCCGACAGCATGCCGCTGAGCCTGGTCTACCCCCAATCGCGGCATCTCTCGGCCAGGGTGCGCGCCTTCATCGACTGGGCGGGCGAACTGCTGGCCGGCGATCCGCTGTGGCGCCCGCGAGACTAAGCCGCGGCGCTAAGCCCGTGCCGTTCTGACTGGTCGTCTGCTATCGCTGAGCGCCCAATTCGCCCAGGCACTGCTGCGAAACCTGCTGCAGGCGCTCGATCAGCGCCGGCGGTAACTCGGCCTGCTCCAGCGCGGCGATCTCGGCCAGGCTGAAATCGCGATCGATGCGCCCCACCGTGCAGTCGCAGTAGAGCAGCGCGCGCTCCTTGCCCAGCGGTTCGCCGGCGCTGTTCACACAGCTGTCGCGGAAGGTCTGCTTGACCCCGGCCGGCCAGTCCTTGGCCAGCACCGGCGCGCAGCTCAGCAGCAAGCCGAGCAGGATGGCGCGGCGGATACCCGACATGCCGGCGTTCACTGCAGCTTGGGCGGTTGCGCATCCGGGCGGATGTCGAAGCCGCCACGGTTCTCGCTGACGATATGGAAGTACTGCACGCTGCCCGGCGCGACCTTCACCGCCACTTCCTTGTGCAGGCGCCCCATGCCGCACAGGGTGTCGTCCAGCGGGTCGATGGTCAGGCCCAGCACGCGGGTACCGGCCGGCACATTGAAGCTCGCCACCTCGGCCATGCCGATGCGCGCGGCCAGCTTGCGATCCACCTCGATGGCCACGTAGCAGCCGCCGCCCATCAGGCCCATGTCACGGTTGACCACCAGCTGGCCACCGCCCTCGCGCGCCTCCTGGTAGGCCAGCAGGCGATCGTCGGGGACTTGGGTGATGTGCTCGGCGTCGGGACGGAACGACGAGCAGCCGGCCAGCAGAACCAGGGGAAAAACGGCGAGGATCGAACGCATGGAAGCCCTCCTTGGGCGTGCGTGGAGTCGGCCCAGTATTGGCGCTCCCACGCCGCCGCTCAAGCCCGATCTGCAACGCTGTGCTACAGCCCCGACTTCAGCCGGCTGAAGGCCCGGGTCAGGGCGCGGTTGAAGGCCGGGGTGTTGTCGTTCTTGGTGTACAGGCTGGCGCGCAGCTGCGCCGGCGGATAGGTACCGGGATCGGCGAGGAGGGCCGGATCGACGAAGGCATCGGCCGCCGGCACCGCATTGGCGTAGTAGATGCTGTTGGTGATGGCGCCGATCACCTCGGGCTTCATCAGGTGGTCCATCAGCGCCAGCGCCTCCTGCGGATGCGGCGCATCCGCCGGGATGACCATAGCGTCGAACCAGATCAGCGTGCCCTCGCGCGGGATGCTGTAGTGCAGGCTGTAGGGCTTGCCGGCCTGCTGCGCCTGGCCGGCGGCGATGGCAACGTTGCCGTTCCACGACATCGCCAGGCAGGTGTCGCCGTTGGCGAGATCCGCGATGTTACGGTCGTTGTCGAAATAGCGGATCGACGGCCGCACCTTGGCCAGGTGCGCCTCGGCCTTTTTAAGGTCATCGAGGTTCTGCTGGTTGATATCCAGGCCCAGGTAGCGGAAGGCGGCGGCGAACACCTCGTTGGGGTCATTGAGGAAGCTCACCCCGCAGTCGGCGAACTTGGCCACCACCGCCGGGTCCATCAGCATCGCCCAGCTGTCGGTCGGCGCATCCTTCATGCGCTGGGCGATGGCCTCACGCTGGTAGCCGAAACCGGTGGTGCCCCACACGTAGAGCCCGGCATGACGGTTACCCGGATCGAAGACCGCCATATGCCCGGTGAACTCCGGCGCCAGGCCGGCGAAGTGCGGCAGCGCGGCCTTGTCCAGCGGCTGCAGCGCGCCACTTGTGATGGCCCGCTGCAGGTGCTGGCCGGCGGTCAGCACCAGGTCGTAGCCGCTGCGTCCGGTAAGCAGCTTGGTCTCCACCGTCTCCAGCGAGTCGAAGTGATCGACCACCACCTTGATCCCGGTCTGCTGCTCGAAGGACGCCAGGGTGTCCGGTGCCAGGTACTCGTTCCAGATATACAGGTTGACCTGTTTGGCGGGCTCGGCCGCCTGCGCACACGCGCAGACGGACAGAGACAGGGCCAGCCACGAGGCGGGCAGTTTCATGGCGGCCTCCTAGCGCTTGGGCGCGGCGTATTGCGGCGAGGTGATGCAAGCGACGTTGCCGCCACCGAGGAGGATCTCCCGCGAGTTCTCGATGCCGAGGATGCGGTGCTTGGGGAACAGCTCGGCCAGGGTCGCCTGGGCAATGCGGTCGTTGGGATCGTTGAACAGCGGTACGACGATGGCCGAGTTGCCGGCGTAGTAGTTGATGTAGGACGCGCAGATCCGGGTGCCGGCCTGACGGGTGTGGGTGGCGTCGTCCTGGTCCAGGCCTTCGGCCTCCTCGGCCGTCCACTCCAGCACGCGCGGCTGCGGCAGCTTGTGAATCTCCAGCTCGCGACCCTGAGCATCGCGGGTGCTGCGCAGGATGTCGTAGGCCTCCTGGTAGATCTCCCACTGTGGGTCACTGCGGTCGTCGGTCCACTGCATCACCACTACGCCGGGGCGGACGAAACAGGCCAGGTCGTCGATATGGCCGTCGGTTTCATCGAACTTGCAGCCGCGCGGCAGCCAGATCACCTGCTCGGCGCCCAGGTAGTCCTGCAGGCGGCGAGTCATCTCGTCCGTGCCCAGGTGGGCGTTGCGGTTGCGGTTGAGCAGGCACTGCTCGGTGGTCAGCAGGGTGCGCTGGCCGTCGCTCTGGATGCCCCCCATCTCGGCGATAAAGGGCGCGCGGTAACGGTCGAAGCCCTCGATCTCGAGGATCTTCTGGGCGATCTGGTCGTCCTTGTCCCAGGGGTAGTAGAGGCCGCCATCGAGGCCGCCGTAGGAGTTGAACTCGAAGTCCACGCCGCGCACTTCACCGGACTCGTCGTTGACCAGAAAGGCCGGGCCGCTGTCGCGGAACCAGGTGTCGTTACAGGTCATCTCCACCACCCGCACATGGGCCGGCAGCAGGCGGCGGGCGTTGGCGTACTGGGCCGCCGAGGCGCACACGGTCACCGGCTCGCTGCTGGCGATGGCGCTGACGATCTCGACCCAGACCTTCTGCGCCGGCTTGCCGCCGTTGCGCCACACGTCCGGGCGCTCCGGCCAGCCGAGCCAGCAGCGGCTCTTGGGTTCGAATTCACCGGGCAGGCGGAAGCCGTCGGCCTTGGGCAGGGAGGTCAGGGTACGGGCCATTGTCAGGTACTCGTCGATGGCTGTTGGATGGCTCGACAGTACCCGCGGCAGAGCGGCCGCGACCAATGACCATTATCGCGGGATAGCTGAATTCAATTCACCGATCAGCTAGCTGATCGGTGAATCAATCGATGAAGCTGGCCACCGCAGGCTTGTCCAGGCGCAGGCGTTCGCAGACCAGCGCATACTGCCCTAGCGAGGCCACCTGGGCGGCGAACGGGCGCACCAGGCGGCCGCTGGCCAGGTCTTCGGCGCTGGTCAGGTTGTCGCCGATGGCCACGCCCTGGCCGCGCGCCGCCGCCTCCATGGTCAGCCCGGCATGGCCGAGGTACAGGTGGCGCGCAGGCTGGATATCGCCGGCATGGGTGGTCAACCAGGCGGTCCAGGTCTTGCCGTCCTGGTCGTCGTGCAGCAGGCAGTGGCGGGCCAGGTCGCGCGGGTGCTTGAGCAGCAGCTGGTTGAACAGGCCGGGGCTGCACACCGGGAAGAACTGCAGGGTCGGCAGCGGTCGCACGAAGTAGGTGCTGGCGTCCTCCGGGCCGGTGCCATAGGTGATCGCCAGATCGATCTCGGCGCCCGGCAGCGGCGCCTCCAGCGGTTGCTCGTGCAGGTGCAGGGTGATCTGCGGGTGGCGCTCGGCGAAGTCCGCCAGGCGCCCGATCAGCCACTTCTGCGCCAGCTCCACGGTCACCGCGATGCGCAGCTGCGCCTGCGAGCCGGGGTCGCGCAGCTCGTCGCAGGCCTCACCGATCAGCTCGAAGGCCTGCTGCAGGCTGCGCAGCAGTCGCCGCGCCTGGGGCGTGAGGCGCACCTGGCGGCCGTCGCGCTGAAACAGAAGCGTGCCCAGTTGCTCCTCGAGCTGGCGAATCTGGTGGCTGACCGCGCTGTCGGTGACGCACAGCTCGGCGGCCGCACGACCGAAATGGGCGTGGCGCGCGGCGGCCTCGAAGGTGCGCAGGGCGGTGAGTGAAGGCAGGCGGCGCATGGCGATCCGGTTCCGGCAAAAGCCGTCATCCTTGCCCAGCGCCGCGCTCCCCGTCCAGCCCGATCAGTGCCCCTGGAAGGTCTGCCGCCAGGCACTGGGCGACACGCCGAAGGCGCGACCGAAGTGATGGCGCAGCGACACCGGCGAGCCGAAGCCGGCCAGTGCGGCGATCGCCTCCACGCCCTGCTCACTGCTCTCCAGCAGGCGCTGGGTCAGGGCCAGGCGCTCGGCCAGCAGCCAGTCGCCCACCGTCATGCCGGTGAGCTGGCGGAAGTGCCGAGTGAAGGTGCGTCGGCTCATCAGCGCGCGCTCGGCCAGGCTGTCCAGGCTGTGCGGCAGGTCGAGGTGGGCACGCACCCAGTCCAGCAGGCCGGCCAGGCGATCGTCGCGGGAGGTGGCCGGCAGCGGCTGCTCGATGAACTGCGCCTGGCCGCCCTGGCGGTGCGGCGGCACCACCAGGCGCCTTGCGACCCGGTTGGCGAGCTCGGCGCCGTGCTGCTGGCGCAGCAGGTGCAGGCAGCAGTCGATGCCGGCGGCGGTGCCGGCCGAGGTCAGCAGGCCGCCGTCATCCAGATAGAGCACGTCAGCGTCCACCGTCACCCGCGGGAAGCGCGCGGCGAAGTCATTGGCCCAGGCCCAGTGGGTGGTGGCGCGCAGGCCATCGAGCAGTCCCGCCTCGGCCAGCACATAGGCGCCCAGGCACAGGCCGACCAGCCGCGCGCCGCGTGCATGGGCCGCCACCAGCGCATCCAGCAGGGTCTGCGGTGGGCGCTCGTCCGGGTCGTGCCAGCTCGGCACGATGATCGTCTGCGCCCACTGCAGCGCCTCCAGCCCGTGTTCGACCTGCAGGGCGAAGCCGGCGGTGGTCGGCAGCGCGCCCGGCGCAGTGGCGCACACGCGCAGCTCGTACAGCTCGGCGCCCGGCCCGAGGTCGCCGAACACCAGGCAGGGCACGGACAGGTGGAACGGCGTGATGTGGTCGAAGGCGACCACGGCGATGCGGTGGGCAGGCATGGCGTTGTCCCGATCCGAAGGTTTGGCCCGATCTTAGCGCAAGCTGGCTTCAGGGCCACTTACGACAACAGGCGCGACGGGCGAACAATCTGTCCATCGACCACCACACCGCCAAACCAGAGGAACCCGCCATGAGCCAGCAAGCGAAACGCGCCCTGATCGTCATCGATGTGCAGAACGAATACGTCACCGGCAACCTGCGCATCGAGTACCCGCCCATCGAGCAGTCGATGGCCAATATCGGCCGCGCCATGGACGCCGCCAGCGCCGCCGGCATCCCGGTGATCGTCATCCAGCACCTGCTGCCGGAAAGCGCGCCGATCTTCGCCACCGGCAGCCACAACGCCGAGCTGCACCCGCTGGTGGCGGAGCGCCCGCGTGACCACTTCATCCAGAAGCAGATGGCCAGCTCCTTCGCCGGCACCGACCTGGCCGCCTACCTCAAGCAACACGAGATCGACACCCTCAGCGTGATCGGCTACATGACCCACAACTGCGACGACTCCACCGTACGCCAGGCCCACCACGAGGGCTGGAAGGTCGAACTGCTGCACGACGCCGCCGGCTCGCCGCCCTACCGCAACGCCATGGGCTCGGCCACTGCCGAGGAGATCCACCGGGTGTTCACCGTGGTCATGCACACCGGCTTCGCCGCCGTGCTCAGCACCGATGACTGGCTCAACGCCCTGCAGACCGGCGAAGTGCCGCAGCCGGACAACATCTACCTGTCCAACCAGCGGGCGATTGCCGATCGCTGAGCGTGGCAACGCCGGGGCATCCATCGCCCCGGCTGTTAGTTGCGTGGCCCCGTTCAAAGCCTCTGCCACGCGCCTCGATTAGAATCCTTTCGATCGCCAGGACCGGCGAAGCCAATCCCATAGAGAAGGAACTCATATGCTCCCTCAGCGGTTAATCCAGGCGCTGCTCATCGGCGTCCTCAGCATCAGCTCCATCCACGCCGCTCCGGCGGTCAACCCTACTAACAACGGCGTGGTACTGCAGGCCTTCGAACCTGGACAGAACGACGCGCCCTACCGCTTGGACCGCGACCCGCAGGTGCGCGGTGCACTGGAGAAGCTGCTCGGCTACGGCCGCGCTAGCTATATCAGTGCCGATACCTTAGTACTCGAGCAGGTGCTCGAGTCACTCAACTCGTCGATGGACATCGTCACCGCCAACCTCGCCGACGGGCGCCGTCTGATCGCCTCGGAGAACAAGATGACCGGTGGCTACGAACGCGCCGCGCTGCTGATCGAAGGGCGCAAGCTGGTCGCCGTCGGCCTGGTACATGGCCCCTGCCAGTTGGATGAGGAAACCCACGAGATGACTTGCCACTCCCAGGAGCCGGCAGCCATCCTAACCATCTTCCTGCCCGCCGGCACCGCCCGCGACAGCGTGCAGCCACTGCGCGACTGGGCCGTGCAGTTGCCACCACTACTGGTCAACCTGGCCGATGCACGCGGTGGCGTGGATCAGGTGCAGGTCATCGCCAAGACCGAATATGTGGAGCCGGACCTCAACGCCCCTGGTTGGGATGACAAGGAGCTGGGCCTGGCGCAACCGCTGCTGGCCCTGCTGCCCAAAAGAGCCAAGCTCAGCACGGCCATGCGCGACGGTCAGTACATCGCGCCGGCACACATGGCCGGCGATATCTTCGACACCGGATGGGACGATGCACTGGGTCAGCCCCACCGCAATGCAGAGGTTGTGCTGTTCAGCCACGCGGACTACGCGGAACTCGTTCAGCACTACCGGCAGCTGGCCGGCGATCAGCCCATCGACGATGACGGCCAGACCGCCCGCTGGAGCGGTCAGAACGAAGCCGGCGTGTTCACCCTGACCCTGGAAGACGAACAAGAGAAGGGAGTACGCATCACACTGTCGGTCTGGCCGCTCGACACGGCCTCCTGAGCGAGACAGATCAGCCGTTGATCCGCTTCACCAACCGCGCCTGCAGCTGCTCCAGCTCGGCCGCATCGGCCTGCTTGGCGGCGTGCACGCCAAGTTTCTCGCCCTCGTAGCGCGGCACTATGTGCATGTGGATGTGGAATACCGTCTGCCCGGCCGGGGCGCCATTGAACTGCGCCACCTGTACGCCGGCCGGCTGCAGCTCGTCCACCACCACCTGGGTCAGCCGGCGCACCACGGACATGACCTTGGCCAGATTGGCGTCGTCGATCTCCAGGATGTTGCGCGCCGGGGCATTCTTCGGAATCACCAGGCAGTGGCCGTAGGACTGCGGGAACAGGTCGAGGAAGGCGAGCACGTCCTCATCCTCGTACAGCTTGTAGCAGGGCGCCTCGCCACGAATGATCTTGGCGAAGATGTTCTGCGGATCGTAAGTGCCATGCAGGCTCATGGGTAAGCTCCCTAACCCGGGTGAATAAAGCCCGCACCATACCGGCTCGAGCCGCCGCTGCCCATGCCCCCGTGGCCGGGCCGGGGCGAAATGTCGCAGTGACCATTCGGTCACGCGGTGGCGTCATTGCCCCATTCCCCGATCCGGCAGAAGAACCAGCATGCATCCACTGCGCGTCACCCTGCACAACGAGCTGCACTCGCGCCCCTCGATTCACTTTCAGGAACCGGCTAACGTCCACCACCTGGCCTTCGTCGACCCGGACGAGGCCTGCTCGGTGCTGATCGGCCAGCTCGAACGGCTGGCCGACGAGCGCCTGCCCAGCAACAGCGTGCAGGGCCTGCTGCGCCTGGGCCAGGCCACGCTCAAGTGGGAGCGCCACGGCGAGTTCTTCACCCTCACCCTGGTGCAGCCACGCCAGGCCAGCGACCCGCTGTGGGGCGAATGGCCGGCGGTGCTGGAGCCACTGCTGGCACCCCATCGTGAACGCCTGATCAGCGCCAGCCAGCTGCTCGTGGAATCCGCCGCCCACTGGCCCGACGGCCCGGCCCGCTGCGGCTTCAAGGACCCGGCCGCCTCCGCCCTGGGCGACGGCGACGCCATCGCCTGGTCGGACTTCCGCCTCGACGAGCAGGGCGTCAACCGCCTGCTGCTGGTCAACCACCGACTCAACGCCTACCGCCTGGGACGCATGGTGCGGCGCCTGCTGGAGATCGAAACCTACCGCATGATGGCCTCGCTGACCCTGCCGGTGGCGCAGCAGGTCAGCCGCGAGCTGAAGGACCACGAGCGCGAGCTGGATCGCCTGTCCGCGCGCAACGCCGAAGGCCGCGACGGCGCCCGCGAGCTGTCCACCGACCTGGCCCGGCTGTCGGCGCGCATCGTCCACTGCAGCGCGCGCACCCGCCAGCGTTTCGGCGCCGCCACCGCCTACGCGCAACTGGTCGGCGAACGCATCGCCGAGCTGCGCGAGAAGCACGTCGAGGACTGCCAGCGCCTGGGCGTGTTCATCGAACGGCGCTTCCTGCCCACGGTGCGCTACTGCCAGGCCACCGACCAGCGCCTGACCCGCCTGGCCCAGGGCGTTGCACACCTGAGCGACCTGCTGCAGGTGCGGGTGCAGGGCGAGGTGGAGGAACAGAACTCGGCCATCCTGCGCAGCCTCAATGCGCGCGCCGACACCCAGATCAGGATCCAGAAGGCGGTCGAGGGCCTGTCGATCATCGCCATCAGCTACTACCTGCTGAGCCTGTTCAAGCTGCTCTACCAGGGCCTGCTCGGCCTCGGCCTGGAGCTGTCGGAACGCACCGCGCTGCTGACCCTGGGGCCGCTGGCGCTGCTCACCCTGGCCGGGGTGATGCTGCGCATCCGCCGGGCACGCCGGCAGGGGGACAGAATCGCCGCGACTGATAGCCACTAGCGCCACTATCGATTTTCCCGCAGCCGCAGCGCCGTGCTGAGATGGCCCGAGTTCTCAACTGCCAAGGAAGCCCCATGACCGACCTGTCCGCCTTCGCCATCACCCGCAAGTGGCCCGCCCGGCACCCCGAGCGCCTGCAGCTGTACTCGCTGCCCACGCCCAACGGGGTCAAGGTCTCGATCATGCTGGAGGAGACCGGCCTGGCCTACGAGCCGCACCTGGTCAGCTTCGACAGCAACGACCAGCTCAGCGCGGAGTTCCTCTCGCTCAACCCGAACAACAAGATTCCCGCCATCCTCGACCCCAATGGGCCGCACGGCGCGCCGCTGGCCCTGTTCGAGTCCGGTGCCATCCTCCTCTACCTGGCCGAGAAGACCGGCCAGCTGCTGCCGCAGGACCAGGCCCTGCGCTACCAGGCCATCCAGTGGCTGATGTGGCAGATGGGCGGCATCGGCCCGATGTTCGGCCAGCTCGGTTTCTTCCACAAGTTCGCCGGCCGCGACTACGAGGACAAGCGCCCGCGTGACCGCTACGTGGCCGAATCCGTGCGCCTACTCGGTGTGCTCGACCAGCTCCTGCAAGACCGCGACTGGACGCTGGGCGACGACTACAGCATCGTCGACATCGCCATCTTCCCCTGGGTGCGCAACCTGGTCGGCTTCTACGAGGCCGGCGAGCTGGTGCAGTTCGAGCGCTTCGCCAACGTCGCCCGCGTGCTCGACGCCTTCCTCGCCCGCCCGGCGGTGCAGCGCGGCCTGCAGATACCGGCGCGCACCTGACCTCGACCGCCCCGCGCGTTCCTGCGCGGGGCGTGCTATAGGCGCAGGGCCGCGCTACGGGTATCTTCTGCGCCCAGTCGTTCAGCCAGAAGTCGTCGCCCCATGAGCCGTACCCTCCTCCGCCTCGCCCTGCTCTGCGCCGCCGCGCTGGGCGCCAGCCCCAGCCTGGCCAGGGTCGAAATCGAAGCCGCCGAGCAGAAATCGGTCGGCCGCATCCTCATCGTCAAGGTCTCCGAGGACATCGCCCCCGGCGACTACGAGGTCCTGTTCAAGGGCCTGCGCGGCCACCCCGGCAAGTTCGCGCGCAAGATCCTGCTGCTCGACAGCATCGGCGGCAGCACCGCCGAGGCCCTGCGCATGGGTCGCCTGCTGCGCGAAACCGGCTTCGACGCCCTGGTCCCGGCCCGAGGTGTTTGCCAGGGCAGCTGCGTCTACCTGCTGGCGGCCGGGCGCAAGAAGAACGTGCGCGGCCACGTGGCCATCCACCGCCCGCACTTCCCCGCCGGCGAGTCGGCCCGCGCCCGCGAGGCCGGCATGCCCCACAACCTGGCCGGCTATCTGCGCGAGATGGGTGTGGCGCCGACGCTCGCCAGCGACATGCAGGCCATCGAGCCGCACCGCATGAAGGTGCTCACGGCGCAGGAACTGGCGCGCTACCGTCTGTACTGAGGCGCTGGCCGCTGCAGTGGTGATTGCGTACCATCCGCCCCCCTTTGCAACTCCGCAGCACCGCACCGGCAGCCGCCGGCTGCTTCAGGAAAGCCCATGAAAATCGCCCGTGTGCGCGCCGACATCCTGGCCGGCCTCACCTCGTCCTTCGCCCTGGTGCCCGAGTGCATCGCCTTCGCCCTGGTAGCCCAGCTCAACCCGCTGATGGGCCTGTACGGCGCCTTCATGATCTGTACCCTCACCGCGCTGTTCGGCGGCCGCCCGGGGATGATCTCCGGCGCCGCCGGCTCGATGGCGGTGGTCATCGTCGCCCTGGTGGTGCAACACGGCGCGCAGTACCTGCTGGCCACCGTGCTGCTCGGCGGCCTGCTGATGATCCTGTTCGGCGTGCTGCGCCTGGGCAAGCTGGTGCGCATGGTGCCGCACCCGGTGATGCTCGGCTTCGTCAACGGCCTGGCCATCGTCATCGCCCTGTCGCAGCTGGAGCACTTCCATGCCGACGGTGGCTGGCTCAAGGGCACGCCGCTGTACTGGATGCTCGGCCTGGTGGCCCTGACCATGGCGGTGGTCTACCTGCTGCCGAAACTGACTCGCGCGGTGCCGCCGGCGCTGGTGGCGATCCTCGGCGTCGGCCTGCTGGTGTACCTGCTCGACCTGCCCACCCGCACCCTCGGCGACATGGCGCAGATCGCCGGCGGCCTGCCGCAGTTCGCCCTGCCGGACATTCCGTGGAACCTGGAGACCCTGCGCATCATCGCCCCCTACGCGGCGCTGATGGCCCTGGTCGGCCTGCTGGAAACCCTGCTCACGCTGAACCTCACCGACGAGATCACCCAGAGCCGCGGCCACACCAACCGCGAGTGCGTGGCCCTGGGCGCGGCCAATGTGGTTTCTGGCGCGTTCGGCGGCATGGGCGGCTGCGCGATGATCGGGCAGACCGTGATCAACCTCAGCTCCGGTGGCCGCGGCCGCCTGTCCGGCGTGGTCAGCGGGGTAATGATCCTGCTGTTCGTGCTGTTCCTGGCCCCGCTGATCGAGCTGATCCCGCTGGCCGCGCTGGTTGGGGTGATGTTCGTGGTGTCGCAGCAGACCTTCGCCTGGGGCTCGCTGCGCGTGCTCGGCAAGGTGCCGCTCAGCGACGCCCTGGTGATCGCCGCCGTGACCGTCATCACCGTCTTTACCGACCTGGCCACCGCCGTGCTCTGCGGCATCGTCATCGCCGCGCTGAACTTTGCCTGGCACCACGCCCGCGAGCTGTACGCCGACAGCGACATCCAGGCCGACGGCAGCAAGCTGTACCGCGTACACGGCACGCTGTTCTTCGCCAGCACCACGCCCTTCCTCAACCTGTTCGAGGTGGCCGACGACCCGCAGCAGGTGACCCTCGACTGCCGCCACCTGAGCTTCGTCGACTACTCGGCCATCGCCGCGCTGAAGACCCTGCGCGAGCGCTACGCCCGTGCCGGCAAGCACCTGCGCGTGGTGCACCTGTCCGAGCGCTGCAAGCAACTGCTCAAGCGCGCCGGCGCCCACGACTGATAGGCGAAAACGACTGCGGCGCCCAAGGGCGCCGCAGTGCTGTCAGGCCTTGGCCTTCTTGCGGAACAGGCGTTTCCACCAGTGCTTGGGCCGGGTCACCGAGTTGCCCGAGTAGGTCTTCTGCGAGTACTTGGGGAACGCACCGAAGACCTGCTGCATGCGGTAGTTGTCCAGGCTGTAGCCGGCATCCAGCGCCTCCTGGTACAGGCGTTCGAACAGCGCCTGCAGGTCCTGGCGCGGGTGCGGCATCACGGTGCCGTCGAACCAGTGCTTGCGCCCCTCGCGCTCCAGGCGCGGGAAGGAAATCTTGTGCGAGAACTGGGTGCCCATGTCCGAGTAATGGAGGATCTTGATCTGCTCGATCGGGGTGTTTTCGCCGTCGATGTTGTTGTACTGGGTATCGAACGGCTGGATCACCTCGGTGTGCTTCTTGTAGTACTTCTTCAACTGCTGGTGGATCTCCGGCTTGCCGCGCAGGTCCTCGATCGGCGGCAGGTGCTTCTTGGCCTCGGCGCAGTCCCACATGGACACGCAGAAGCGCCAGGACTCCTCGCCGCCCTTGGCCATCACCACCTTGCCCGGCTCGAACGACAGGTTCCACATCTGCGCCAGGTCGCACAGCACCATGACGTCGGTGTCCATGTAGATGGCCTTGCCCTGGTAGTTGCAGAACGCCGGGATGCCCCAGCGAAAGGCGGAAAACGGCGTGGTCCAGGCCTCGGTGCGCCAGCCCTGCTGCTGCTCGGGGTTGGAGTACCAGAAGCTCTGCGGATCACGGGACAACTGCATCCAGTGGATCTCCACCGGCTGCGAGCAATGCTTACGGATGCTGTAGTCCAGCACCATCATCTGTTCCAGGTCGCAATCGTTCGGATCGCAGCCCACGAATACGCGGATCGTCTCCGTCATAACCCTCTCCTTGCTCCGGCAGTGCTCGCACCGCCCCGAAAAGCCGGCATGATACCGCCAAGCCCCGGCGAATGCCGCACCGCCTGGCGCCCGCCGCTAGCGCCCCGGCTTGCGCCCGGTCTTGCGCGCATGCGCCGCGGCGGCGGCGTCCTTGAGCAGGCGCTGGAAAGTCGGGCACTCGGCATGGCTCGGCGCCCGGCAGGCGGCGGCATGGCGCAGGCCACGGCTCATGGCGCGCAGGCGCTTGATGCTGGCATCGATCTCGGCAGCCTTGGCCAGTAGCGCCTGGCGGTCGATGTTCGGCTCGCCATTGCTGGTCAGCATGCTGCGGATCTCCTCCAGGCTGAAGCCGGCGGACTGGCCGAGGGAGATCAGCGCCAGCTGGTCGAGAATCTGCGGGCCGAAGCGGCGCCGCTCGCCCTGGCGGTTGAGCACCTGTACCAGGCCCTTTTCCTCGTAGAAGCGCAGCGTCGACGCGGGCAACCCGGAGCGCCTGGCGACTTCGGCGATATCCATGCGAATACCTCTTGACCTCAAGTTCACTTGAACTTGTAGCCTCACATCGAAACCCCTGTTGGTCAACCCGAGTGAGGCCGCCATGAACCCGTTACTGCACAACTTCCTGCTCATCATCGCCATCGGTGCCGGCGCCACCCTGGTGATGGACGCCTGGCTGCTGCTCCTGCAGCGCCTGGGCGTACCGACCCTGAGCTTCGCCTTCGTCGGCCGCTGGGTCGGCCACCTGGTGCGCGGCCGGGTACGCCACCCCGCCATCGCCAAGGCCGCGCCGATTCGCGGCGAACTGGCCCTGGGCTGGCTCGTCCACTACGCCACCGGCATCGCCTTCGCCGCCCTGCTGCTGGTCCTCGCCGGGCCGGGCTGGGCCGCACGCCCCTCGCTGCTGCCGGCGCTGGCGCTGGGCCTGGCCACGGTCGCCGTGCCGCTGCTGCTGATCCAGCCGGCCATGGGCGCCGGCATCGCCTCGCGCAACACCCCCACGCCGCTGCGGAACAGCCTGAAAAGCCTGACCACCCACAGCGTGTTCGGCCTCGGCCTGTACCTCAGCGCCGCCCTGGTCGCCGCGCTGCAACCCTGAACCCCGCCAAGGAGCCCTCCCATGATGCAAGTCGCCATCCTCTACCACAGCGCCCACGGGCACACCCAGCACATCGCCGAGCGCATCGGCGAGGGCGTGGCCGGCGTCGGCGGCGTCGCCGCCCACCTGCTGCAAGCCCAGGAGCTGGTCGCCCGGCCCGACGAACTGCCCGCCTACGACGGCCTGATCCTCGGCTCGCCAACCTACCTCGGCGGCGTCTCGGCACCGCTCAAGGCGCTGATGGACGCCACCGGCGGCCTGTGGCGCCAGCAGCGCCTGCGCGGCCGGCTGGCGGCAGGCTTCACCGTGTCGGCACTGCCGGCCGGCGACAAGCAGTCCACCCTGCTGTCGATGTTCACCTTCTGCATGCAGCACGGCATGCTCTGGGTCGGCAACCCGATCCTGCCCGAGCAGCACCTGGGCGTACCCTATGACGAAGCCGCCAACCGCCTGGGCTCCTGGTCCGGACTGATGGCCCAGGCGGACAAGGCCTCGCCCGGCCACGCCTTCGCCCCCGGTGACATCAAGACCGCGCGCCTGTTCGGCCAGCACTTCGCCCACACCCTGCTGCGCCTGCACGCCGGCGCCACCCCGGAGCACGCCTGATGATCCCGCCCAAGTACACCCCGCTGCTGTTCGCCCTGATCCTCTCCGGGCTGATGTCGCTGCTGGTCTCCGGCATCGCCACCCTGCGCGCCAGCGGGCTGGTGCCGCAGTTCACCGAGATCTGGCTGGGCGCCTGGCTGACGGCCTGGCTATTCGCCTTCCCAACCGTGCTGCTGGTGGCGCCGCTGACCCAGCGCCTGGTGCGCCTGCTGCTGCGCCAGGCCTGAAGCCGGCGGCACGCTGCAGCGTGCCGCGGCCTCTCAGCGCAGGGTGTAGCCCTTGTCCACCACCCAGTCCTGGCCGTACACGCCACGGGCACCCTGGGACAGCTGGAACAGCACCACCTCGGCCACCGCCGCAGCGCTGAGGAACTCGCCGTCCACCAGGCGCGCACTGACCTCGCCGGCCACACCGGCCAGCGCCTCGTCCGCCAGGCCCAGGCTGTTCCAGATCGGCGTGGCGGTCGGCCCCGGCGACACCAGGTTCAGGCGCACGCCCTCGCCGGCATGCTCCAGCGCCAGGCTGCGCACCAGCGCGGACAGCGCCGCCTTGCTGGCAATGTAGGCGCCCAGGCCGACGAAGCCCAGCTGGCGCAGAAAGGTGCTGATGAACACCACCGACGCCGGCTGTGCCAACTGCGCCTTCAATGCGTAGAAGGTATTCACCGCGCCGGCGCCGTTGACCCGCCACTGCGCCTCGAACGCCTGCAGATCGCTGCCCGGCGCCAGCTGGGCGATGCCGGCGTTGGGCACCAGGTAATGCACCTCGCCCAGCTCGGCGGCGCGCGCGGCCAGCCCCTGTAGCGAGGGCGCGCGGGTCACGTCGCCCTCATGCCAGTACAGCTGTTCGGGATAGCGCTGCAGCAGCGGCGCCAGCCCACCCAGGCTGCGCGACATCGCCAGCACCCGCGCGCCACACTCCAGCAGCTGCTCGCACACGGCCAGGCCGATACCGGAACTGGCGCCGGTCACCACCGCCAGGCGTTGCTCGAATTCGTTGTTCATCATTACCTCGAAAGCCGAGAAGAAGGGTCGCGCCCCGGACCCAGCCCGGAGCGCCGTCAGGATCAGTGGGGATAGAGCCGGCCCTGGCGCAGGTCTACCTGCTGGCCACGCTCGAAGCGCCGGTGCGGCGAGCGCACCCAGCGCTCCTCGCCCGCCTCGTCGCGCACGATGTAGGCGGTGCCGCTCTGCCCGCTGGCGCGCTGCACCTGCGCCCCGGACCAGCCCCCCAGCGCCGCCCCCACCACGGCGCCGACCGGCCCGCCGGCGGCGGCACCGACCATCAGCCCGGTCAGCCCACCGAAACCGGTGCCGACCGCGTTTTCTTCCCGCTCTGCCACCACCTCGGCGGCCTGGAGGGTTTGCATGGCCAATAGGCCGGTTGTGAAAGCAAGCAAGGCAAGGTGTTTCATCTGAGTACTCCTGTTTTGGGCATTGCGCCTGGAGTTACTCAGCTTTCGTGCCAGGTATTTTTCTATTTAATTTCAATGACTTGATGCAGTAAAAAGTCGTGATAACAACGATGACTCGCGGTCGATATGACATTCAATGAGGTCGAAATGACAGCGATGTAGCAGTGACTGCGGTTCTGGAGGGGCACCGATGTAAACGGGATGCTTGATCCCCCTGCGAGTTCAGGTTCGGCAGAGCGTTAGCCTCGCCGAACTTCCCAGCTCATTCGGCATTACCCGCGTTATGTCTTAAGATGGCGGACTGCCGAAAGAACCGTCATGGCCGTAGCCATGAAGGGCTTTCATTCTTTACAGACACCTGTGGTGAAGATGAACAAGCCTTTCATTTCGCTGTGCCCTGAAATTACTCGGGCACACGCGCTGAAGCTGATGGACTGGTTGGAAGATGAGCGCGTCACCTGCTACCTGAGCGATTCGCGTCATACCTCGCGCTTCATCGAGCAAGCCATCGATCGTACTCAGTTACCGATCCTGACCCATCTGTTCAACCGCGGCGGCCGATTCTTCATGGCCTATGACCGGCATGACGCTCCGGTGGGCTTTGTCCGTCTGATCAAGACCGGCGCACAGTGCGAAATCGTCCTGGTAATCGGAGACAGCGACACATGGGGCCGCAACCTTGGCACCAGCACCCTCCGCGAAGGCATGAAACTGGCGTTTCTCGACATGCGGGCCGAAAAGCTAATCGCCAAGATCCACCCGGATAACGTGCGCTCGCTAAAAGCCTTTCTGCGCAGCGGCTTTCTGCTTGAGAGCGAATCGCCTGCATTGAAGTCATTTTCCATGACGGCAGGGCGCTATCTCCAGCTCTTGCGCGAAGGTAGCGCTGGCGACTCCGGCAGGATCTACATCACTGAAGTCGACAAATCCAGGCTCGAGAGCCTTATCGCACTCGAGCAGGGCCCGGCCGTTGTTGAGCTCGAACACGAGCTTGAACGAGTCATTGTCGTCAAGCCGCAGCAGGTGGCGTGCAACGTCGTCACGATGAACTCCAGGGCCTTGCTGCAGTTGGACGAAGAAGAGCTCGAAGTGGCCTTGGTCTACCCGGAGGACGCGGACACCAACGCTGGGAAGCATTCCGTGTGTTCCGACATCGGCGCGGCCATCCTCGGCTATCAGGAAGGGGACGCCATCGACTGGCGTATTGCTGATCGGACCTGCCGGATTGCCATCAGGAAAGTGCTTTACCAGCCGGAGGCTGCGGGCCATTTCCACCTCTGATTGCGATCTTGGCTCGCGCTCAGAATCAATGGGGACAGACCACGCTTTATCCGAAGCGCAGGCTCTAGGTCGCAACACTTTCCTCGGCTGAAGCTACAGGTTTCGCCCTGCACGGCGAGTCACTTTCTCTTTGCGCGCGCAAAGAGAAAGTAACCAAAGAGAAAGCGCGCCCGACATCCGGGTCTGGCCTGCGGCCAGACTTCCCTCGCTCCGGTGCTACTCCGGGGGCCGGCTTACAAGGGCCATCCTTGGCCCTTTAAGCCTCTCGCCGCATCCATGCGGCTCGTCCCCCTGCGCAACACCTCCACTCGGCCTCCTGACGGGGTTCGGGCTACGAGTTGCCTGATGGCTTTCCCTGGCGCTGCGCGCATTGATCGTTCCCATGCCCCGCGCCCATTCGTTGTTTTGTACGGGCCGGCAGCTCTGTGACGAGGAGCGTAACGGGATTAGCTTCCACGCAGAGCGTGGGAGCTGGAGAAGGCACATGACTGTCAGGCAGCTCCAAACGCCCCTTCAGGAGGGTGAGCGGAATCGTTGCGTAGAGGGGTGAGCCGCATGGATGCGGCGAAAGGCTTACAAGGGCCAGGGACGGCCCTTGTAAGCCGACCCTCGGAGCAGCGATGGAGAGAACGAACCCGGAGCGAAGCGGAGGGCCGGATGGCGGGGCAAGCCCTTTTGGTTCCTTTTGGGGCGACTGCCAAAAGGAACCCGCCCAGCAGGGCGGAACTGAAGCAGTCAGCAACTGGGTAAATAGCAGCGGCACGAAACCATCAAACAAAGCCCCTCTCCCCCACCCCTCTCCCGTAAACGAGAGAGGGGAGTTACAGTGCCCGACCCAACTCCCCGCCAGCCCTGAGCAAGAACCCGATGAGCAACGACCCCCTCCACGGCCTGACCCTGAAAGCCATCCTCCAGGCCCTGGTCGACAAGCACGGCTGGGAGCGCCTCGGCCAGCTCATCGCCATCCGCTGCTTCACCCACGAACCCAGCCTCGAATCCAGCCTCAAGTTCCTGCGCAAGACACCCTGGGCGCGGGAGAAGGTGGAGGCGCTCTATATCAGGGACATTGCCCGCAGCCGCTAGCCCTCAGGGCTTCAGGTAGCGCTGGCGAATCTGCGCATAGCGGCCCTCGGCGATCTGCCGGCGCAGCGCCTCGGCATAGCGCTGGACGAACTCGGGCGCGACGCTCTTCTTGCTGAAGGCGGTTTCCGCGCCCTCGCTGGACACCACCACCGGCGTCGCCAGGATCAGCTCGCTCAGGCCCAGGTCGGCCAGCTCCTGTTGGCCGGAATGTTCGTCGGCGATCACACCGTCGATGCGCCCCTTGGCGACCATGCGCCAGAGGTTGAGACGGGTGGCGCTGAACTCCATGCGCTCGTGGAAGGCCGGGGTCTGGATCAACTTCTGGTAGCCGGGGCCATAGGACACGTCGATCTGCGCGCCGAGGCGAAACGGCGTATCGCGCAGCTGCAGCAGCTCGCTCACCGGCCAGCGGGCGGCGGCCTCGCGGTGCATGAACAGGATGTTGCGCGAGGGTTCCTCGATCACGCCGGAGAAGTGTGCGTAGACCTCGCGCTCGGGCTTGCGGAAGGCGCCGGTGAGCACGTCGAGGCGCCCCTGTTCCAGATCGCGCAGGGCCCTGGCCCAGGGCAGGCGCACCAGGCGTACCTCGCACCCCAGGCCTTCTAGCACCTCGCGGGCGCTGTCGATGGAGATGCCGGCGATGGAGCCATCGGCCAGCTGCATGCTGAAGGGCGGGTCGTTGTCCCAGCGCAGCGACATTTCGCAACCGGCCCTGGCCAGGCCCGGCACGAGGAGTAGCAGCCCCAGCAGGAGGCAGCGGCAGTGCGGCGTGGTGAGGCTGGGCAGAGGCATCGGGGCGCTCGCGGGACTGCTCGGGGCCGGGAGCCTCCGACTCTAAGAGAAAGTCGACGCCTCGGTAAAGCGCGCCGTGTTCAGGGCTTGAAGCCCTTGACCGCCTCCAGCCAGGCCGGATCGAGGCGCTTCTGCTCGATATCCAGCCCGCGCTGTGCCATGGCCTCGCGGTGGGCATCGATCTCCCACACCATCTGGCCGAGGTCGCTGCTGTTGCCGTCCAGCTGGTGCATCTGGGTCACGCCCAGGTGGTAGAAGCGCAGCAGCTTCATGGCGCTCTCGTCACCCGCCGCCACGCCGGCCTTGACGTGGTGCATGACGTTGGTGACGCGCATCAGGCTGCGCTTGAGCTGCCAACCGTACACCGCCGCCGCCATGAACGGCCGCTGCCACAGTTGCTGGCGCACCAGGGCGATGGTCAGGGCCAGGCCGAGCAGCACGCCGAGCAGATTCCACTTGAAGTTGTCGCCACCGGGCGTGCCCAGCAGCTGGGTGCTGGCAGTGGCGCAGAGCATGCCCAGCGCCAGGAAGATGGCCGCCAGCGCCAGGGTGCTGCGGCGGGTCTGCTGGCGGTAGTGCTCGGGGTTCATGGGCTGGATTTCGAACATGGCGAGTCCGCGGGAATGCCTTGGGGGCGCCAAAAATGCCCGATCACCTTCGCGCCGTCGAGCCCTGCGCAGTGACAAGAGGCTTCAGAGCACCTCAATGCGGTCGCGGCCGTTGGCCTTGGCCCGGTACAGCGCGCGGTCGGCGCGCTCCAGCATGCTCTGCGGGTTCTCGTCGCCACGGAAATGGGTGATGCCGAAGCTGGCGGTCTTGCGCAGTACGGTGTCGAAGTCGAACTGGTGGATGCGCTCCTGCAGGGTACGCGCGACGGCCTGGGCCTGCTCGGCGTCGATCTCCGGCAGGATGACGAGAAACTCCTCGCCACCCAGGCGACCGACCTTGTCGATGCTCCTGACGTTGTTGCGCAGCAGCGTGGCGAACTGGCGCAGCACGCTGTCACCCACCGTATGGCCATGGTGATCGTTGACGTGCTTGAAGTGGTCGATGTCCAGCAGGATCACCGAGAACGGCGTGCCATAGCGCCGGGCACGGGCGATCTCATCGGCGAAGAACTGGTCGATGCGGGCGCGGTTCCACAGCCCGGTGAGGCCGTCGAGGCTGGCGCTGAGGGTCAGCTGGCCCTGGTGCAGGAACATGGTCTTGTGCGCCTTCTCGAGGATGAAGGCGCAGAGCAGGCCGAAGGACAGCGAGGCGAGCACCCAGATCAGGTGCAGGCGTTGCGGCCCGGGTTGCAGCGCCCCGTCGAGGGTGACGATGGCCACCACCAGGGTGGAGGCCCCGGCGCTCAGCGTGGCCTGGCGCAGGTTCAGCCCGGAGACGGTGAAGGTCCACATCAGGGCGAGGTAGATCTCCGGGGCGAAGTAGGCGAAGTCGGCCCCGCCGTGGTTGAACGCCAGGTTGGCGCTCACCGCGCCCACCGGCGCCACGCAGAGGGTGACGAGCATGCCCCGGTGCCAGGCCTCGCGGTAACTCATCAGGCCCACGGCGAGCAGTGCCAGGGGCACCAGCAGGCCGTGCACCAGCAGACGCGAGCCGAGGTGGTCGCGCGCCACATTCTGCTCGATGGCGGCGTAGACCAGGTACAGCGCCATGGTCAGGAAGGCGACGTAGCGGATCTGCAGCAGCTTGGCCTGGCGGTACCAGCAGGCGAAATCCTCGCACGTCGCATGCGGCAGGCCGTGCAACGGATTCAGCGACCGCATCAGCCTGTCGATCCACCCCACCAGCGGCTCCTCCTCATGAGCTGCTCGCTATTTCGGCACAAGCATCGCCGACATGAGCTCAGAATGCCATCAGGCCTCGACCTGGCTCCACTGCTTGCTCAGGCGCTTGTCCGACACCGCCATCCTGGTGCCCAGCTGCTGGGCGAACAGCGACACGCGGTACTCCTCCAGCATCCAGCGATACAGCACCAGCTCGGGGTCGCGCTTGCCCTCCTGGGCGTGCTTGGCGGCGCGCGCCTGGTACTGCTCCCAGGCGGTGCTCAGCTCGCCGGTCCACACCCGGTCGCGCTGCAACTGCCCGCCGATTTTGTCAAAGCGCTGTTCGATGGCCTTGAGATAACGCGGGATTTCCTTCAGCCACTCGCCGGGCGTTTCGCGCACGAAGCCGGGGTAGACCAGGTTGGCCAGCTGCTGCTTGATGTCGTTGAGCGCCATGGCCTGGGCCAGGTCGATCTTGCCCTTGAAGCGCTTGTGCAGGCCGTGGGTGAGCTTGAGGATGTCCAGGGTGAGTCTGGCGATGCGCTCGGCGTGGCCGGTCCAGTCGCCGCGCTTGCGCTCGGCCAGCTGCGCCAGGGCGGCGCCATCGCGCGGCAGCGTCGCTTCGCCGTCGAGGATGCAGGCGTCCAGGCTGGCCAGCAGGATGTCCTCGACCAGCGCCTCGGGGCGGCCCATCTCGCGGTACAGCAGGCCCAGCTCGGTGAGCCCCGGCAGCTTGCCGCGCAGGTACTTGGCCGGTTCGGCCAGCTGTTGCAGCAGCAGCCTCTGCAGCGCGCGGCGGTGCTGGAAGTCGGCCTCGGCCTGGGTCGGGAAACGGCCTTCCTTGACCACCCCGCCCTCTTCCACCAGCGCCGGGAATACGGTCATGGAGAGGCCGGCGATCTTCTGCTGGGTCTTCTCGGCGACCTGGGCGAAGGCCTTGGCCTCCACCGGCTTCTGTTCCTGCTTCTGCTGCGGGATGGCCAGGGCGGCCTGGCTGGCTTCGGCGAAGCGCGCGCACAGCTCGGCCAGGTCGCGGCCTTCACCGAGGAACTTGCCGCGCGCATCGACCACCTCGATGTTCATCTTCAGGTGGTTTTCCAGCTGCTGCGCCGCCTCCTCCCAGGCCTCGTCGGGCACGCGCGCGCCGGTCATGCGGGTCAGTTCACGGCCGAGCGACTCGGGCAGGCTGCCCTGGCCGAAGGCGATCTTCGACAGGGCCGCGCCGACGAAGTCCGGAACCGGCACGAAGTTCTTGCGGATGGCCTTGGGCAGGCCGCGCACCAGGGCGATGGCCTTGGCCTCGATCAGGCCCGGCACCAGCCATTCCAGGCGGTCCGCCGGCAGCTGCGGCAGCAGCGGCGCCGGCACGCGCAGGGTCACGCCGTCGCGCGGATGATTGGGTTCGAAGTGGTAGGTCAGCGGCAATTGCAGCTCGCCGAGCGGGAGGATGTCCGGATACTGCGCGGCGGTGACTTCCTTGGCATCGCGCGCCAGCACGTCTTCCTCGCGCATGATCAGCAGCTGCGGGTTCTTCGCCCCTTCGCTCTTGTACCAGTGCTCGAAGGTCGCGGCCTGGTGGATCTCCGCCGGGATGCGCGCCTCGTAGTAGGCGTAGAGGGTTTCCTCGTCGGCGAGGATGTCGCGACGCCGGGCCTTGGCCTCCAGTTCGTCGAGGCGTTCGAGCAGCTCGCGGTTGGCCGCCAGGCAACGGGCGCGGCTGTTGATCTCGCCGCGCACCAGACCCTCGCGGATAAACAGCTCGCGCGAGGCGACCGGGTCCACCGGGCCGAAATGCACCGGGCGGCGGCCGACCACGATCAGCCCGTACAGGGTGACCTGCTCATAGGCCACCACCTGGCCACGGCGCTTTTCCCAATGGGGCTCGAAGTGGTTCTTCTTGATCAGGTGGCCGGCCAGCGGCTCGATCCAGTCCGGCTCGATCTTGGCGACCATGCGGGCGAACAGCTTGGTGGTTTCCACCAGTTCGGCGGTCATCACCCAGGCCGGCTTCTTGCGCCCGATCACGCTGGACGGGTGAATCCAGAAGCGCCGCTGGCGCGCGCCGAGGTAGTCGCCGTCCTCGCTCTTCTGGCCGATCTGGCTGAGCAGGCCGGACAGGATCGCCTTGTGCACCGCGGCGTAGCTCTTGGCGCGTTGCGCCGCCTCGCTGGCCTCGGCCTGCTCGCGGACGATGACATTGACCTTGGTATCGCTGGTGGGCTTGGCCTTCTGCTCGCCCTGGGCCGGACGCTCGCGACGGCCTTCCGCCTTGCTCGCCGACAGCTGCAGCTCGCGGGCGATCAGCACCAGCTGGCGATGGGCGTCGCGCCATTCGCGCAGACGCAGGTAATTCAGGAAGTTCTTCTTGCACCAGTTGCGCAAGGGGTTTGCGCCCAGCTCCTGGCGCTTCTCCTCGAAGCCGCGCCACAGGTTGATCAGCGCGGCGAAGTCGGAATCCACGTCCTTCCACTGCGCATGCGCCTGGTCAGCCGCCTGCTGACGGTCCAGCGGCCGCTCGCGCGGGTCCTGCACCGACAGCGCCGAGGCGACGATGAGGATTTCGTCCAGGCTGCCGAGCTTGGCCGCCTCCAGCACCATGCGACCCAGGCGCGGGTCGATGGGCAGGCGCGCCAGTTGGCGCCCCAGCGGGGTGAGCTGGCCCTCGCGGTTGACCGCCGAGAGTTCCTGCAGCAGGTTGAAGCCGTCGCTGATGGCCTTGCCATCCGGCGGCTCGATAAAGGGGAAATCCTCGATGCTGCCCAGGCGCAGGTGCAGCATCTGCAGGATCACCGCCGCCAGGTTGGTACGCAGGATTTCCGGATCGGTGAATTCGGGGCGGGCGAGGAAGTCCTCCTCGCTGTACAGGCGGATGCAGATGCCCGGCTCGACCCGGCCGCAACGGCCCTTGCGCTGGTTGGCGCTGGCCTGGGAAATGGCCTCGATGGGCAGGCGCTGCACCTTGGCACGGTAGCTGTAGCGGCTGATACGCGCGGTGCCGGAGTCGATCACATAGCGAATGCCCGGCACGGTCAGCGAAGTCTCGGCGACGTTGGTGGCCAGCACTATCTTGCGTGCGCCCATCGGCGCGAAGATCTTCTGCTGTTCGGCCGGGGTCAGGCGTGCATAGAGCGGCAGCACCTCGGTCAGGCGCAGGTTGGCCTTGCGCAGCACCTCGGCGGCCTCGCGGATCTCGCGCTCGCCGGGGAGGAACACCAGCACGTCGCCGGGGCGCTTGCCCTCGGCCCGTTCATGGGCGGCGATCTCGTCCAGCGCGGCGAGGATGCCCTGGTCGACGGTCAGGTCGTCGAGCAGGCTCTCGCCCTCCTCGTCCACCTCGGCGGCCAGCGGGCGGTACCAGGTCTCCACCGGGTAGGTGCGGCCGGAGACCTCGATGATCGGGGCGTTGTCGAAGTGCTTGGAGAAGCGCTCAAGATCGATGGTCGCCGAGGTGATGATCAGCTTGAGGTCGGGGCGGCGCGGCAGCAGGGTTTTGAGATAGCCCAAGAGGAAGTCGATATTGAGGCTTCGTTCATGCGCCTCGTCGACGATGATGGTGTCGTACTTTTCCAGGAAGCGATCGTGCTGGGTCTCGGCTAGCAGGATGCCGTCGGTCATCAGCTTGATCAGGCTGGCGTCGCCGGAATGGTCCTCGAAGCGCACCTGGTAGCCGACCAGCTCGCCCAGCGGGGTGCCGATCTCCTCGGCCACCCGGGTGGCCACGCTGCGCGCGGCCAGGCGGCGCGGCTGGGTGTGGCCGATCAGGCCGTGCACGCCACGGCCCAGCTCCAGGCAGATCTTCGGCAGCTGGGTGGTCTTGCCCGAGCCGGTCTCGCCGGCGATCACCAGCACCTGGTGCTCCTGCAACGCCTTCTTGATCTCGTCGCGCTTGGCGGCGATCGGCAGGGCGTCGTCGTAGCGGATGCTCGGGATGCTGCGCTGGCGCGCCTCGACCTTGGCCACTGAGGCCTGGAAGCGCTCCAGCCACTGCGCCAGCTTGGCCTCGTCCGGCGGCGTCTGCTTCTGCAGCTCGTGCAGCTGGCGGCGCAGGCGGTGGCGGTCGGCCTGCATGGCCTGGTCGAGGTTCTTCTGCAAGGTGTGGAAGTCGGTCATTGCAACGCGGCGGTCTGGGGAGGGCGGGCGGCGATTGTCGCAGATTGCGCGGCCCGGCGTGAAACCGCGCGGCTCAGCGCGCGGCCGGCGGCAGGCCGGCCAGCAGCTTGCCGAGCAGGTCGAACAGCTGGGTCTGTTCGGCTTCGTCCAGCCCCGCCAGCAGGCGGCGCATATTGGCCACGTGCGCGGCCATGATGCCGTCGATCAGGGCGAAGCCGGCGGCGGTCAGCGCCACCAGCACCCCGCGCCGGTCGCTCGGGTGCTTGCGCCGTTCGATCAGCCCGGCCCTCTCCAGGCGGTCGATGCGGCTGGTCATGCCGCCGGAGGAGATCATCGCCGCCTCGTACAGCGCGGTGGGCATCAGCGCATAGGGCTCGCCGGCGCGGCGCAGGGTGGCCAGCAGGTCGAACTCGCCCGGCTGCAGGCCATGGGCGGTGAAGAACGGCACTAAGTGATCGCGGCTGATCAGCTGGCTCAGCTCACCGAGGCGCCCCAGCAGAGCCATGGGAAAGGGGTCGAGGTCGGGACGCTGCTGGCACCACTGGTCGGCGGCGGTTTGCGCACGATCGTGCATGGACTGCTCCACTTATCTTGCCATCAAGATACTTATCATCAAGAATGCAGCCATCCTAACCCGAGGAGACCGCCATGTCGCGCCCCTGGCTTTCCCTGTTCCTGCTGCTGGCCGTGGGCGGCCTGCTCGGCCTGATCGGCAACGTCGCCAAACTCGCCGCCGCCAGCGGCTGGCCGCCGGTGGCCCTGCTGCTGTGGAGCCTGCTCGGTGCCGGCGGCCTGCTCTGCCTGCTGGCGCTGGCCCGCGGTGAGGCGCCCAGCCTGCGGGGGCCCTACCTGCGCTACTACCTGGTTTCCGGGCTGGTCAGCATCAGCCTGCCCAACGCCCTGCTGTTCAGCGCCATCCCCCACGTCGGCGCCGGCTTCGCCTCGCTGTGCCTGGCCTTCCCGCCGCTGCTGACCTACGTGCTGGCCCTGGCGCTGCGCATGGAGGGCCTGCAGCGCCTGCGCCTGCTCGGCATCTTGATTGGCCTGGCGGGCAGCCTGATCCTCGCCCTGGGCAAGCTCGGCAGCGGCGACAGCCCGCTGCTCTGGGTACTGGCGACGCTGGTCATGCCGGTGTTCCTGGCCATCGGCAACGTCTACCGCTCGCGCCACTGGCCGGAAGGCGCGCGCCCGCTGCAACTGGCGCCCGGCATGCTGCTGGCCGGCGCCCTGCTGCTGTTGCCGCTGGGACTGTTCGGCGTGGAGCTGCGCCCGGCCTGGGAGCAGGCCGCCGCGGCCTGGTGGCTGGTCGCCGAGGTAGCGCTGTTCGCCGGCATGTACGCGCTCTACTTCGTGCTGCAGAAGGTGGCCGGCGCGGTGTACCTGAGCCAGATCGGCTCGGTCACGGCCATCACCGGCGCGGCGGTGGCGATCTTCCTGCTCGGCGAGCAGGGCTCGGCCTCCATGCTGCTGGCCGCCCTGTGCACCACGGTCGGCGTGGCCCTGGTGGCTCTGCGCCCGGCGCGGACCGCGGGCTAAAGATCATCCGATCCGGACCGTTACAGGGAGTAGCGGCGGCTCTCTTGACCCGGATCAAGCCGGGGCGAACTGTCGCAGGCATGATAGCGGCCTTGTGCCATCCCATCAGACGCTGAAGAAGTTCGCCATGGATGCATGGATTCGTAATCTCTCTCTGAAATACAAGTTCTGGGCCGTCAACCTGGTGGCCTTCGCCACCACCCTGCTGCTGGTGCTGTTCGCCATGCAGCAGGAGCAGCACGGCCGCGCCGAGACCGCGCGCCAGGCCGGCCAGGCCCTGGCCGTGCAACTGGCGGCCCTGGCGGAGCTGCCGGCAGCTAGCCAGGCCCGGCGTTTCGCCGCCTCGGCGCAGCCGCCGCTGGGCCTGCCGCGCACTGCCCGAGGCTGGGTGGAGCTGGAGCATGACGGCCTGTGGGGCGACTCGCCGCTGATCGGCGCCTGGGTGCTGGACAGCGCCGACGGCCAGCGCCTGGCCCTGCCGGTACACGCGCCGAGCCTGTGGCAGGTGTTCGGCGAGCGCGCCGGCGCCTACGCCATCGCCGTGGCCGTGCTGATGCTGCTGTTGCTGGGCGCCTCGCAGCTGCTGATCCGCTTCATCCTCGGCCATCTCAACCAGCTCAAGGACGTGATGCTGCACGTGGAGCGCAGCGGCGACCTGGCCGCCCGCGCCGAACTCGACAGCGGCGACGAAGTGGGCCAGATGGCCAGTGCCTTCAACGCCATGCAGGCCGGCTACCAGCGCGTGGTCGGCACCGTGGCCCAGGCCGCCGCCAGCCTCGACGAAGGCGCCAGGCGCCTGGCCGCGAGCATGGAACAGGTGCGCAGCGGCATGCTCGGCCAGCAGGCCGAGACCGACCTGGCCGCCACCGCGATCAACGAGATGTCCGCCACCGTGCACGAGATCGCCCGTCATGCCGGTGACACCCGCGACCAGTCCGCCGAGGCCGACCGCCTCAGCGGCGTCGGCCAGCAGGTGGTGGCGCGCGCCGGCTCGGCCATCGCCAATCTGTCGCAGGGCGTGCAGCAGACCGCCGAGATGATCCAGAAGCTGGCCGAGGACAGCCGCACCATCGGCGGCATGGTCGAGACCATCCACGGCATCGCCGAGCAGACCAACCTGCTGGCGCTCAACGCCGCCATCGAGGCGGCGCGTGCCGGCGAGATGGGCCGCGGTTTCGCCGTGGTCGCCGACGAGGTGCGCAACCTGGCCAAGCGGGTGCAGGACTCCACCGACGAGATCACCCGCATGATCGGCAACCTGCAGGCGGCCAGCCGCGACGCCGTGGAGTTCATGCGCGAGAGCTCGATCAAGGCCGACCACTGCGTGCAGGAGGCCGAAGCGGCCGGCGGCGCGCTCGGCGACATCGCCCGTGCGGTGGCGCAGATGCGCGACAGCAACGTGCAGATCGCCGTGGCCGCCGAGCAGCAGAGCCAGGTGGCCGAGGAGATGACCCGCTCGGTGGTGGGCATCCGCGACGTCACCGAGCAGACGGTGCAGCAGACCCTGGCCTCAGCCAGCACCAGCGCCGAGCTGGTCGGCCTGGCCGACGAGCTGGGCAAGGCGATCCGCAAGCTCAAGCTGTAGCCCTCTCGCCCCTCCTGCGGCAGAGGGGTGAAGAGCGGTACGACAGAAACGAAAAAGCCCCGGCGAGGCGGGGCTTTTTCATGGCCGTGAAGATCAGGCCGTGGCGGCCAGCTTCTTCAGCTCCTGGTCGCGCAGCTCGCGGCGCAGGATCTTGCCGACGTTGGTGGTCGGCAGGCTGTCGCGGAACTCGACCGAGCGCGGCACCTTGTAGCCGGTGAGGTTGGCGCGCATGTGCTCCATCACCTGCTCCTTGCTCAGGCTCTCGCCCGGGCGCACCACCACGAAGACCTTGATCGCCTCGCCCGACTTCTCGTCCGGCACGCCGATGGCCGCGCACTGCAGCACGCCCGGCAGGGTGGCGAGCACGTCTTCCAGCTCGTTGGGGTACACGTTGAAGCCGGACACCAGGATCATGTCCTTCTTGCGATCGACGATGCGCATGTAGCCGTCGTCCTGGATCACCGCGATGTCGCCGGTCTTCAGCCAGCCATCGGCCGAGAGCATCTCGTCGGTGGCTTCCTGGCGCTGCCAGTAGCCCTTCATCACCTGCGGGCCCTTGACGCACAGCTCGCCACGCTCGCCCAGCGGCAGGTCGTTGCCGTCGTCGTCGATGACCTTGCACTGGGTCGAGGGCACCGGGATGCCGATGGTGCCGATCTGGATGTTCTGGTAGGGGTTCACCGACACCACCGGGCTGGTCTCGGTCATGCCGTAGCCTTCGCAGATGGCGCAGCCGGTGACTTCCTTCCAGCGCTCGGCGGTGGCCAGTTGCAGGGCCATGCCGCCGGACAGGGTCAGCTTCAGGCTGGACAGGTCCAGGCGACGGAACTCCTCGTTGTTGCACAGGGCGACGAACAGGGTGTTGAGGCCGACGAAGGTGCTGAACTTCCACTTCGACAGTTCCTTCACCGTGCCCGGCAGGTCGCGCGGGTTGGTGATGAGGATGTTGTGGTTGCCGGTCAGCATCATCGCCATGCAATGGAAGGTGAAGGCGTAGATGTGGTACAGCGGCAGCGGGCAGATGACGATCTCGCAGCCCTCGCCGAGGTTGGAGCCCATCAGCGCCTTGGACTGCAGCATGTTGGCCACCAGGTTGCGGTGGGTCAGCATGGCGCCCTTGGCCACGCCGGTGGTGCCACCGGTGTACTGCAGCACGGCGATGTCGGTATTGCTCGGGCTGGCCTCGGTGACCGCCTTGCCACGACCGAGGGCCAGGGCCTGGTTGAGCTTGACGGCCTGCGGCAGGTTGAAGGCCGGAACCATCTTCTTCACGTGCTTGACCACGGTGTTGACCAGCAGGCGCTTGAGCGGCGGCAGCAGGTCGCCCACCTCGGTGACGATGACGTGCTTGATGCCGGTCTTGGGCAGCACTTCTTCGGCCAGGTGAGCCATGTTGGCCAGGCAGACGAGGGCCTTGGCGCCGGAGTCGTTGAACTGGTGTTCCATCTCCCGCGCGGTGTACAGCGGGTTGGTGTTGACCACGATCATGCCGGCGCGCATGGCGCCGAATACCACCACGGGGTATTGCAGGACGTTGGGCAGCTGCACGGCGATACGGTCGCCGGGCTTGAGATCGGTGTGGTTCTGCAGATAGGCGGCGAAGGTGCCGGAGAGTTGGTACAGCTCGCCGTAGGTCAGGGTCTTGCCCATGTTGCTGAAAGCAGGCTTATCGGCAAAGCGTTGGCAGGACTCTTTCAGTACGGCCTGGATGTTGGGGTACTGGTCGGCATCGATTTCGGCAGCGATTCCGACAGGGTATTTGTCCTTCCAGAAGTTATCGGTCATGGAAGCCTACTCCTGAGCAACAGCTTGTCTACACCGCGCGCAATGGCGGTTGTTTGTTGTGATGATTGACCTTGACGCGAGATGGGGACTGGCGCAAAGCGTGCCGAGAGTAGCAGCTTTGCCAGGGTGCGCCTAGCACCAAACATGGCCGCAGCGGTCATAAAAGTGACCGAACCATCCAGCCTGGTCACCAGCGCCACCACGGGACAAAAAAGCCCCTGGGACGGGGCTTTTCGGCACCTGCCGGCACAAGCGATGCCGGTCGGGAACGGGCGTCAGGCGATGTCGCGCAGCTCGCGACGGAGGATCTTGCCGACGGGCGTCATCGGCAGGGCGTCCTTCAGCACGATGTGCTTGGGCACCTTGTAGCCGGTGAAGTTCTCCTTGCAGTAGGCCTTGATCTCCTCGACGGTGACGCCACCTTCGCGGGCCACCACGAACAGCTTGACCGCCTCGCCGGACTTCTCGTCCGGCACGCCGATGGCCGCGCAGCTGGCCACCTTGGGGTGGGCCATGACCACGTCCTCGATCTCGTTGGGGTACACGTTGAAGCCGGAGACGATGATCATGTCCTTCTTGCGGTCGACGATGCGCACATGGCCGTCCGGGTCGATCACGGCGATGTCGCCGGTCTTGAACCAGCCCTCCTCGTCCAGCACCTCGGCGGTCGCCTCGGGGCGCTGCCAGTAGCCCTTCATCACCTGCGGGCCCTTGATGCACAGCTCGCCGCGCTCGCCCAGCGGCTGCTCGACGCCGTTGTCGTCGATCACCTTGAGCGTGGTGCCGGCCACCGGAATGCCCACCGAGCCCAGGCGCGCCAGCTTGCCATAGCAGTTGGTGGTGGCCACCGGCGAGGTCTCGGTGAGGCCGTAGCCCTCAACGATGGTGCAGCCGGTCATCTGCTGCCAGCGCTCGGCGGTAGCCTTGACCAGCGCGGTACCGCCGGAGTTGGTCAGCTTGAGGCGGGAGAAATCGAGGTTCTTGAAGTCCGGGTGATCCATCAGCGCGACGAACAGGGTATTGAGGCCGAGCAGCGCGGAGAACTGCCACTTGCCCAGCTCCTTGACGAAGCCGGGGATGTCGCGCGGGTTGGTGATCAGCACGTTGTGGTTGCCGCTGACCATCATGCACATGCAGTTCGCGGTGAAGGCGTAGATATGGTAGAGCGGCAGCGGCGCGATCATGATCTCGCCGCCCTCGCGCATCAGCGGCTGGCCGTCCTCGCCGATCTGCTGCAGGCAGTTGTGCACCTGCTGCATGTTGGCCACCAGGTTGCCGTGGGTGAGCATGGCGCCCTTGGCCACGCCGGTGGTGCCGCCGGTGTACTGCAGCACGGCGATGTCGTCCAGACCCTGCTTGGCCGGCTGGAAGGCGTGGCCCTTGCCCTCGCGCAGCGCCTGCTTGAAGGACACGGCCTGCGGCAGCTGGTAGTCCGGCACCATCTTCTTCACGTGCTTGACCAGGGTGTTCACCAGCCAGCCCTTGAGGCTCGGCAGCATGTCGCCCAGGCGCGCCTCGATCAGGTACTCGACCTGGGTGTCGGGCAGCACTTCCTGGACCGCCTTGCCGAAGGTGTTGAGGTACACCAGGGCGCGCACGCCGGCGTCGTTGAACTGGTGGCGCATCTCGCGCACGGTGTACAGCGGGTTGGTGTTGACCACGATCAGCCCGGCGCGCATGGCACCGAACACGGCGATCGGATACTGCAGGATGTTGGGCATCTGCACGGCGATGCGGTCGCCGGGCTTGAGGTCGGTGTTCTTCTGCAACCAGGCGGCGAAGGCCGCGGAATGGCGCTCCAGCTCGGCGTAGGTCATGGTCACGCCGAGGTTGCTGAAGGCCGGGCGGTCGGCGAATTTCTTGCAGGATCGCTCGAACACCTCGACCACCGAGCGGTAGGCGGTCATGTCGATCTGGTTGGATACCCCGGCCGGGCGCTTGTCGTCCCAGAAGTCAGGTTGCATTGTTGTTATTCCCCTTGACCTGAATGTGCGGGCCGGACGCCAGCGATTGCGACCGGGCTGTGCCGGAACTTAACAGTTGGTGCGTCACAGGCAAATACCTGTGGTCACTCATTGACCGCGTGAATCTTTACCATGCTTTTCGGCGATTCATGCCCGACTGGGCTATAGCTACTAATCGCCCCCGACATACCCGCCTTCATGCCCCCAAGATTCTGGCCCGCCCTCCTCGCCCTGTTCTGCCTGCCGCTGGCGGCCGAGCCGCGCCTGGCCACCCTGGAATACCCGCCCTACAGCTCGGAGCACCTGCCCGGCGGCGGCAGCATAGTGGAGCTGACCCGCCGCGCCTTCGCCACCCAGGGCCATGCCCCGCAGATCGATTTCCTGCCCTGGGCACGGGTGCGCGCCGAGCTGCGCAACGGCAACTACCAGGGTGCCCTGGCGCTGTGGCCGCAGGAGATCAAGGAAGAGCGACTGATCGCCTCGCGCCCGCTGTTCTACAGCCAGCTCGGCCTGTTCGTGCGCATGCACGAACGGCAACCCGTGCACAGCCTGGCCGACCTGCGCGGGCGCCGGGTCGGCATCGTGCGCGGCTACGGCTATCCGCCGCGCATCCTGGCCTCGGGCCTGCTCGCCGAGGAGGCGGTGGACGACATCAGCAACCTGCGCAAGCTGGCGGCCCGGCGATTCGACCTGGTGCTGCTGGAGCGCATCGTCGGCGAACACCTGGTGGCCGGCGACGCGGCGCTGCGCGGGCGCCTGGCCTGGCAGGAGCCGGCGCTGGAACGCATCCCGCTGATGGTCGGCTTCAACGCACCGCGCCCCGGCCAGCCGGACTGGGCGGCGATCTTCGAGCGCGGCCTGCGCGAACTGCACGCCAGCGGCGAATACATGCGCATCCTGCGGCGCTACGCCGCGCCACGCTGAGCCTCGGCGGGCGTGGCACTTTGCGCGGCCGGCCGGGCCATGCACAATGCCGCCACTCCCAGGGCACAAGGACCCGCCATGCAACTCGAAGAACTCTGGATCGGCGCCAGCGACGGCAGCCAACTGTTCGTGCGCCGCTGGCACGGCGACGCAGCGCCGCGCGCGGTGCTGATGATCGCCCACGGCATGGCCGAACATGGCGCGCGCTATGCCCGCCTGGCCGCACAGCTGGTGGCGGCCGGCCACGAGGTCTACGCCCTCGACCAGCGCGGCCACGGCCGCACCGCCGAACGCGGCGTGCTCGGCCACTACGCCGACGCGGACGGCTGGAACAAGGTGGTCGGCGACCTCGCCACCCTCAACCACCACATCCGCCAGCAGCACCCGCAGACGCCGATCTTCCTGCTCGGCCACAGCATGGGCAGCTACATCGGCCAGGCCTACCTGATGCAGCACAGCTGCAGCCTGCAGGGCGCCATCCTGTCCGGCTCCAACTGCCAGCCGCTGGCGCTGTACAAGCTGGCCAGCCTGATCGCCCGCGGCGAGCGCTGGCGCCTCGGCCCGCTGGGGCGCAGCCGGCTGCTCGACCGGCTCTCCTTCGGCTCGTTCAACCAGGCCTTCAAGCCCAACCGCACCGCCTTCGACTGGCTCAGCCGCGACCCGGCGGAAGTCGACCAGTACATCGCCGACCCGCTGTGCGGCTTCATCTGCACCACCCAGCTGTGGTGCGACCTGCTCGCCGGCCTGCAGCAGATCACCCCGGTGCGCAACCTGGCGCAGATCGACAGCGCGCTGCCGCTGCTGGTGATCGGCGGCGACCGCGACCCGGTCAGCCAGGGCAAGCGCCTGGTCGACCTGGCCAATGCGCTGCGTGCCGCCGGCCTCAAGGAAGTCGAACTCAAGCTTTATCCCGAGGCCCGTCACGAGCTGTTCAACGAGAGCAACCGCGACGAGGTCACCACCCATCTGCGCGACTGGCTGGAGCGGGCCCTGACCCGCGGCCGTTGCCATACCACCGCCTAGGAGCACGCCATGACCCAGGTCACCAACATCCCCTACGACAAACTGGAAGTGGGCCAGCAGGCCAGCCTCGACAAGCGGGTGGAGGAGCGCGACATCCAGCTGTTCGCCGCCGTCTCCGGCGACAACAACCCGGTGCATCTGGACGCCGCCTTCGCCGCCGAGACGATGTTCAAGGAGCGCATCGCCCACGGCATGTTCAGCGGCGCGCTGATCAGCGCCGCCATCGCCTGCCGCCTGCCCGGCCCGGGCACCATCTACCTCGGCCAGCAGCTCAAGTTCACCCGCCCGGTGAAGCTCGGCGACACCCTGACGGTGAAGCTGGAAGTGCTGGAAAAACTGCCCAAGGGCCGCGTACGCCTGGCCACCCGGGTGTTCAACCAGAACGCCGAGCAGGTGGTGGACGGCGAGGCCGAGGTCCTGGCCCCGCGCGCCGAGCAGACCCTGAGCATGCCGGAGATGCCCAAGGTCACGGTCGGTTGACTGGAGTCCAGGTCCGGGTACGACAAGGCCGCTCATTGAGCGGCCTTTTTGCTGAGTCATCGTTGCCGTAGCCCGGAGTCAGCCTGGGCCGAGTCAGCCCAGCGCTACTCCCGCTCCACCCGCACGCTCGCCGTCATCCCCGCGCTCAGCGGCAGCTCCTTCGGCACCGCCTCCAGCTCGATGCGCACCGGGATGCGCTGGGCCAGGCGCACCCAGTTGAAGGTCGGCTCGACATTGGCCAGCAGCTGCGCATCCGGCGCCGCATTGCGGTCGGTGATGCCGCGGCTGATGCTCTGCACCCTGCCGCGCAGCGGCTCGTCGCCGCTCATCAGGATCACCTCGGCCGGCGCGCCGACGCGGATGCCCGGCAGCTTGGTCTCCTCGAAATAGGCCTGCACGTAGAAGGAATCGTCGGCCACCAGGGCCATCACCGCCTGGCCGGCCTGCACGTAGTTGCCCTGGGCCAGGTGCAGGTTGGTGATCTGCCCCGCACGTGGCGCGCGCACCTCGCTGCGCTGCAGGTTGAGCTCGGCCAGCTTGACCTCGGCCTCGGCCTGCTGGAACTCGGCGCGGGCGATCTCGGCGTTGATCTGGGCGTTCTCGCGCAACTCGGCGCTGATCGCCTGCGGGCCCAGGCGGGTGCGCCGGTTGGCCTCGTGCTCGCGCAGGCGCAGCTGCTGGCGGCGCGTCTCGGCCAGGGCGCGGGCCTTGTCCAGGGCGGCCTGGTAGCGCTCGCGGTCGATGCTCATGAGCAGGTCGCCGGCCCTGACCTGCTGGTTGTCCTGCACCTTCAGCTCGACCACCCAGCCGGACACGTCCGGGGCCAGGGTGACCACGTCGGCGCGCACCCGCGCATCGCGGGTCCAGGGCGCGATCATGTAGAAGTGCCACAGCCACCAGCCGGCCAGCAGGGCCAGCAGCAGCGCGATCAGGGTCACCGCCATGCGCGGAAGTGCGTTCATCAACAACTCCTCACCAGGTGGCCAGCGCCGCCAGCAGCGCCGCCAGTACACAGACATACAGGGCGCAGTCGAACAGCGCCTCGTGCCAGATCCAGCGCGCCAGCCCGGCACGCTGCAGGGCCAGGCGCAGCACGCCGGTCAGCAGCAGCGCCAGCAGCGCGTACAGCAGCATGGGGCTGAGCAGCACGCCGCCCAGGGCCCATTCACGCAGTGCCATCGGAGTCTCCTTGCCGGTCGCACCACTGGCGCCAGCTGTGGGTCAGTTGTAGCAGCGCCGCCTCGGCCAGGCGCAGCTCGATGCCCTGGGGGTATTCGTGCAGCGCGCGCAGCAGGGCCGTGGCCGGCGCCTCCAGGGCCGCGCCCCGGGCCGGCTGCGGCCCCTGCAGCAGCAGGCGCTGCACCTCGGCGAAGAAGTGCCGCTCGGCCTCGCGCGGGGTGGCGGGCGCGGCGGCCAGGCAGGCGCGCAGGTGCAGCAGCTCGTCACCCAGGTCGAGGCTGTCGAGGCCGTCGTCCCAGCGGCTGCGCCGCTCGTCCGGCAGCTGCGGGTAGTGGCGGGCCAGCTGCAGCAGGCGATCGGCCATGCGCCCGCCGAACCAGTTCTCGGCGCCGTCGAGGCTACGCGAGCAGAGCCGTGCCAGATCCTCCAGGGTCGCGCGCAACAGGCGCCGGGCATGCCACAGCGGGTTGCGCAGCACCACCAGGCGCAGCGCCAGCACGGCGCAGCCGACGCCGATCAGCATGGCCAGCGCCTCGTTGAGGAAGAAGGCGACGTCATAGACCATGTCGTTGCGCGGCGCACAGAGCACGATGAAGTGCAGGCAGAAGGAGGTGGCGGCGCCGGCCAGCGCCGGCCGCGCCATCGCCAGCAGGCCGCACAGCAGCGGCACGCCGAGCCCCAGGCAGAGCATGGCAAAGCCGTTCCACTGCGGCAGCAGCAACTGGCCGACGACGAAGGCCACCGGCAAGGCGTAGAAGATGCCGCGCAGGAAGGCCATGCCGATCAGGTCGGCGTTCTCCCGGCTGGCGAACAGGCTGCACACCACCGCCGCCAGCAGCAGCGCGCCATTGGCGGCGGGCCAGCCGCTGGCCAGCCAGAAGGCCGACAGTGCCAGCAGGGTCAGGCAGCTGCGCAGGCCATAGACCGCGGCGGTCTGCACATCGCGATGCCAGGACAAGGCCGGCGGCGCATCCTCTGGCGGCTCGCCGCGCTCCACCGCGAGCAGGGCCTGCCGTGCACGCCCCAGCTGCCGCGCCAGCAGCGCCAGGCGCCCCAGACAGTGGCGGCGCGCCGGCGGCTGCTCGGCCTGCTCGGCCGCCGCCAGCAGGTCACGGTACAGCTCATCCGGCGCCGCCTCGGCGTCGCCGAGCCGCGCCCGAAGGCGCTCCAGCCAGGGCGCCAGGGCACGCGCGTCGGCCTCGTCCAGCTGCCGCCACTGGCGCGCCACGCCGCGTGCCGTGCGCAGCAGGCCGAGCAGCTCGCGGGTCAGCGCGCGCAGGCCGCGGGCACGCTGGCGGCCGCGCCGGCCCTCGAACCAGGCATGCTCGCGCTGGGCATCCACCGCGACGATGCGGCCGAGGGTCTCCAACAGGCCCTGGCGCTGCGCCGCCCGGCCCTGCAGGGCCGCCGCCGCGGCCTGGGTGCCGCTCTGCCAGGCCGCGCGCGCCTGCTGCACCAGCTGTCGCTCGACCCGCTGTGGCCAGAGCACGGCGCTGACCGCCATGGAACAGAGGATGCCCAGGCTGATCTCGGTGCAGCGCGCCACGGCCGCATCGAACACCTGCAGCGGCTTGCCGAGGATCGGCAGGCAGATGATCGCCACCGTGTAGCCGGCCAGCACGAAGGAGTAGGCCCAGGCGCTGCGCAGCAGGGTCGAAGCGCCGGTGCACAGCCCCAGCCACAGCGCCATCACCAGCAGGAACAGCCAGGGGGCCTGGGCGAACAGGGCCATGAACAGTACCGCCATGCCGGTGCCGATGAACGTGCCGAGCAGGCGCGCCAGGCCCTTCTGCACCACCATGCCGGCCAGCGGCTGGGCGACGATGAAGGCGGTCATCAGCGCCCATTGCGGCTGGTCGAGATCGAAACGGAAGGCGCACCACAGGGCCAGACCGCCACTGAGCAGGGTCTTGAGGGCGAACTGCAGCGCCACGGGGCTGGGCGCAAGGAAGGCCGAGAGGGAATCACGCACGGCGGCTACCTGATGGACTCATGCTGGACATGCCATTACGGCAGATACAAACAGAAGCTAATTATTAGCTAACTATCATTAAGCCTCCAGTCGAATCTTCGCTACAGGAGTTTTAGCGGATATGTCCCGATGCTGCCGCCTGCGCCAACGCCGGTTATGCTCGGACGAGGCAGACAAGATGAGGCAAGGACATGCGACGCTCATCCGCCCTACCCACCCTGGCACTGCTGGCCTGCATGGGCCTGCTGGCCGCCTGCAGCCGTATCGACCTGGCCTACCGCAACCTGGACTGGCTGCTGACCTGGCGGGTCGACCAGTACCTGGACCTGGATCGCCAGCAGAAGGCCTGGCTCAAGCCACGCCTGCAGGAGCACCAGGCCTGGCACTGCAGCACGCAGATGCCACAGCTGGCCACCTGGCTGGAGGAAGACGGCGCCCGCCTGGACGTCGGCCGCCTGGACAGCGACCGCCTGCTGCAGCGCCTCGGCCAGCTGCGCCAGGCGCTCGACGCGGTGTCCGTGGAAGTCGGCCCGACCGCCGCCGGCCTGCTGCAGCAGCTGAGCCCGCAGCAAGTCGAACAGCTGCGCCAGGCCCTGGCCGAGGAAAACGCCGAGCTGCGCCGTGAGTATGTCGACCCGCCGGCGGACCAGCTGCTGGAGCGCCGCCGCGTGCGCATGGAAGAACGCCTGCAGCCCTGGTTCGGCCAGCTCGATGCGGCACAGCGCGACCTGGTGGTGCGCTGGGCACGGCAGCTGGAGGGCCAGAGCCCGCTCTGGCTGGACAGCCGCCAGCGCTGGCAGGCGGCGCTGCTGGCAACTCTGGAGCAACGCCAGGCGGAGGACTTCGCCGCCCGCATCGAGCAACTGTTCGCCCAGCGCCAGGACTACTGGAGCGAGGACTACCGCGCCGCCTTCACCCGCAGCGAGCAGGCCCTAGCCGAGCTGCTGGGCGGGCTGATCGCCAGCAGCTCGGCGCAGCAGCGCCAGCACCTGCAGGCGCGCCTGGGCGAGCTGCGCGAGGACATCGCCGGGTTGAGCTGTGAGACGACTACAGGGGCGGCAGTCGCCAATCGATCGGAGTGAGGCCGCACTGCTCCAGGTACTTGTTGGTGCGGCTGAAATGGCCGTTGCCGAGGAAACCCCGGTAGGCCGACAGCGGCGAGGGGTGCGCCGACTTCAGCACCAGGTGGCGGGTGCTGTCGATCAGCTTCTGCTTGCTCTGCGCGTGCGAGCCCCAGAGCAGGAACACCAGGTTGCCCGGCCGTGCGTTGACCACCTCGATCACCTTGTCGGTGAACGGCTGCCAGCCCTTGTCGGCATGCGAGCCGGCGCTGGCCTGCTGCACGGTGAGCGAGGTATTGAGCAGCAACACGCCCTGGTCCGCCCAGCTCTGCAGGCAGCCATGCTCGGGGATGTCGATGTTCAGGTCGCGCTTGAGCTCCTTGAAGATGTTCACCAGCGAGGGCGGCGCCGCCACCCCGGGCTGCACCGAGAAGCACAGGCCATGGGCCTGCCCCGGACCGTGGTAGGGGTCCTGGCCGATGATCACCACCTTGACCCGCTCCAGCGGCGTGGAATTGAGCGCGTTGAAGATCAGCGGGCCCGGCGGGTAGATCACCTTGCCGGCGGCCTTCTCGGCGCGCAGGAACTCGCTCAGCTCGCGCATGTAGGGCTTGTCGAACTCCTCGCGCAGGGCCTCCTTCCAGCCCGGTTCGAGTTTGATGCGGTCGTCGGCGCCCATGCGGTGTTCCTGCTGCGAAAAACGGAAGCGGCACGCTAGGCAAGGGCCGCGTGCAAGTCAAGCTGATGCCCGGCCATCACGGCCGTGGATGCATGTGGCCCGTACGCCGAAGCCGGCCAAGACTGCAGGTTCCCCACCTGCGAGGAGCACCCACATGGACACCGCCACCGGCATCAGCCGCGCACGCCTGGAACAGGCCCTGCAACACTCCACCTTCGCCCAGCTGCTGGGCGCCGAACTGCTCGACTTCGCGCCCGGCAAGGTCAGCCTGCAGGTGCGCAGCCGCCCGGACCTGTGCCAGCACCACGGCTACCTGCACGGCGCCGTGGTCGGCTTCATGGTCGATAGCGGTTGCGCCTGGGCGGCGGCCTCGATGGTCGGCGACGTGGTCACCAGCGAGTACAAGCTCAACCTGCTGGCGCCGGCCCTCGGCGAGCGCCTGGTCTGCCGCAGCGAAGTGCTCAAGGCCGGCCAGCGCCAGGCGGTGTGCCGGGCCGATGTGTTCGCCGTCAAGGATGGCGCGGAGAAGCTGATCGCCACCGGCCTGGCGACCATCGCCCGGGTGTAGGGCCTGGTCAGGCCGCCTGTGGCGGCTGATGCTCGCGGCAGATCAGCTCGCTATCGGACTGGCGCAGCGGTTCCTGGGTCAGGCCGCAGAACGGCGCACCGTCACGCTGCTGGTGGAAGCGGCAGGTGTGGCACAGGCCGAAGCCGGGCACATCCTGGTTGCGCTGGATCTGCCGCAGCAGGTCGCCGAACAGCACCTCCAGCGCCTGCGCGCGCTCGCCCAGCTGCTCCAGCGCCGCCACCAGGAACTGCGGCGGCGCGATGGCCGCCAGCAGCTCGCGGGCCGGCACGGTCAGTTCCAGGTGCACGCTGCGCCGGTCGTGCGGGTCCTGCACCTTCTCGATCAGGCCCTTGGCCTCCAGCGCCTTGAGCGACTGCGACACCGTGCCCTTGGTCAGCCCCAGGTACTCGGTCACCGCCAGCGGCGTATTGGAGTAGCAGTTGCAGCGCGACAGGTAGACCAGCGCGCTGACCTGGATCGGCTGCAGCTCCGCCAGCAGCGGGTGCTGGCGGTTCCAGATGCGCATCAGGCTGGTCAGGCGTTCGATCAGGTCGAAGAGGGTCGTGGCGGTCATGTCATCACTCCTGTCGACACATAGTATCGACTAAAAACCATATTGACAAAGCGCGCAGTTCGCGTAGCCTTCAATTCAGTATTGAATCGATACCAAATTAACCTGAAGGAGACTCGAAATGACCCACGCACGCTTCTACCACGCCGGCTGCCCCGTCTGCGTTTCGGCCGAACAGACCCTGCTCGCCCTGCTGGCCCCGCAAGTTGAGGTCGAGGTCGTCCACCTCGGCGATCAGCCACAGCGCGCCGCCGAGGCCGAAGCGGCCGGTGTCAGGTCGGTGCCCGCATTGGTGGTCGAAGGCCAGGTGCTGCACCTGAACTTCGGCGCCTCCATCGACGACCTGAAATAAGGAGCCGGCCATGAAAGCCCCCTTCGCTCTCGCGCTCACCGCACTCCTCGCCAGCCAGGCCTGGGCCCATGGCCCGGGCGGCATCCACAGCGAGAAGAGCACCCAGCTCGACGCCGCCTTCGACCTGGTGCACACCCGCGTGACCAAGGACGGCAGCGATCTGGTGTTCGAACAGCTGGTCGACGGCCAGGCCGGCAGCCGCACGCCTTCGCCCAAGGGCAGCTTCGCCGCCGCCGAGGTGTACAGCTATGTCTGGCCGACCAGCCTGGACGCCGGCAGCGTCGGCTTCGAGCCGGGCGCGGGCATCCTCGCCCTGGCGCTGACCTCGCACCCGGACTTCGACGACACCCCGCAGCTGGACGAGAACGGCGACGGCAAGCAGGACAACGACGGCGGCCTGTGGCACTCGCACTGGGTGGTGCTGACCAAGGATGAAAGCTGCGGCCCGTCCGGACTCAAGGTGCGCGACATCCCCGAAGGCGCCAAGCCCAGGCTGCCGGCCACCTGGCCCGGCACGCCGATCTACATCGACTCGCCCGGCTACGACCTCAGCGTGCAGGGCGACGCCGCGCGCATCCGCGTGCCGCTGGCCGCCGTCGGCTTTCCGCAGAGCTTCAACTACGACGGCGTGACCGCCGCCCTGCAGGTCAATGCCAACCTACACAACCCGCTGCTGTGCGTCTCCAGCGTGTGGGACGTGGCCTCCGGCGACCTGTCGCTGCCGGCCACCTGGAAAGAGGAGCAATGACATGAAGGTGCAGGTCTTCGACACCCACGTGCGCACGCTCGACGGTAGCTACCTACACTTCGACGTGCTCATCGCAGGCAACGACCAGGCCCTCGCCGCCCGCCATGCCCGCGACTGGCTCGCCAGCCGCGGCGTGGCGGAAGCGGATGTGGAGCAGAGTCGCTGCCAGTTCTGCCACAGCGAGCCGGCCCACCCCGAGGTGGCCGCGGCCATCGCCCGGCAGGGCTACTTCATCATCCCGTTGCAGGGTTGCTGAGCCGAGGAGGAAAGCCATGAACACGTATCAACCCCTGAACTGCGATCTGCACGACTTCCTGGAAATCGCCTGCATGCACGGCTACCGCCTGCAGGTCGAGCTGGTCGAGGGCCCGGGCTTCGTGGCCAGGGCGCTGGATACGCGCACGGCCCCGAGCAAGGAGGAGTTCCTCGTGCTGCAGACCGAGGCAGGCCAGCAGGAGGTGCGCCTCGACCGCCTGCTGGCCATCACCCCGCTCGACCCCGGCGCCAGCTTCGGCCGGGTGGAGCTGGCAGGGCTGGTCTGCTCGATCTGACCGCGACAGAACAGGCCGTGGCTGATACCCACGGCCTGTTCATTTAGCCCTGGTGCAACGCCCGATAGTGACTGGGCGCCATGCCCACCACCTTCCGGAACAGCCGCGAGAAGTAGTAGGGATCGTCGTAGCCCAGCTGCTCGGCGATCTGCCGCACTTCCAGGCTGCCCTGGTCGAGCAGGCGGCAGGCCTGGGCCATCTTCAGCTGGATGAAGTCCTGGATCGGCGCATGGCCGGTCAGGGCGCGGTAGGTCTTGGCGAAGTGGAAGCGCGACAGCTTGAACTGCGCCGCCAGCTCGTCGAGGTTGAGGCTGCCATGCAGGTGGCTGCGCATCACCGCCTGCACCGCGTCCACGTCCAGCACCCGCCCGGACTTCAACGTGGTGCGCGCCGGCAGTATGGCCAGCGAGCTGAGCAGTGCCTGCAACTGGTGGGCGGCGTGGATGAAGTGCGCCGGGTTGAGGCCCTGGCGGTGCAGGCCGAGCAGCGCCTCGAAGTCCGCCAGCAGGCGCGGCTGCACGCCGATGCGCCGCGCGCCGGGCCTGCCCAGCAGGCGCAGGAAGTCGTCGCCGAGGCTGCCGTCGAAGTGCACCCAGTACAGGGTCCAGGGCCGCTCGGGGTCAGCGCCGTAGGCATGGGCCTGGCCGCGCGGCAGCAGCAGCAGGTCGCCGCCACCGACCTCTAATCGTCCATCCACCGTCTCCAGCCAGCCACGCCCGGCGCGGCAGTAGATCAGCAGGTGATCGTCCGGCTGCACGCGCTGCATGCGGTGTCCGGCGGCCTCCGGGTAGAACCCCAGGGCCAGCGGGTAGCAGCCGCCGCTGAGCGGATGGCGGGCCAGCACACGGCGCAGCCGCGGCGGCACGATGAAGCGCAGGCCGCCGGCGGGCAGCGGCCAGTTGGAGGTTTCGACGGATGCGGCCATGCTGACTCTCCGGTTTCGAATCCCAAGATCGTCCATCCCGAGAGCAAGATCGTCAATCCACAGGCTGGTCGGCTGCGGCTATAACAGGGGCACACAAGAACAATCAGGAGGCCCGCGATGCCCCGAGTGATCCCCCAGCTGATCGATGGCCAGTGGCAGGCCAGCCACGCCCGCGAACTGATCGAAGTGACCGACCCGGCCACCCAGGAAGTCCTGGCCCTGGCGCCCAAGGCCACCCACGAGGAGATCGAGGCGGCCATCGCCAGTGCCAAGAAGGCCTTCCTCGCCTGGCGCGAAGTGCCGGTGCCGGAGCGTGCGCGGCTGATGCTGCGCTACCAGCACCTGCTCAAGGAACACCACGACGAGCTGGCCGAGATCCTCGCCGGCGAGACCGGCAAGACCTTCGCCGATGCCAAGGGCGACGTCTGGCGCGGCATCGAGGTTGCCGAGCACGCGGCCAACATCTGCAGCCTGATGATGGGCGAGACGGTGGAGAACGTCGCCCGCGAGATCGACACCGCCAGCTATATCCAGCCGCTGGGCGTGTGCGTCGGCATCACCCCGTTCAACTTCCCGGCGATGATCCCGCTGTGGATGTTCCCGCTGGCCATCGCCTGCGGCAACACCTTCATCCTCAAACCGTCGGAGCAGGACCCGCTGACCCCCAACCGCCTGGCCGAGCTGTTCCTCGAGGCCGGCGCGCCGGCCGGCGTGCTGCAGGTGCTGCACGGCGGCCGCGAGGTGGTCGACGCCCTGCTCACCCACGAAGACATCCGCGCCATCTCCTTCGTCGGCTCGGTGCCGGTGGGCCAGCACATCTACCGCACCGGCACCCAGCACCTGAAGCGCGTGCAGGCCTTCGCCGGCGCCAAGAACCACATGGTGATCATGCCCGACGCGCCCAAGGACCAGGTCATCAGCAACCTGCTCGGCGCCAGCTGCGGCGCCGCCGGCCAGCGCTGCATGGCGATCAGCGTGGCGGTGTTCGTCGGCGAGTCGAAGCAGTGGATCGACGAGCTGGCCGCGCAGATGGCCGAGCTGCGCCCTGGCTACTGGAAGGACAGCGGCGCCGCCTATGGCCCGCTGATCAGCCAGCAGGCCAAGCAGCGCGTGCAGCGGCTGATCGCCGAGGGCAAGGCCGAAGGCGCCGAGTGCCTGCTCGACGGCAGCCACTGCGAGGTGCCCGGCTACCCGGACGGCAACTGGCTGGGTCCGACCCTGTTCCGTGGTGTGACGACGAAGATGTCCCTCTACCGCGAGGAAATCTTCGGTCCGGTGCTGGTGTGCATGGAGGTCGACACCCTGGAGCAGGCCATCGAGCTGGTCAACGCCAGCCCCTACGGCAACGGCACCAGCATCTTCACCCGCTCCGGCGGCGCCGCGCGCCACTACCAGCACGCGGTGGAAGTCGGCCAGGTGGGCATCAACGTGCCGATCCCGGTGCCGCTGCCGTTCTTCTCCTTCACCGGCTGGAAGGGCTCCTTCTATGGCGACCTGCACGCCTACGGCAAGCAGGCGGTGCGTTTCTACACCGAGACCAAGACGGTCACCAGCCGCTGGTTCGATGACAGTCCGGTGAGTGGACCGAACATGACCATCCAACTGAAGTGAGACCTGACTCACCTCAATAACGGACGACTAAGACGAAAAGACAATGCCTCCGCGTTCGCCAGGGCCTCAGAGTGGCCCCGGCACAACAAGAACAAGGAGCCATTGCCCGATGAAACGACTGACCGCCACCCTGGCCCTGTGGGCCGGGATCACCGCCTGTGCGCAGGCCGCCGAGCCCATCACCCTCGGCCTCAACTACCCGCGCACCGGCCCGTACAAGGAAGAGGGACTGGCACAGATGCGCGGAGCCTTGCTGGCCATCGACGAGCTCAACGCCCAGGGCGGCGTGCTGGGCCGGCCGCTGCGCCTGTCCAGCCGGGACACCGCCTCGCGCCCGGAAAAGGCGGTGAAGAACGTCGACAAGCTGGCCGACGAGGGCGCCGCCATGCTCTTCGGCGGTGCCTCCAGCGCGGTGGCCATCGCCGCCGGCAAGCACGCCCGCGAGCGCGGCCTGCTGTACTTCGGCACCCTCACCTACTCCAACGACACCACCGGCAAGGACGGCCAGCGCTACCTGTTCCGCGAGTGCAACAGCGCCTGGATGAGCGCCCGCGTGCTCGGCCAGTACCTGGCCAAGACCCTGCCGGGCAAGCGCTACTTCTACGTCACCGCCGACTACACCTGGGGCACCACCAGCGAGAGCTCGCTGCGCCAGGCCACCGGCACCCAGGACATCGCCCGTCATCCGGGGCTCAAGGTGCCCTTCCCCGGCGCCCGCCTCGGTGACTACCACGAACGCCTGAGCCAGGCCGCCGCCAGCCAGGCCGAAGTGCTGGTACTGGTGCTGTTCGGCGAGGATCTGGTTCGTGCCATGCGCGTGGCCGAGGACCTGGGCCTGACCCAGCGCATGCAGATAGTCGCGCCCAACCTGACCCAGGGCATAGTCGAGCAGGCCGGCCCCAGCCTGATGCAGGGCGTGATCGGCACCGAGCCCTGGACCTGGCGCGTGCCCGAGCTGGTCGGCTCGGAAGCCGGCAAGGCCTTCGTGCGTGACTTCACCGAGCGCTACCAGGTCTACCCCTCCAGCGCCGCCGCCTCGGCCTACAGCATCGTCCACCAGTGGGCCGACGCCGCCGAACGGGCCCGCAGCCTGGACAGCGAAGCCTTGATCAAGGCCCTCGAAGGCCACAGCTACCGCCTGCTCAAGGATCAGCAGCAGTGGCGCGCCTTCGACCACCAGAACGTGCAGAGCGTCTACGCCGTGCGGGTCAAGCCGCGCGCCGAAGTGATGAAGGACGCCCTGCGCCAGGATTATTTCGAGATCGTCCACCAACTGGACGGCGCCCAGGCCGCACCCAGCCTCGCCGAATGGCAGGCCGAGCGGCAGGCGGCCGGCCAGCCCAGCACCCTGCAGTGAGGAACCATGGACTTTGAACTGAACGAAGAACAACGCCTGCTGGTCGACAGCGCCCGCGCCTTCGCCCAGAAGGAGCTGGCGCCACACGCCGCCGACTGGGACCGCGACCACCACTTCCCGGTGGACGTGATCAAGCGCGCCGCCGAACAGGGCTACCTGGCCCTGTACATCAAGGAAGAGGATGGCGGCCTGGGCCTGTCGCGCCTGTCCAGCTCGCTGATCTTCGAACAGCTGTCCGCCGGCTGTATCGCCACCACCGCCTTCCTCACCATCCACAACATGGCCAGCTGGATGCTGGCCAGCTTCGCCGACCAGGCGCTGAAGGATGCCTGGCTGCCGCGCCTGACCAGCGGCGAGCTGCTGGCCTCCTACTGCCTGACCGAGCCGGACGCCGGCTCCGACGCCGCCCACCTGCGCACCCGCGCGCGGCGCGACGGCGACGAGTACGTGCTGGACGGCAGCAAGTGCTTCATCTCCGGCGCCGGCAGCACCGATGTACTGATCGTCATGGCGCGCACCGGCGAGGACGGCGCCAAGGGCGTGTCCTGCTTCCTGGTGCCGGGCGACGCGCCGGGGGTGAAATACGGGCGCAACGAGCTGAAGATGGGCTGGCGCGCGCAGCCGACCCGCACCATCGCCTTCGAGGGCGTGCGCATCCCGGCCGGCAACCGCATCGGCCCGGAGGGCCAGGGCTTCGTCTATGCCATGAAGGGCCTGGACGGCGGCCGCATCAACATCGCCAGCTGCTCCCTCGGCGCGGCCCAGGCGGCGCTGGAGCAGAGCCTGCGCTACGTCGAGGAACGCAAGCAGTTCGGCAAGCAGCTCAGTACCTTCCAGGCCCTGCAGTTCAAGCTGGCCGATATGCTCACCGACCTGACCGCGAGCAGGCAGATGGTGCGCCTGGCCGCGCACAAGCTGGACCACGGCCACGCCGAGGCCAGCCTGTACTGCGCCATGGCCAAGCGCTTCGCCACCGACCACTGCTTCACGGTGTGCAACGAGGCCCTGCAGCTGCACGGCGGCTACGGTTACCTCAACGACTACCCGCTGGAGCGCTGGGTACGCGACAGCCGCGTGCACCAGATACTGGAAGGCACCAACGAGATCATGCGGGTGATCATCGCCCGCCGCCTGCTGGACCAGGGCGGCATGCTCGATCGCCTGCTGTAGCTTTTGCTTATAGTCCCCTCTCCCCCCGGGGAGAGGGTCAGGGAGAGGGGGCCGAACAGCCTCCCTCTCCCCCTGCCCCATCTCCCATGAATGAGACGGGCAAGAACACCGACGAGGAGCGTTATGAGCACCGCCATCGAAGCCTACAAACCCGGCATCTTCGACCTGACCCACAAGCTGACGGTGGAGAAGCACGGACACACCGCGCTGATCACCATCAACCACCCGCCGGCCAACACCTGGGACCGCGACTCACTGATCGGCCTCAAGCAGGTGGTCGAACACCTCAACCGCGACGACGACATCTACGCCTTGGTGGTGACCGGCCAGGGCAGCAAGTTCTTCAGCGCCGGCGCCGACCTCAACCTGTTCGCCGACGGCGACAAGGCGCGCGCCCGCGAGATGGCGCGGCGCTTCGGCGAGGCCTTCGAGACCCTGCGCGACTTCCGCGGCGTGTCCATCGCCGCGATCAACGGCTACGCCATGGGCGGCGGCCTGGAATGCGCCCTGGCCTGCGACATCCGCATCGCCGAACGCCAGGCCCAGCTGGCCCTGCCCGAGGCCACGGTTGGCCTGCTGCCCTGCGCCGGCGGTACCCAGGCCCTGCCCTGGCTGGTCGGCGAAGGCTGGGCCAAGCGCATGATCCTCTGCGGCGAGCGCATCGACGCCGAGACCGCCCTGCGCATCGGCCTCATCGAGCAGGTGGTGGACAGCGGCGAGGCGCGCGGCACCGCCCTGCTGCTGGCGGCCAAGGTGGCGCGGCAGAGCCCGGTGGCGGTACGCACCATCAAGCCGCTGATCCAGGGCGCACGTTCACGCGGGCCGAACACCTGGCTGCCGGAGGAGCGCGAGCGCTTCGTCGACCTGTTCGACGCCGACGACACCCGCGAGGGGGTCAACGCCTTCCTGGAGAAACGCGACCCGCAGTGGCGCAACAAGTGATGACCTCCATGAACCTGCATTTCGAAGAACGCCCCGCCCAGCATGGCTACCGCATCGGCATCGCCAGCCTGGATGCGGAGAAGAGCCTCAACGCCCTGAGCCTGCCGATGATCGAGGCGCTGGACGCCAAGCTGCGCCAGTGGGCCGAGGACGAGCGTATCGCCTGCGTGCTGCTGCGCGGCAACGGGCCCAAGGCCTTCTGCGCCGGCGGCGACGTGGTGCAGCTGGTGCAGCAGTGCCGCGAGCACCCCGGCGAGGTGCCGCCGCTGGCGCGGCGCTTCTTCGCCGACGAATACCGCCTCGACCACCGCATCCACACCTACCCCAAGCCGCTGATCTGCTGGGCCCACGGCCATGTGCTGGGTGGCGGCATGGGCCTGATGCAGGGCGCGGCGATCCGCATCGTCACCCCGAGCAGCCGCCTGGGCATGCCGGAGATCAACATCGGCCTGTACCCGGACGTGGGCGGCAGCTGGTTCCTCGCCCGTCTGCCGGGCAGGCTCGGCCTGTTCCTCGGCCTGACCGCCGCCAGCATCAACGCCCGTGACGCCCTGGACCTGAATCTCGCCGACCGCTTCCTGCGCGACGACCAGCAGGACGCGCTGCTCGACGGCCTGACACAGCTCAACTGGCAGCAGCAGGCCGCCGAACAGCTCACCAGCCTGCTCCGCGCCCTGGAGCACGAGGCCCGCGCGGAACTGCCGCAAGCCCAGTGGCTGCCGCGCCGCGAGCGCATCGACGCGCTGCTCGACGTGGCCGACCTGCCCGCCGCCTGGCATGCGCTGAGCGCCCTGCAGGGCGACGACGACCTGCTGCTGGCGCGCGCCGCCAAGACCCTGGCCGCCGGCTGCCCGCTGACCGCGCACCTGGTCTGGCAGCAGATCCGCCGCGCCCGCCACCTGTCGCTGGCCGAGGTGTTCCGCATGGAATACGCCATGAGCCTGAACTGCTGCCGCCATCCGGAATTCCCCGAGGGCGTGCGTGCGCGCCTGATCGACAAGGACCAGGCACCGAAGTGGCACTGGCCCGACCCGGCGGCCATCCCGGCGGCGATGATCGCGGCGCACTTCGCCCCGGTCTGGGAGGGCGAGCACCCACTGGCGGATCTGTAGGAACGAGCCGTAGCCCGGATGAAATCCGGGAGAGCTGCGAAACCGCACCCCGGATTGCATCCGGGCTACGTACTGACACTCCCCTCTCCCGCCCACGGGAGAGGGAAGAACAAGGCCCTGCGCGGCCACACCATCACCGGGACTGTACAAGGAGAACAACAATGACCCAGATCGCCTTCATCGGCCTCGGCCACATGGGCCTGCCCATGGCCCGCAACCTGCTCAAGGCCGGCTTTGCCGTGACCGCCTTCGACCTGGTGCAGGAGGCGCTGGACGCCTTCATCCAGGACGGCGGCAAGCCTGCCGCCAGCGCCGCCGAGGCCGTGCGCGACGCCCAGGTGGTGGTCAGCATGCTGCCGGCCAGCCGCCATGTGGAGGGTCTGTACCTGGGCGATGACGGCCTGCTGCAGAAGATCACGCCCGGCAGCCTGGTGCTGGAATGCTCGACCATCGCCCCGGAATCCGCGCGCAAGGTGCATGCCGTGGCGGCCGCGCGCGGCATCGCCCTGCTCGATGCGCCGGTGTCCGGCGGCACCGCCGGCGCCGCCGCCGGTACCCTGACCTTCATGGTCGGCGGCAAGGCCGAGGCACTGGACAAGGCCCGGCCGATCCTCGCCGCCATGGGCAAGAACATCTTCCACGCCGGCCCCGACGGCGCCGGCCAGGTGGCCAAGGTGTGCAACAACCAGCTGCTCGCCGTGCACATGATCGGCACCGCCGAGGCCATGGCCCTGGGCGTGGCCAGCGGCCTGGACCCGGCCGTGCTGGCCGAGATCATGCGGCAGAGTTCGGGCGGCAACTGGAGCCTGGAGAAGTACAACCCCTGGCCGGGGGTGATGGACAACGTGCCGGCGTCGAAAGGCTACAGCGGCGGCTTCATGGCCGAGCTGATGGCCAAGGACCTCGGCCTGGCCCAGGAGGCGGCGCAGGCCACCGGCAGCAGCACGCCAATGGGCGCGCTGGCGCTGCAGCTGTACCGTCTGCTGCTCAAGCAGGGCAACGGCAAGCTGGACTTCTCGGCGGTGCAGAAACTCTTCGTCGAGCCGCGCTGAAGCGACAGCGGGACGCTCCCCGCTGCCCCTCACTCAGTTGGAAATCCCCCAGTAGCGGCCATCGCCGCGCTGGCTACGCCGGTCCGGCTCGCGCTCCTGGCTGCGCTGGCGCTCGTGGCGGCGCTCCTGGTGCTTGCGCGGGTAGCCGTCGTAGCGCTGGCCGCCATGGCGCTGCCAGGACGACTGGTCGCGGCGGTCATACTGGCGATAGCGCTGGTCCCAGCCATGGCGCGGCGGCTGGTAGCCACGGTCATGCTCGCGGTAGCGCTCGTGGCGCCTGCCATCCTGCCACTGGTAACGGCCGTCGTAGCCCGGCGCGTAGTGGGAATGGCGGCGCTCCTGATAGCGGTCGCGATGCCAGCGATGGTAGTTGCGGTCATCGTCGTAGTAGTAGACGCGGTAGGACGGGTAGCTTTCGTAGTAGCGCACGCTGGGGCCGGGATAACCGTAGTCACCACCGTACACGGCGCAACCGCTGAGGCTCAGGGCCAGAACTGCAAGGGCAAGGGCTAGACGGGACATGGCGGCCTCCTTCGACCGCGGGGAAGGCGCCGGCGAGTGCCGGCTCCGGGACTGCTCCCACTGCATCTGACCGCGTCACCGGGGCAAGCGCATGCCGGGCCCCGGGCGAACTTTCATTACAAGTTGTTACAGCACCGACAGCTCGATGTCGTCCTTGTAGGGCGACTGCAGGTCGCGTTCGGGAATCTCCCAGATCAGCAGCTGCGGCGGCGTTTCGCGGAAAGCCGGGCTGGCGAAGTAGTCCCTGGCGGCACCGGAGAACTCACCACCGTCCTTGGCGAAGTTGCCCAGGCTGGCCCCCAGGGCCTGCTCGAGGAAGGCCACGAAGTTGGAGTTGCGCGAGAAGGAGGTACCGATCAGCGCCACGTTGGGCAGCTGACTGTCACCGAACAGGTCGTCCTCGCTCATCGCCTCGGCCTGCTCGACCTTGCTGAAGCGCGACTCGGCCACCCGCTCGCCGGCCGGCTGCAGGCCTTCCGGCAGCCAGTCGAGGCCCGCCAGGCGCACCAGATCGCCAGGGCGCGGCGCCTCCGCCTGCAGCTCGCGCTTGAGCTGCTGGGCCGGTGTCGGGGTCACACCGAGCACGCCGATCTGCGGCGCCAGCGCCAGTGCGGCGGCCTGCGCCCCCGCTTCGCTCCAGTGGGTGTCGCTGCGCAGGTAGGCCGAACTGCCCAGCGCCTGCAGGGTCGGTGCCAGGTCCAGCACCGCCACGCCGGCCTGCTGCAGCTGCGCCTGCCAGCGCTGCGCGCGATCGGCCAGCTGGGCGGAACGGCTGATACCGCACAGCTGGTCGGCGGCGATCCGGCTCTTGTCCGGCACCAGCGCCACCAGCAGGCGGATATTGCGCGCCGCCAGCCAGTCACGCACGGCGAGCACCTTCTGCGCACGCGCCTGGGCATTGACCTCGGCACGCGGGTGGATGCGGTTCTCGTCGGCCAGGAACAGCCAGCCAGCACAGCCCTGGCGCACGCGCGCGCCGGTGTCGCCGATCAGCAGCCAGCTGGCGGCGCGCTCCAGGTCGGCCGCCTTTCTGGCCAGCGTCACATGGGACAGTTCCTTGGCGATATGGTGGGTGATCTCGCCTTCGCTGATGGCGGCCCAGTCGTGCTCCTTGGGCAGCAGGTCCACCTTGCCGCTGACGAACATGGCCCACAGGCAGCTGAGCAGGCCGGCCAGCAGGAACACGAACATCACCACTCCGGCGACCGGGCTGAGCAGAATGGTCATCGCACTCGGCGGTACCGGGGCGAGGGAAGCGTCTTTTTTCGACATGAGGACGTCCCCTTAGAACTGGAAGTACAGGAAAGGTACGGTTTCACGGCTGGCGATCAGGGCGAACGACAGCAGGAAACCGGCGACCGGCCACAGGGCGCCAACCGCACGGAAGCTCAGGCTGTGGCCGAAGCGCGCCTCGGCACGGGCCTGCAGCAGCGGCAGCAGCAGGCACACCACGCCGAGGGCGGCGGCGATACCGTGGGCCGGGCGCAGGGTCGCCGCCAGGGCATCGCCCAGGGCGAAGCCGTTGAAACCGAACTGGCCGGCGTACATGCCCAGCGCCGTGGCGAAGTCCGGCGAGCGGAACAGGGTCCAGGCCAGGCAGACGAACAGCAGCGTCACCGTGTGCGCCAGCGGCGCCGGCAGGTCCGGCAGGCCGGCGCGGCTCCAGGCGCGATCGATGCACAGGGCGATACCGTGGGCGGCGCCCCAGAGCACGTAGTTCCAGCTGTCGCCGCCGTGCCACAGGCCGCCGATGGCCATGATCAGGAACAGGTTGCGGTAGGTCTTCCAGGTACCCAAGCGGTTGCCGCCCAGGCCGATGTACAGGTAGTCGCGCAGCCAGCTGGACAGAGAGATGTGCCAGCGCCGCCAGAAGTCCTGGATGTTGCGCGCCCAGTACGGCCGGTTGAAGTTCTCCGGGAAGTGGAAGCCGAGCATCAGGCCCAGGCCGATGGCCATGGCGCTGTAGCCGGCGAAGTCGAAGAACAGCTGCAGCGAGTAGGCCAGGCAGCCGATCCAGGCATCGACGAAGGACGGATTGGCCTGGCTGAAGGCCACATCCACCAGCGGCGACAGGCTGTCGGCCACCAGCACCTTCATGCTCATGCCGATCATGAAGCGGCGCGCGCCGAGGGCGAAGTTCAGCGGATTGAAATAGCGCTGCACCAGTTCGCGACGCACCCAGTCGTAACGGATGATCGGACCGGCGATGGAGTGGCCGAACATCGCCAGGTAGGTGGCGAAGTTGGCGAAGCTGCGCTCGACCGGAACCACCTTGCGATGCACGTCGACCAGGTAGGAGATCACCTGCAGCACGATGAACGACAGGCCCGCCGGCAGCGCCACCTTCTGCCACTCGAACGGCATGGCGCCGTAGGCGCTGAGCAGCTCGTTGAAGGTCGCGGCGAGGATGTTGGCGTACTTGTACCAGCTCAGCACCAGCACATTGACCACGATCAGCAGTGTCAGCAGGCGGTAGCGCCGCCGCGACTGCGCATCGGTCAGCTCCACCAGCAGGCCGCCGACCCAGCCCACCGCCGTCAGTACCACGTGCAGCAGGAGGAAGGCCGGGCTCAGCCAGCCATAGAAGATCCAGCTGCCGATCAGCAGCACATGGTTGCGCCCCCCCGGCCGGACCAAGGCATACACCAGCATGAAGGTGGGCAGGAACAGCAGGAGAAATTCGAGGGAGGCGAAAACCATGTCGGGATCTTAGTTAGCCAGATTGTCGACGGCCTGGAACAGGCGCGGCCCCTGCGCCGAGGGCACCAGGAACAGGGTGTAGCGCTGGCCGGCGGCCAGCTGGCCAAGGTCCAGCGGCTGGCCGACGGCGGCGCCGCCGCAGCGCAGCTGCACGGACAGCTTCAGCGGGTTGATCGAACGCCGCTGCAGGCTGCCTTCGGCGACATCCTTGAAAATGTCGACATTGCGCCCGGCGGCCTGCAGGCCTGCGTTGGCGCAGCTGCCATCGAGGCTGTAGAAGGCCAGCGAAGCTTTCAGGGAGTTGAAGTCGTCCGGCTGCTCGCGCAGGGTCAGCAGGCGCAGCTCCTTGCCGTTGCCGAGGCCGACCACGGTGGCGAACTCGCCCGGCTCGACGCTGACATCCAGCGCCTGTTGCGCGCCGCCCTGCTTCAGGCTGCCCTGGATCGGCTTGCCGGCCGGCACGGTGAGGAAGTCGGAGGCGCGCTGCTCGCCTGCCAGGCGCAGACTGGCGCCGTTGGCGGCGTTCAGCTCCAGCGGCGTCTCGCCGGCGTTGAAGAAGCGCAGGAAGGCCGAATCTTCGCTGGGGCCGGTGGGATACAGCGGAATCTCCGCCGCCAGGGCCTGGCCCAGCGGCAGCACAGCGAACAGACCGAGCAGTGCGCGCTTCATCACTTGCCTCCTTTCAGGCTGGCGGCCGGCAGCTTGCTCATCGCTTCGGCGATGGCATTGCCCCAGGCCTTGTAGCCGGCCACGGTGAAGTGCTGGCCATCGGTGGTCACCCACTGCCCCGGCTTGGACATTTTCAGCGAGTCGACATAGGTGCAGGGCGCCACGTTGGCGGCGAGGAACTGCGACATGAACTGGGTGCGCGGGTCGTTCTTCTTGTACTTGCCACCGACCTTGCCCCAGGCCGGGCCGACCCACACGCACTTGGTGCCGGTGGCAGCGATGGCCTTGGTCAGGTTGGTCACGCTCTGCCAGGCCCAGGCCTTGGGAAAGGCCGGCTTGTCGTAGGAGGCCATGGTGTCGCCGATGACCAGCACCACCACGTCAGGCTTCTGCTGCGCGATCAGCTCCTTGATCGGCGTGGTGGTGGCGCCACTGCCCTTGAGCACCAGCTTGCCGTTGTTGTCCTGCACGGCACCGCAGTCGACCTTCTTGGTCACCAGCCAGTCGGCCGCGCTGGCACCGCAGGCACCGATCGAATGCACGTTGGCGCCCTTGGCCACCAGCGCCGCGTTGAGCGGCTCGGTCAGGTGGTTCTGCAGGCTCATGTGGCTTTCGCCGAGCACCAGAAGGGTCAGGCCGGCCAGTACGGAAGAAGACATCTGAAACTCCTTGAATCGTTCGTAAAGAGGAATACCGGGCTTACTGGGCGGCGCCCTTGCGCACTTTCTCCAGCTCGGCGCTGATGGCCGCGCCCCACTTCTGGTAGCCCTGCACATTGAGGTGCTGGCCGTCGGTGGTGGCCCACTCGCCCGGCTTGGAGAATTTCAGCGAGTCGACGTAGCTGCACGGCGCCACGTTGGCGGCGAGGAAGGCTGACATTTGCTTCACCTTGGCGTAGGTCTTGCCGTACTTGCCGCCCTCGGTACCCCAGTTCGGCCCGACCCAGGCGCACTGGGTGCCGGTGGCGCCGATGGCCTTGGTCAGGCTGGTGGTCTGCTGCCAGATCCAGGCCTTGGGGAAGGACGGCTTGTCGTAACCGGCCATGGTGTCGCCGATCACGATCAGCACCAGGTCCGGCTTGTCCTTGGCGATCAGCTCCTTGATCGGCGTGGTGCTGGCCTTGCCGCGCAGCACCTGGGCCGGCTCCTTGCCACGGCGCTCGGCCGCACCGCAGCCGCCACCCGGAGAGACTTTCAGCCAGTCGCCGGCATTGGCCCCGCAGATACCGATGGAATGGACGTTGGCGCCCTTGCGGATGAGGTCGTCGTGCAGACCGCCGATCAGGTAGTTGGGAGTGGCCATATGGCTGTCGCCAATGATCAGGATCGACAGGCCGGCAAGCAGGGAGGAAGCCATGGGAATCCTTATTTCGCGTAGGGGGATTGATAGGGAGAAACGGGCAGCGGCATCGGGCCGGTCATGCGTTCGAGCATGTAGCGCAGGTACAGGCCGCCGTTCCACTGGCGGTAGTCCTGGGCGTTGTCGACGCCGACGTGACCACCGAGGAACAGGTGGTCGCCCAGCTGGTATTCGGCGGCGCCGGCCAGGTTGTAGCCGATACCGGTGCTGTTATCGCTGCCGTAGACCGCCTCGTAGCCCAGCGCACGACTGGCCTCGGCCTGTTTCGCGCGGTCGCCGGGGAAGAAGTCGGCCTCGTCCTGCTTGATCGACTGCACGCCGACCGAGCCGCGTAGCTGGAAGCTCAGGCGCTCGTAGCGACGCGCCCAGCTGACCGGCACGCCGAGGGCGAAGAAGCTCTGCGGGCTGAAGTAGCCGCCGTGGCCATAGGTGAAGTAGCCGAGGTTCTCGCGATAACCGATGCCGAGCAGGTCGAGACCGATGGTGGCCTGGCTCTGCTCGTCGTTCTGCAGGTACCAGTAGACACCGGTGCCCGCCTCCACCCGGTCGTTGTCCTCGACGTTGTTGCCGAGCAGGCGATGCCAGCCGGCATAGGCATAGGCGCCCATTTCGCGGTCATCGAAGGCCAGCTGGGCACGTCCACCGTTGGCGGTGACGCCGCCCCACTTCTGCCCGGTGCGCTTGTCCTCGGCACCGGCGAACGACAGCAGGCTGTCGGTGACCGCGCGCCGCGACACGCCGACGTTCCAGTGCAGGTCCGGGTTGCCCGGCACGGCACGCTCGACGCTGACGCCACCGACGGCGGTGCTGTAGAGGAAACCCTGCGGCGTGGTGCCGATGTCGGCCTTGAGGCCCGCACCGGGATTCTCGAAGGCCACGGCCAGGCCGACACCGGAATCCTTCTGCGAACCCGGCGACATGCCCGGGTTGTCCAGGGTCGCCTGCGGGCCACCGCCGAAGCGATCACGCGCACTGTCGTCCAGGCTGCCGGCGTTCAGCGAGACCGGGGTCACGCGCACGGCCAGGCGGTTGTCGCCCAGCGGCATGCTGGCCTCGAACGGCGCCTGCACATCGGTGATCTTGCTCAGGCCGGACTCGCTGTCGTTGGTCCGCACCGTCACGCCCTGCACCACATAAGCGCTGCGCTGCTGCAGGATATCGTCTAGGGCGCGGGCCGCCTCGCTCATGCCGGCACGCGGGTCCGGCTCTTCCTCGGCACCCGGCAGGAAGGGATTGGCCGAGGCCGGCTCGGCGGCGGCCAGTGCCGGCGCGGTTTCCAGGGCCAGCAGGCTGTCGCGCGTAGTGCTCACCGGTAGCTCGGCACGGGCCGGGGCACGCGGCTGGCTGCTCGCCGGGGCTGGAATATCGTCCAGCGCCAGAGTCGGACGCTCGACCGGCGCCGCCAGGGTCGATACCGGGTCGGGAATCGCCGCAGGTACTGCGGCCAGACTGCCGACACCGGCGAAGGGGTTGGCCGGCGCGCTGGCCGGACGGGTGCTGGCGGCGTAGCTCGGGGTCTGTTCGCGTTTCTCCTGGGCCACCACCTTGCCCAGCAGCTCGGCGGCGGTACCGGTGCGACCGAGGTAGCGGTACACACGGGCAGCGGTGGTGAGGATGTCGACGTCATTGGGCGCCAGCTTCAGCGCCTGTTCCAGGCGCTCCTCGGCATAGCCGTTCTCGGCCTGCTGGGCGGCCATGTCGGCAGCACCGACCTGCAGGTTGGCGTCTTGCGGGTGACGCTGCACCAGCGGCTTGAACAGCTCAAGGGCCTTGGCAGTGTCGCCGTTGGCGCCGTACATGCGCGCCAGCGCCGAAACCACCAGCGGGTCCTGCGGGCGCTGCGCCAGGGCGGGCGCCAGGGTGTCGTAAGCGGCGGCCAGCTCACCGCGCAGGCGTAGCTGCTCGGCCTGGCGCACGCGGTAGTGGAACAGCAGATCGTCGTACTGCTTGCGCTGCTCCACCGTCATGCTGCGGCCCTGCAGGTCGCGCAGAATGGCGGCCACTTCGGCGTCCTGCTCGGCGCGCAACAGTACGCCGGCATAGCTCAGGGTCAGCGACAGGTCGTTGCGCGGGCTGCGCGCCAGCAGGTCGCGCATGATGGCCATGGCACGCTGCGGGTCGTCGGCATCGGCATAGGCCGAAGCCATGCTGGCCAGACGCGCCGGCTTGCCCTGGGCCAGCGGTTCGATGCGGCCGAGGAAGGCACGGGCCTCGGCGCGCCGACCGCTACGGTTGAGTTCCTCGATTTCCTGCATCTGCAGGTTGAAATCCACTTCGGCCACCAGCCGGCTGACGTCCGCGTTGCGCGCGTCGCGCGGGATGCGCGCGAGGGTCGTCTGGGCCTTGCGCCAGTCGCCCAGCTGCATGGACAACAGGGCGCTGGTGTACAGCGCGTCGCGGTCGTTCGGCTGGGTCTGCAACAGGCCATCGACCAGGCTGCGCGCTTCGTCCACGGCGCCCAGGTCAACGTACAGGCGCGCCAGGGCGAAGCGTGCCCAGGCATTGTTCGGATCATCGCGCAGGGCGTTTTCCAGCTCGCGGCGCATGCCGGCGCTGTCGCCGCGCTGTTCGGCGGCGCGGGCGCGCTGCAGCGCCTGCTCGGCACGCAGCTGGCTGAGGCTGCCAATCTTCTCGCGCTCGGCCTTGGGCAGCTTGTCCAGCTCGTGCAGGGCCTCGTCGACCTTGCCCTGGCCACCCAGCACCTGCACCAGGCCGCGCAGGGCGCGCGCCTGCTGCTGGCCCAGCTGCAGCGCCTGGCGATAGCCGGTTTCGGCGGCCGCGAGTTCGCCCTGCTGGGCCTGCAGCTCGGCCAGGCTCAGCACGGCCTCGGCATCCTTGGGCTTGAGCCGGCGCGCCTGTTCCAGTTGCTGGCGGGCATCGGCATTGCGCGCGTTGGCGATGTTGTCGCGAGCACGCTGCAGCAGCGACCAGTAGCGCACATCGTCCAGCGCGCTCTGCCAGGCGCGGCCACCGCCGCCCTTCACGGCACGGGTGAGCAGCAGCTCGGCATCCTCGAAGCGCTCCTGGCGCTGGCGCAGGATGCCGAGCCCGCCGAGGGCATCAGGGTCCTTGGGGTGCTTCTCCAGGTAGGCGCTCAACTCGCGCTCGGCCACCTGCAGTTCGCCTTTCTCCAGGGCCTTGAGCCCGCGGTCGAGCTGCGGGTCACGGCGCCAGGCCGCCGCTGCGCTGGCGGGCTGAGTGCGGCCCTTGACCAGCAGCGCGCGGATTTCCTCGTCGTCCGGATGGGTCTTGAGAAACTGCTCGAACAGCGGCTGCTGCGCCTTGTTGGGCGGGCCGATCCAGGTCAGCGCCAGGCGCCAGCTTTCGTCGGCGTCGCCGCCGATATCCTCGCGCTCGGCCAGCTTGGCCAGGGCACGGATACCCTCCTCGCGCGCGCCCTGGTTGCGCGCCAGGTGCTTGGCCAGGAACAGCGCGGCATAGGGATCGTCCGGGTACTCGCGCTGGATGCGCTGCATGCCGCTGCGGGCCTCGGCCCAGTGCGCGTCGACGTAGCCCAGGTTGTTGTAGAACTCCAGGCCGATCTGCCCCTGCGCGGGCTTGCCGCCCAGCGCACGGCGATAGACTTCGGCGGCCTTCGCGCGCTCATCGCTCTCGACCAGCAGGCGAGCCTCGTCGAGCAGCTTCTGGTTGGCCGGATCGGCCAGGCGGATATCCTGCTCCAGCAGCAGGGCCTGACGCGGCAACGGCTGGATGGCCTGCAGGCGCTGCAGGTAGCCGCCGGCGCTGGCCAGGTCGCCGTCCTTGACCGCGATGAAGCCCAGGCCATAGAGCGCATCCGGCTGCGCCGCATCGATCAGCAGCAGCTTCTGCCAGACCTCGCCGGCACGCTTGGGCTTGTCCTGCGCCTGCCAGAAATGTCCCTGCTCGATCAGCAGGCGCTGGGCATCGCTGCCCTCGGCCTTGGCGCCGCCATGGGCCAGGGCGGCGAGCAGCGCCAGAGTCAGCGGGCGGTAGCGGAACATGGAGACTCCCAAAGCGGTAGCAGACGGCCATCGGCCGCGAAGCGGTAGTACTTGTCTGCCCAGCCGAGACCGAACAGGCTGAGCATGTAGTCGTAATAGAACGGCGCAGGCCCCGTGCCGGCGATCCACTGGTCGATGGCGCCGCGCGCGCGCTGGTCCTGCAGCTCTTCCAGCCAGGGCTGGCCCTTGGCGCGGAAGTACGGCACCAGGGCGCCGGAGAAGCCGCTCGGGCTCTGCCCCGAGGTGACGCCCGTGCGCACGTCGACCTTCTCCGGCGGCAGGCCGCTGGAGGCGGTGGCGCGCGCCATGCCGAACAGGCTGTCGAGCAGCGGCTTGGCCAGCGGGTCGGCGGGATCGGTCATGCCGGCCCAGAGGTAGACGCGGATGGCGTCGTAGCTGCCGCTGTCGCCCTTCATCGGGTCGCTGGCGAACAGCCCGGCACGCTCGGACACGGCGCGGTAGCCGATCCAGTCGGCAGCGAAGCCATGCGGCCCGGCCTGCTCCTGCAACACCGCGCTGTGCCGGGCGATGGCGTTCCACGGCCCCTTGGGGTCGACGGCGGCGAGGCGGCGCAGCAGCGGCAGCGGCTGGTAGCTGGGGTTGATGCGCCACAGATGGCCAATATGCGAGAAGCCGATCGGACCCGGCAGCAACACCGGGCCCAGGCCTGGCAGCTCGGTGGTTTCACGGGCCTTGATCTGCGCCAGCAGGGCCAGCGCATCGGCGCGGTATTCGGGCTTGCGCCACAGGCGGTCGGCTTCCAGCAGGGCGTAGACGAACCACAGGTCGGCGTCGGAAGCGGAGTTGGGGTCCTGCACCTGCCACTGGCCGTCCTTGCCCTGCCCCCACAGCCAGGCCGGCAGGATGTTCTGCGGGTCATTGCCGGCGAGGTTCTCGCGACTCCAGCGCCAGATGCGCTCGAAACGCGCCTGGTCATTGGCCACCAGGGCGAAGAACAGTGCGTAGGACTGCCCTTCCGAGGTGCTGTGGTTCTTCTCCAGGCTGGACTCCAGGACGCGGCCGTCCGGCTGGATCCAGTGTTCGGCGAAGCGCTGCCAGTGCGGCCAATCGACCGGGCAGGCAGCCTGTGCGGCGCCGCCGAGCACGAGGCTCAGCAGGCCGGCGCAGAGAGTCGGATACAGACGCCGCATGGCCGACCTCAGCCGTTCAGGCGGGCACGAGCCCGCGCACGCAGGCTGACGAACAGCAGCAGACTGATCAGGCCGACGCCCAGCGCGGTGAGCAGCAGCATCCAGCCCAGGTTGTGCGCCAGCAGCCACTGCAGGTAGCGGAACCAGCCCAGGTCGCCGACATGGTATTGCTCGTCGGCCACCAGCGAGTTGATGCGCGTGCCGTTGACCACCGCCAGGCTGCCCTGCAGGGACTGCTCGTAGTCCTCGCCGCCGCGCAGGGCCGCGCTGACTTCGCCCAGCCGGTCGGCGGCGCTGGCGGCGATCACCACCACGCTGCGCTCGCTGGTCAGCGGCGACTCGAAGCCGGCCACGTAGGCGCCGGCCGCGCCGCTGCCCAGCACCAGGTTGCTGCGCGCCGGACGGCGGCTGGCGCTGTCCACCCAGTGGCGCACGCGATGGACCAGGTCGGACAGCTCGAAGCTGGCGCGCCCGTTGATCTGCGCCGGCAGCCAGTCGGCCCAGCGCTCCAGCAGCGGCTGGTTGCTGCCGGTGGCCAGCACCAGCAGGTCCTTGTCCTCCAGCTCGGCATCGCTGTCGCCCTGGGTCACGCTGACGCCGCTGGCAGGCAGGCCGGTGGACTCGCCGAAGCGGCCGAGCAGGTCGAGCAGCAGGGAGATTTCCTCGGCACTGGCACCGGCCGGGATCACCACGGCGGTCTCGGCCAGGTCGGCCATGCGGGTGAACGGGAAGCCGCTGCTCTGGAACACGCCCAGGTTGGGCATGGCGATGAAGTGCTCGTAGCCGCTCAGGTCCAGGGTCGAATCCGGCTCGATGGTGCCGCGCATGTTGTCGATGATGATGTCGCGGCAATCGCCCTGCTTGATGTAGTCGTACATGAAGCGCAGCTGCAGGGCCGACTGCAGCGGCAGGCTGTCCAGCGGCAGCATCAGCTTGGCCTCGCGCAGCAGGCTGTCATCCTGCAGCTTGGCCAGCAGCGACTGGTCGAGGTTCTCCTGCGACGGCAGCGGCAGCGACTTGATGAACTTGCCGCCGACGCTGATCAGCAGCGACGAGTTGGTCGACACCGGCTGCGGCGTGTAGCGGTACTTGAGGTGCAGCGGCACGCCTGGCTGGCGCCAGTTGAACAGGTCCGGCGGCAGGCGCAGCGGCAGGTTGATGGTGCCCGGGTCATAGCCGGAGACGCTCAGGCGCTTGGCTTCCGTCAGCTCGCCGAGGCGCACCGGGCGGTCGCTGGGCAGCCAGTTCGGCGCGTCATAGGGCTCGCGCGGCGCCAGGCTGTCGATGCGCTCGATGCGCGCATGGGCGCCGGACAGCACCTGGCTGCCGGTGACCAGCGCCAGGGCGGCCTGCTTGAGTTGTTCGCCGTCGTCACCACGCAGGATCAGCAGCTTGCCAAAGGGATCGGCGGGGTGCGCCATCAGGGTCAGGCTGGGGCCCTTGTCGGTTGCCGCGGGCACACCGTCGAGGTTGGCCGCGCCGCTGAGCAGGACGATGGCGTTGCCCTTCTCCGGCAGCTGGCCGAGGCTGACCGGGAAACGCGCGCCGCGGTAGCTGGCCAGCGCACCGAACCACGAGGACACCATGCCGGCGGCCTCCAGGCTGCGGTTGTCCGGCGCACCGGCAAACACGAAGGGCAGCTCCAGCAGGCGCGAATCGCGGCTGTCGAAGAACGGCAGCGGCAGCTTGGCCAGGTCGTCCGGCAGGGCGATCTGGGTGGTCTCCAGCTGCAGTTCGCTGGTGTTGCTGACCTTGGCCCACAGGCTGGAATGCAGCGGGTCCTCGCACATCATGGTGTAGTGGCCGATCAGCTGCAGGGTCAGGCGGTTGAACTCGGTGATCAGGTGCGGCGGGATGTCCAGCACCTGCTGCTGCAGGGTGCCGGCGGTTTCCTTGGGCACCGGCAGACTGGCCGCCACCTGGTCGTTGACCATCAGGTTGATCTGCGACAGGTCGGGCAGCAGCGCCGGCGAGTAGCTGTATTCCAGCTTGACCCGCGCCTTGCTCACCACCTGGTCGGCGCGCACGTCGAAGCTGACGCTGTCGCTGCCCTCGATGCCGCGCAGGTGCATGGTGTAGTTGGCGCCCAGCTGCTTGAGCGTGGCGCTGTAGGTCGGCACGAACTCGACCGGCACGGCATCCGCCGGGATCTCAGCACCGTCGACGGCAGCACCCTCGACGGCGACGGCGCCCTCCTCCACCGGTTCCTCGGCCCAGGCGGAAGCCAGCAGCAGCGGCAGGGTCAATGCGAGACACAGGGACGACAGTCCATTGCGTTTCTGGCTCATGGGTTCCTCGGGGTGGAGCGAAGGTGGAAGGACGGGCTGGGCAGGCGCGCACGCAGTTCGGCGAAGGTGGCGCGCGACAGCAGGCGAAGGCCGCGCCAGCCGATGCTGGAGACTTCGGCCAGGGCGCCCAGCGGCGTATCGACGGCGCCCTGGCCCCAGGTGGCGGCCCAGGTGTCGGCGCGTGAGAAGGTCATGCGGGTCAGCTCGCGCTGCTGCTCGATGTTCAGCTCGAGGAAGTTCAGGCCCAGCACGCCGTCGCGGGAGAACATCACCACGGCGGGGAACACGCATTCCTCGTTGTCGCGGAACAGCGACACCAGCAGCTGCTCGCCACGCTCGACCTGCGCCCCTTCGGGCAGGGCGATGCCGACGCCGCGCTGGGAGAAGTCGTTGGTGCGGCAGACGATGGTCTTGCCGTTGGCCAGGCTCAGGGTGGCCGGCAGCTCGGCGTACACCCGCGGCTCGGCGCGGATCTGCCGGGCCTCGGCGGCCACCGCCACCGAGGCGGCGCTGATGACGATGTTGTAGAAGGTCCAGGTCAGGTTGATCAGCACCGTGGCCACGCTGACCTCGGGGTCGAAGCCCAGCTTCCACAGGCCGGCCAGCACGCCCAGCAGGTTCAGGGCCAGCACCACGATATAGGGCCGCGCCATCTTCCAGTCGAAGTAGCTCTTGTCGATCACCCCGCCCTTGGCCGTCACGTTGAACTTGCCGAGCTTGGGGTTGACCATCGCCAGCAGCACCGGGCGCATGATGTACCAGGCCAGCACCGACTCGTAGACCTCGTTCCAAAAGGAATGGCGGAAGCGCCCCTGGATGGTCGAGTTGGTGACGCTGGCGATGAGGATGTGCGGCAGCGCGTAAGCCAGAATCAGCAGCGCCTCGGCCTGGAAGATCTGCGCGCCGAAGAACAGGTAGGCCAGCGGCGCGGTGAGGAACACCAGGCGCGGCAGGCCGTAGAAGAAGTGCAGCATGGCGTTGAGGTAGCACAGCCGCTGGCCGAGCTTGAGCCCCTTGCCCAGCAGCGGGTTGTCGGTGCGGAAGATCTGCGCCATGCCGCGCGCCCAGCGGATGCGCTGGCCGATGTGCCCGGACAGGCTCTCGGTGGCCAGGCCGGCGGCCTGCGGCAGCGCCAGGTAGGCGGTGTTGTAGCCCAGGCGGTTGAGCTTGAGGGCAGTGTGGGCGTCCTCGGTGACGGTCTCCACGGCGATGCCGCCGACTTCCTCCAGCGGGCCGCGCTTGATGATGGCGCAGGAGCCGCAGAAGAAGGTGGCGTTCCACAGATCGTTGCCGTCCTGCACCAGGCCGTAGAACAGCTCGCCCTCGTTGGGTACCGAACGGAAGGTGTCGAGGTTCTTCTCGAAGGGGTCCGGCGAGAAGAAGAAGTGCGGCGTCTGCAGCATCGCCAGCTTGGGGTCGCGCAGGAACCAGCCCATGCCGACCTGCAGGAAGGAACGGGTCGGCACATGGTCGGCATCGAAGATGGCGATGTAGTCGCCGTGGGTCAGCTTCAGCGCGTGGTTGAGGTTGCCGGCCTTGGCGTGGAAGTTATCCGGGCGAATGATGTAGCCGATCCCGGCCTCGGCGCAGAAGTCGCGGAACTCCTCGCGGCGGCCGTCATCGAGCACGTAGACGTTGAGCTTGTCCTTCGGCCAGTCGATGGCCTGGGCGGCGAAGGCGGTGAGCTTGATGATCTCCAGCGGCTCGTTGTAGGTGGGGATGTACACATCCACCGTGGGCCACAGGGCGGTGTCGCGCGGCAGCGGGTAGGGCTTGCGCTGCAGCGGCCAGGCCGTCTGCAGGTAGCCGAGCAGCAGCACCAGCAGGGCATACAGCTCGGCCAGCACCAGGCCGTAGCCGAACAGCATGTCGAGCAGGTTCTCGAAGCCCAGCGAGGAAGTCAGGCGCCAGTACATGTAGCGCAGCGAGGCGATCACCGACAGCGTGATCATCGCCAGGATCGCCAGGCGATGTGCGTGCCGGCGTAAAACGAGCGCCGCCGCCATGCAGGCGGCGGTGAACAGCATCTGGGCTTCGAGGTCGAGCGGCGCGGCCACCACCACCCCGAGCATGAGCAGGGCGAGCAGCAGCGTCAGCCGCTGCCCCAGGCGACTGGCGCACAGCCGCGCAGCGACGGAGTCCGACGCCAGGACGCCGGACCATTTGCGCCAGAGGCTCATGCCGGTTGCTCGACTCGCTGCTCGTTCGCCAGGCGTACCAGCAGGCTCTGGGCGCAGGCCAGGATATCGTGGCAGCCGCGGCCGTGCGGGTCGTAGTCCAGCACGTTGCGGTTGTAGGCCAGCGCCTCGCCGACCGACTGATCGCGATGCACCAGGCCCAGCAGGCGCTTGCCGAGCAGGCCCTGCATGATCTGGGTGATGTCCTTGCTCAGCTGCCGCGAGTTGTCCACCTGATTGATCAGGTAGGCGCTGCCGGCGAAGTCGGCGCGACCCTCGGTATGGCTGGCGATCAGCCCATCGATCAGCGGCAGCGCGGTGTAGGAGGCCGCATCGGCCAGGCTCACCACCAGGGCGAGATTGGCCACGTTCAGCGCCTGCTGCAGGTACAGCGATGGGCCCGGCGGCGTGTCGAGCAGCACCAGCGCGCCATCGGCCAGCTGCAGATCGGCCAGACGCCGCGCCAACCACAGGGGATCGCTTTCCAGCTGACGTTCGAAGGTGCGCCGGGCCGGTTCGTCGGTCAGGCCGTGGGGCAGCACGAACAGGCCGTCGCGGGTCGGCACGCAGAGCTCGTGCCAGTCGCGCTCGCTATGACACAACCCCTGCGCCGGCGCTGCAGCCTGTGCTTGTTCGGTCGCCTGGAAGTGATGGTGCAGGGCATTCTGCGGATCGAGATCGATGGCCAACACGGCCCGTCCGGTCTTCTGCAGCGCGGCCGCCAGGTTGGCCGCCAGGGTGCTCTTGCCGACGCCACCCTTGGCGGAAACCACCGCGATCACGCGGATGTGCGCAAGATCGGGACGTTCCGGCGCGACCGCAGCGGCGACCGGCGCCGGCTCGCTGGGCTCCTCGGCCAGCTTGGCCAGCAGGCTCTGCAGGCCGGCAGCGGACCAGACCTCCGGTTGCGCGACAGGCGCCTGCTCGGCCACTGCGACGGCCTCGGGCGCCGCGGGTAAGACCTCAGCGATGTCAGTGGGCTGAATCTCGCTGCGCCCCACCACCGGCCAGCGCTCGACACTGGCCCGCGCCTCATCGCCCCGGGATATTTCCTGATACTGATCCGCGCGACCACCGAACTGCTTGAACAAACGCGAGATATCGCTCGAGGCACTCATATCGAAACACCGCTGGCCGGATTAGGGCAGGTACGCAAGGAAGAGGGGAACGCACAAATGGCGTCAAAAAAATATCGACTGCTTATTATTTTTCGAAATTGCGTCAATTCTACAGCGAGATAAAAACCTGATGTCAAGATGATATTGCAGCCCGGCTTTCTGCCCTCTTACTGGGCGGGTGCGCACCAAAAAACACCCATCCGCATGCCAGAGCGGCCTTTCGCCCCCGCAAATGGCGCAATCCGGCCTCCCTGCGCCTGGCACGCCATTCGCTAAGCAATGGCAGCACAGGATGTGCCGGCCTGGTGCCAACACATCATCGCAATGGCCGACTAGGGTTCCGGCTCGTCCACCACGACGAGCGACTGGTCCGAGAGTGGGCGACCCCGACTGGGGTTACACGGCGGGACAAAAGCCCGGGAGAAATGCGTGCCTGCTCGGCCGCATCCTGTCTCCCATCCATTGTCCCGAGGTCATCATGCCTGCCCGCCTGTTCTGTTCCTGCCTGCTCGCCCTGCTGCTCCTGCAGCCCGCCCACGCTGCCGAAACCCGCCCGTTCAAGGTCTGCTGGTCGATCTACGCCGGCTGGATGCTGTGGGGCTACATGGCCGAGCAGGGCATCGTCGACAAGTGGGCGAAGAAGTACGGCATCCAAATCCAGGTCGAGCAGGTGCCGGACTACGTCGCCTCCATCGAGCAGTACACCGCCGGCCAGTACGACGCCTGCGCCATGACCAACATGGACGCCCTGACCATCCCGGCCGCCGCCGGCGTGGACTCCACCGCGCTGATCGTCGGCGACTTCTCCGCCGGCGCCGACGGCATCCTGGTGCGCGGCGGCAGCAAGGACCTGAAGGATCTCAAGGGCAAGACCATCCTGCTGGTGGAGAACTCGGTATCCCACTACCTGCTCAGCCGCGCCCTGGAATGGGCCCACCTGCAGCCTTCCGACGTGACCATCGAGAACGTCTCGGACAAGGATCTGGCGCGGGTCTGGCGCAGTGGCAGGGGCGATGCGGTGGTGACCTGGAACCCGATCCTCGCCGACCTGCGCCAGGACGGCGACAGCGTGCAGGTGTTCAGCTCGCACCACATCCCCGGCGAGATCCTCGACCTGCTGGTGATCAACAGCCAGACCCTGACCCAGCATCCGCAGCTGGGCCGCGCCCTCACCGGCGCCTGGTTCGAAGGCATGCGCCTGATGGGCCTGCCGAATGCCGCCGGCGCCGCCGCGCGTGCGCGCATGGCCGCTGCCGCGGACACCACGCCGGCCGACTTCGACGAGCAGCTGCGTACCATCCGCTCCTTCTACGCACCGCGCTCGGCGGCCGCCTTCGCCCGTGGCGAGAAGATGCCGGACCTGATGCAGCGGGTGGCCAACTTCGCCGACGCGCAGCAGCTGCTCGGCGAAGGCCATGGCCTGCAGCGCCTGGGCATCGCCTTCGGCGACGGCCGGGTGCTGGGCAACCCGACGCAGGTCCTGCTGCGCTTCGAGCCGGCCTACATGCAGCTGGCCGCCGACAACCAGCTGTAAGCACCAACAGCGAACATCACGCACCGCTTTCGTGCAGCAGAGCACGGCGCGGCGCCGGGCACCCCGCGTCGCGCCCAGCAGAATAGGGGCTGCAGGCAACTGGCACGATGTTCGCTTTGTTCGAGACATGCAGAAGCACCCCGCAAGGGGCGCGGCACTACAACTTGCAATGGCCGACTAGGGTTCCGGCTCGCCAAGCCCGGCGAGCGACTGGTCCGAGAGTGGGCGACCTCGACAGGGGTTACACGGCGGGACAAAAGCCCGGGAGAACGCGCACAGGCCAGTGCCGCGCCGCTCCTGCCCGTATCCCTGGAACTGGAGGTCTACCCATGCGCAAGTCCCCGCTGTTCGCCCTGCTTTCCGCCGGCCTCGCCGCCGCCCTCGCCTTCCCCGCCCACGCCGAAAAGAAAGAGCAGTTCGACGTCTGCTGGACCATCTACGCCGGCTGGATGCCATGGGAATACGGCGCCGCCCAGGGCATCGTCGACAAGTGGGCACAGAAGTACGGCATCGAGATCAAGGTCACCCAGCTCAACGACTACGTCGAATCGATCAACCAGTACACCGCCGGCGCCTTCGACGGCTGCACCATGACCAACATGGATGCCCTGACCATTCCCGCCGCCGGTGGCGTGGACAGCACCGCGCTGATCGTCGGCGACTTCTCCAACGGCAACGACGGCATCGTGCTCAAGGGCGAGAAGAAGACCCTCGGCGACCTCAAGGGCATGGACGTCAACCTGGTCGAGCTGTCCGTCTCCCATTACCTGCTGGCCCGCGGCCTGGAGCGCGCCGGCCTGAGCGAGAAGGACCTGAAGGTGGTCAACACCTCCGACGCCGACCTGGTCGCCGCCTTCGCCACCGACGACGTCAAGGCGGTGGCCACCTGGAACCCGCTGCTGGCCGAGATCGAAGCCACCCCGGGCGTGACCAAGGTGTTCGACTCCAGCCAGATTCCCGGCGAGATCATCGACCTGATGGTGGTCAACAGCGACACGCTGAAGGACAACCCCGAGCTGGGCAAGGCGCTGACCGGCGCCTGGTACGAGATCATGGCCACCATGAGCGCCGATTCGGCCGAGGGCAAGGCCGCCCGCGAACACATGGCCAAGGCCTCCGGCACCGACCTGGCCGGCTACGAGGCGCAGCTGGCGGCGACCAAGATGTTCTATTCGGCCAAGGATGCGGTGGCCTTCGCCAACAGCCCGAAGCTGCCGGCGACCATGACCAAGGTGGCCGAGTTCTCCTTCAGCCATGGTCTGCTCGGCGAGGGCGCACAGAGCGCCGACGCCATCGGCATGGCATTCGCCAAGGACGTAGTCACCGGCGACGCCGGCAACATCAAGCTGCGCTTCGATCCGACCTACATGGAAATGGCCGCGCAAGGCAAGCTCTGACGCCGCCCCGCCGGCCGCAATGGCTTCCCTCCCCTCTCCCGCCTGCGGGAAAGGGGCCGGGGGAGAGGGCATGAAGCCAACCGAGACCCCAGCATGCGCCTGATCAACCGATACCCGGACCGCGGCGGTCGCCTGCTGCTGATCCTGCTGCCCTTCGCCCTGCTGCTGTTCGCCTACTTCGCAGGCTCCACGGCACGCCTGGCGGACAACCCCAACGACAAGCTGCTGCCCAGCGCCGCGCAGATGGTCGATGCGGTCGAGCACCTGGCCTTCAACGAGGACAAGCGCACCGGCCAGTACCTGTTCTGGCAGGACAGCGCCGCCAGCCTCGGCCGTCTCGGCCTGGGCATCGGCATCGCCGCCCTGGCCGGCCTGATGCTGGGGATCGCCGCCGGCAGCATCCCGCTGTTCGGCGCACCGCTGTCGCCGCTGCTCACCGTGCTGTCGATGATCCCACCGCTGGCGATCCTGCCGATCCTGTTCATCGTGTTCGGCCTGGGCGAGCTGTCCAAGGTGATGCTGATCGTCATCGGCATCACCCCCTGCATCGCCCGCGACATCGAGCAGCGCGCCCGCGAGATCCCGCGCGAGCTGCTGATCAAGGCACAGACCCTCGGCGCCAGCACCTGGACCCTGATCCTGCGCGTGGTGCTGCCGCAGTTGTTGCCGCGCCTGCTGATCTCCCTGCGCCTGATGCTCGGTTCGGCCTGGCTGTTCCTCATCGCCGCCGAGGCCATCGCCAGCACCGACGGCCTCGGCTACCGCATCTTCCTGGTGCGCCGCTACCTGGCCATGGACGTGATCCTGCCCTACGTGGTGTGGATCACCCTGCTCGCCTGGCTGATGGACCTGGGCCTGCGCCGCCTGACCCAGCTGTGCTTCCCCTGGTACGAAGGAGCCAAGGCATGAGCTTCATCCAGGTCAAGAATGTCTGGCAGGAATATGGCGACCAGGTCGTCCTGGAGAGACTCAACCTGATCGTGCGCGAGGGCGAGTTCTGCACCCTGGTCGGCGCCTCCGGCTGCGGCAAATCGACTTTCCTGCGCCTGCTGCTGGGCCAGGAGCAGCCGAGCCGCGGCGAGATCCTCCTGGCCGGTCAGCCGCTGGTGGCCGAACCGGATGCCAGCCGCGGCGTGGTGTTCCAGCGCTACTCGGTGTTCCCCCACCTGTCGGTGCTGGACAACGTCGCCATCGGCCTGGAGCTGCCGCGCTCGCCCCTGCTCGGCCGCCTGTTCGGCAATGCCAAGCGCGAGGCGCGCGAACGCGCCGCCGAGCTGCTGCGCAAGGTCGGCCTCGGCCATGCCCTGGACAAGTACCCCAGCGCGCTGTCCGGCGGCATGCAGCAGCGCCTGGCCATCGCCCAGGCGCTGATCACCAGGCCGCGCGTGCTGCTGCTGGACGAACCCTTCGGCGCGCTGGACCCGGGCATCCGCAAGGACATGCACGCCCTGCTGCTGGAGCTGTGGCGCGAAACCGGGCTGACCGTGTTTATGGTCACCCATGACCTCTCCGAGGGCTTCAGCCTCGGCACCCGCCTGCTGGTGTTCGACAAGGTGCGCCTCGACCCGCACGCGCCCAACGCCTTCGGCGCGCGCATCACCTACGACATTCCGCTCAACAGCGAACGCCGTGCGGCCCTGCCCGCCGAACTGGCCGAGCGCCTGCAACCGCAACTTCAAGGAGCCTGAGCATGACTGCCTCTCTCGCCCTGCGCCCCACTCTCTACGAGGAGACAGTCCCCGGTGGCGGCCACACCTCCTTCGTGCTCAAGCGCGGCCAGCTGCTGCGCATCACCGATCTCGACGGCGGCGCCAACGTCAGCCTGCTGCTGCTCAATGCTGTCGAAAAGAGCGAACGGCTGAACCTGCCGGATACCCTCAAGTGCCAGCACACCGCCAGGCTCACCGCCGGCCACTGCCTGTACTCGGACATGGGCAGAGTCCTCGCTGCCATCACCGCCGACACCTGCGGCTGGCACGACAGCTTCGGCGGCGTGCTCAACGCGCAGGAAGTCGCCGAGAAATACGGCCAGGGCCGCTACCAGGAACTGCGCAACGGCTTCTTCCGCAACGGCGTGGACAACCTGCTGGTGGAACTGGGCAAGTGGAACCTGGGCCTTGCGGACCTGCTGATGAACCTCAACCTGTTCAGCAAGGTCACCGTCGATGCGGACGGCTGCTTCCACTTCGAAGCCGGCAATTCCAAGGCCGGCGATTACCTCGAGCTGTACGCGCCGATGGATACCCTGGTGGTGCTCAGCGCCCTGCAGCACCCGCTGGACCCCAACCCGCAGTACGCACCCAAGCCGGTGCAGCTGACCTGGAGCCGGGTCGAGAGCGACGGCATCAGCGTGCTCTGCCGCACCTCGCGCCCGGAGAACGGCCGCGGCTTCCACAACACCGAGAGGCTTTATCTGGCATGAAGGATTCATCCCTGAATCCTTCATGCGACGCCATTCGCGGCGCATGTCCGCGCATGGCTCCCGCCGAATCGCAAGCGATTCGCGGGCAGCACATCCTGTACTGCCGAGTGGCCAAAACCACCCCACGGAGCCGCCTATGAGTCTCACCGCCAGCACCCTGCATCCCGAAGCCGCCGTGTTCCGCCACGTGATCCCGGCCGGCGAGCCCTACCTGTTCGAGGTCAAGGCCGGGCAGACCCTGCGCCTGCTCGACCTGGAAGGCAACCAGGCCGTCGACACCCTGTTCTTCAGCGCCAAGAACCCGCGCGAGCGCTACGACCCACAGCGCACCCTGCGCAAACAGAACCGCGTGTACCTGACCACCGGCACCGTGCTCTGGTCCAACCTCGGCAACCCGCTGCTGACCATCACGGCCGATACCTGCGGCCGCCACGACACCCTCGGCGGCGCCTGCGCCCAGGAGAGCAACACCGTGCGCTACGCCCTGGACAAGCGCTACATGCACAGCTGCCGCGACAACTTCCTGCGCGGCGCGCTGCATGACGGCCGCCTGGAGAAGCGCGACATCGGCGCCAACATCAACTTCTTCATGAACGTTCCCGTCACTCCGGAAGGTGGCCTGACCTTCGCCGACGGCATCTCGGCCCCGGGCAAGTACGTGGAGCTGAAAGCGCATATGGATGTGATCGTGCTGATCTCCAACTGCCCGCAATTGAACAACCCCTGCAACGCCTACAACCCGACCCCGGCCGAGGTGCTGGTATGGGACTGAAAGGCTTGCGCCTGTGGTTGTTCCGCCTGTGCCAGAGCCGCTCGGGGCAGTGCCTAGGCTCTCTCCCCTCTCCCGTTGGCGGGAGAGGGGCCGGGGGAGAGGGGAACGACAGAACGCCGAGTTAAACCCTCTCTCCAGCCCTCTCCCTGCTCTTTGTTCATAAGCATGGGAGAGGGAGCAAAGCACTCCCAGCCACGGACGACCGTGGTGCAGACGAATAAGGCGGGACGGCCCGCCATCCCTTTCGAGGGTTCTGCAATGTTCGACAAACTCCTGATCGCCAACCGCGGCGCCATTGCCTGCCGCATCCTGCGTACCCTGCGCCAGCTCGACGTCAAGGGCGTGGCCGTGTACTCCGAGGCCGACGCCGCCAGCCTGCACCTGCAGCAGGCCGACGAGGCCCACAGCCTGGGCGAAGGCCCGGCGGCCCAGACCTATCTGGTGGTCGACAAGATTCTGCAGATCGCCAAGCGCAGCGGCGCCAAAGCCATCCACCCCGGCTACGGCTTCCTCTCCGAGAACGCCGCCTTTGCCGAAGCCTGCGAGGCCGCCGGCATTGCCTTTGTCGGCCCCACGCCCGAACAGCTGCGCGTGTTCGGCCTCAAGCACACCGCCAGGGCACTCGCGAAACAGCATGGCGTGCCGATGCTGGAAGGCACCGAGCTGCTGGAAAACCTCGATGCCGCGCTTAAGGCCGGTGAAGAGGTCGGCTACCCGGTGATGCTGAAAAGCACCGCCGGCGGTGGCGGCATCGGCATGCGCGTGTGCCGCAGCGCGGAAGAACTAAGCGACGCCTTCGAGGCGGTCAAGCGTCTGGGGCAGAACAACTTCAGCGACAGCGGCGTGTTCATCGAGAAGTACATCCAGCGCGCCCGCCATCTGGAAGTGCAGGTCTTTGGCGACGGCGCCGGCGAAGTGCTCGCCCTTGGCGTGCGTGACTGCTCGGTGCAGCGCCGTAACCAGAAGGTGCTGGAAGAAACCCCGGCGCCCAACCTGCCGGCCGGCATGGCCGAGGAACTGTGCGCGGCGGCGATCAAGCTGGCCAAGGCGGTGAATTACCGCAGCGCCGGCACCGTGGAATTCGTCTACGACAGCGCCGCCGAGCGTTTCTACTTTTTAGAGGTGAACACCCGCCTGCAGGTCGAACACGGTGTTACCGAACAGGTGTGGGGCGTCGACCTGGTGCGCTGGATGATCGAACTGGCGGCCGGCGACCTGCCGCCGCTCAACGAACTGGCGAAGCACCTGAAACCCAGCGGCCACGCCATCCAGGCGCGCCTGTATGCCGAGGACCCGGGTCGCGACTTCCAGCCCAGCCCCGGCCTGCTCACCGCCGTCAGCTTCCCCGAAGCCGATGGCAAAGCTTTGCGCATCGACACCTGGGTCGAAGCCGGCTGCGAGATCCCGCCCTACTTCGACCCGATGATCGCCAAACTCATCACCTGGGCACCGACTCGCAGGGAGGCCAGCGCCGCCCTCAGCCGGGCCCTGGCCGATACCCTGCTGTACGGCGTGGAAACCAACAGCCAGTACCTGCGCCAGATCCTGGCCGACGCGCCCTTCGCCAGCGGCTCGCCCTGGACCCGCTGCCTGGAAGGCCTGGTCTACCAGGCGCATACCTTCGAGGTGCTCTGCGCCGGAACCCAGACCACCGTGCAGGATTTCCCCGGCCGCCTCGGCTACTGGGCGGTCGGCGTACCGCCGTCCGGCCCGATGGACGACCGCGCCCTGCGCCTGGGCAATCGCCTACTGGGCAATGAGGAAGGCGCCGCCGGCCTGGAAATCACCATGAGCGGTCCGCTGCTGCGCTTCAACACCGAGGCGGTGGTGGCGATCACCGGCGCAGATATCCCGGTGACGCTGGACGGCGTGGCCCAGCCGATGAACACCGCCCTGTTGATCAAGGCCGGCAGCACCCTGAGCCTCGACACCATCGCCGGCAGCGGCGCACGCTCCTACCTCACCCTGCGCGGCGGCCTGCAGGTGCCCGAGTATCTGGGCAGCAAAAGCACCTTCACCCTCGGCCAGTTCGGCGGCCACGGCGGCCGCGCCCTGCGTGCCGGCGATGTGCTGCACATTCCACCTCTCGGCGATACGAGCAACGGCGCGCAACTGCCCGCCGCACTCTGTACCGCCCTGCCCGCCGTGCGCGAAATCCGCGTGATATACGGCCCGCACGGCGCGCCGGAATACTTCACCGAGGGTTATATCGATACCTTCCTCGCCACCGACTGGGAAGTGCACTTCAACTCCAGCCGCACCGGCGTGCGCCTGATAGGCCCCAAGCCGGAGTGGGTACGCGACAGCGGTGGTGAAGCCGGCCTGCACCCGTCGAACATCCACGACAACCCCTATGCCATCGGCGCGGTGGACTTTACCGGCGATATGCCGGTGATACTCGGCCCGGACGGCCCGAGCCTGGGCGGCTTCGTCTGCCCGGTGACCATCATCGAGGCCGACCTGTGGCAGCTCGGCCAGCTCAAGGCTGGCGACAAGGTTCGGTTTATCCCGGTGGATGTCGCCACGGCGCGGGAGTTGGCCAAGGCGCAGAAACAGGTGTACGCGGACCTATCCCCTCTCCCATTTATGGGAGAGGGGTCGGGGGAGAGGGCAATTGGCAACGCAAAAAGCCCCTCTCCCCAGCCCTCTCCCGCAAGCGGTAGAGGGAGCTTGTCCGAGGCCGATCTAACCTCCCCCATCGTGCTCGACCTCGGCGAAGCCGACAAACGCCTGGTCGCCCGCCTCTCCGGCGACACCCACCTGCTGCTGGAAATCGGCCAGCCGGAACTGGACCTGGTGCTGCGTTTCCGCGGCCATGCGCTGATGCAGGCGCTGGAAGCCAAGCACCTCGACGGGGTGATCGACCTCACCCCCGGCATCCGCTCGCTGCAGGTGCACTACCAGCCGGAAACCCTGCCCTTGGCCAACCTGCTGGCGGTGGTGATCGGCGAGTGGGATGCGGTGTGCAACGCCACCGACCTGCGCGTACCCTCACGCATCGTCCATCTGCCGCTGTCCTGGGACGACCCGGCCTGCCAGTTGGCCATCGACAAGTACATGACCACGGTGCGCAAGGACGCGCCCTGGTGCCCGAGCAACCTGGAATTTATCCGCCGCATAAACGATCTGCCCAACCTCGACGAGGTGTACCGCACGGTGTTCGATGCCAGCTACCTGGTGATGGGCCTGGGCGACGTCTACCTCGGCGCCCCGGTGGCCACGCCGCTGGACCCGCGCCACCGCCTGGTCACCACCAAGTACAACCCGGCGCGCACCTGGACCGCGGAGAACTCGGTGGGCATCGGTGGCGCCTACATGTGCGTGTACGGCATGGAAGGCCCCGGCGGTTACCAGTTCGTCGGCCGCACCCTGCAGATGTGGAACCGCTACCGCGAGGTCGAGGCCTTCGACGGCAAGCCCTGGCTGCTGCGCTTCTTCGACCAGATCCGCTTCTACCCGGTGAGCGCGGAGGAACTGCTGCAGATCCGCCGCGACTTCCCCCTGGGCCGTTACCCTCTGCGCATCGAGCACAGGGAGCTGGCCCTGGCCGACTACCAGCAGTTCCTCGCCAACGAGGCCGCAGGCATCGACGCCTTCCGCCGCCAGCAGCGCGCCGCCTTCGCCGCCGAACGCCAGCGCTGGATCGATTCCGGCCAGGCGCATTTCGAGGTGGACGAGACAGTGGCCGAACTGAGCGAGGATGCCCCGCTCGGCGCCGGCCAGCACGGCATCGACAGCCATATCGCCGGCAACCTCTGGCAGGTGCAGGTGGAGGCCGGCAGCACGGTGCAGGCCGGCGACGTGCTGGTGATCCTCGAATCGATGAAGATGGAGATACCCCTCACTGCGCCGGTCGGCGGTGTGGTGCGCGAGGTGCGGGTGCAGCCGGGCTCGCCGGTGCGCGCCGGGCAGCGGGTGGTGGTGCTGGAGGAGGTATAAGCACGGTAGGCAGCGGGGTGGCGGTGACGCCGCCCACCGCCACGCGCTAGCATTGCGCCATCTCATCGAGAGCCCGCCCCATGCCGCTCAGCACGTCCCGCAAGGCCCAGATCACCCTGCTGTCGCTTCTGTCGATCCTGTTGCTGGGCGGCTTCCTCGCCACCAGCCTGGTCAGCTACTTCGCCTCGCGCGACAGCATCCGCCACAACATCGTCAACACCGAGCTGCCGCTGACTTCGGACAACATCTACTCGGAGATCCAGAAGGACCTGATCCGCCCCACCCAGATCGCCTCGATGATGTCGCGCGATACCTTCCTGCGCGACTGGGCCCTGGCCGGCGAGCAGAACGCCGAGCCGATGACCCGCTACCTGCGCGAGATCCAGGACCACTACGGCACCTTCACCAGCTTCTTCATCTCGGAAAAGACCCGCACCTACTACCAGGCCAAGGGCGTGCTCAAGCAGGTGCGCGAGGACGAGCCGCGCGACGCCTGGTACTTCCGCGTGCGCGGCATGGCCGAGCCCTACGAGATCAGCGTCGACCCGGACATGGCCAACGCCGACCGCCTGACCTTCTTCATCAACTTCAAGGTGTTCGACTACCAGGAGCGCTTCATCGGCGTGGCCGGTGTCGGCCTGACGGTGGACGCGGTGGTCAAGCTGGTGGACGACTACCAGCGTCGCTACGACCGCAGCATCTTTTTCACCGATCGCCAGGGCAACCTGGTGCTCACCGGTGCCGAGGGTGGGCCCATGGGCGCCCGTCGCGGTCAGTCGCTCGAACAGATTCCCGGCCTGGAACCTTTGCGCGCCAAGCTGCCGCAGCCCAGGAGCGGCAATTTCAGCTACCAGGAACACGGCCGCGGGCACTTCCTCAACGTGCGCTACATCCCCGAACTGGACTGGTACCTGTTCGTCGACAAGCACGAGGAAGGCGCTCTCGCTGGCATCCGCCACACGCTCTACCTCAACCTGCTGATCTGTGCACTGATCAGTGCCCTGGTGCTGTTCCTGGTCTACCTGGCCACCCGCCGCTACCAGCAGCGCATCGCCGCCCTGGCCACCACCGACATGCTCACCGGCCTGCCCAACCGCCGCGGTTTCGACCTGCTGGCCGGCCAGGCACTGCAGGAGGCGCAACGCGAGCTCAGCCCGCTGAGCGCACTGCTGATCGACCTGGACCACTTCAAGCAGCTCAACGACACTCACGGCCACCTGGCCGGCGACCAGGTGCTGCGCGGCTTCGCCCATAGCCTGCAGGGCAACCTGCGGCAGTCGGACATCATCTGTCGCTGGGGTGGCGAGGAATTCATCCTGCTGCTCAAGGGCACCGGCAGCAGCACGGCGCGCCAGCTGGCGGAGAAGATTCGCCAGCAGACCGCAGAGCAGCTGTTCCAGTTCAACGGCGTCAACCTGCGCATCACCACCAGCATCGGCCTCACCGAGCTGCAGGGCGAGGACAGCCTGGACCGCCTGATCGCCCGCGCCGACCGCGCCCTGTACCGGGCCAAGCAGTCCGGGCGCAACCGCGTGTGCGAAGACGCGGGCGGCCTGCAGCAGTGAACGCCGAGCGCTGTCCGCGCTGCGGCCAGCCCAATCGCTGCGCCCAGGCGGGCGAGGAGCAGGCGGTGCAGGACTGCTGGTGCTTCCATGTGCCGATCGTGGCGGGTGCGCTGGAGCAGCTGCCCGCCGCAGCAGGCGATCGGGCCTGCCTGTGCCCCAACTGCCTGCGCGCCCTGACCGGCGAGCCCGAGTAGCGATGCGCCTCGACCGCTTCCTCAGCAACCTGCCTCGCTTCAGCCGCGCCGACGCGCGCCTGCTGCTGGCCGCCGGCCGCCTGCGGGTGGACGGTGCCACGGTACGCGACGGCCGCTTCGAGGTGCGCGAGTTCAGTCGCGTCGAGCTGGACGACGAGCTGCTGCAGGCCGGCAAGCCGGCGCGCTACTTCATGCTCAACAAGCCGGCCGGGGTGGTCAGCGCCACCGAACACCCCGAGCACCGCACCGTGCTCGACCTGCTCGACGAGCCGGACAAGCACGAGCTGCACATCGGCGGGCGCCTCGATCTGAGCACCACCGGCCTGCTGATCATCACCAACGACGGCCTCTGGTCGCGCCGCCTCACCGAGCCGCGCAGCCGCCTGGGCAAGCTCTACCGGGTCAGCACCGAGAGGCCTATCACCGAGGAGTACGTCGAGGTGTTCGCCCGCGGCCTGTACTTCGCCTACGAGAACCTCACCACCCTGCCCGCCGAACTGCAGATCCTTGACCCGCACACCGCCCTGCTGACCCTGCACGAGGGCCGCTACCACCAGGTCAAGCGCATGTTCGGTCACTTCCAGAACAAGGTGATCGGCCTGCACCGCGAGCGCATGGGCCCGCTGCAGCTCGACCCGGCCCTGGCGCCAGGCCACTACCGCCCGCTCACGACCGCCGAGATAGACGCCGTCTGAACAGGGCCCGCCCGACCAATGGCAGGGACAAATTCACCGGCATGTCTTGCATCGGTAACACCGGGCTGCTTGAATCCCCTCAACGGTCCGTTAGTGACCGAATAGTCATAGACAACATCTAAAAGCGCTTCCTCCGTAACGCCACACGGGCCTGCCCCTCGAAGCCCGCACGGAAAACGCCCCGCCACCAACAACAAGCGTCGGCCCGCAGTCAGAGCCGACAGGCCCCGTTTCCCAGGCACATGCCTACCTGCCGAAGCTCGCCCAGCCGCATTGCGCGCTGTGCGTCCGCACTCTTGCACGTCAGGGGCATGCACGATGAAACCAGAAACCGCTGTGCTGGATATCCAGGGGCAATACCGGGTTTACACGGAGTTCTACCGCGCCGACGGCGCCGAGCAGACCATCATCCTGGTCAACGGCTCGCTGTCGACCACCGCATCCTTCGCGCAGACGGTCCGCTACCTCCACCCCCACTTCAACCTGGTGCTGTTCGACCTGCCCTACGCCGGGCAGTCGCGCGCGCACAACCGCCACGAGCGCTTCCTCAGCCGCGAGGAAGAGGCCGATATCCTGCTGGAACTGGTCGAGCGCTTCGCCTGCGACCTGGTGCTGTCCTTTTCCTGGGGCGGCATCGCCACCCTCCAGGCCCTGGCGCGGCGGCCACGGCGGATCAAACGCGCGGTCATCAACTCCTTCTCGCCGGTGGTCAACAGCGCCATGCTCGGCTACCTGCGCGCAGGCCTGGCGGTGATGCGCGACTGTGACCGCGAGAGCATCGGCATGGTGCTCAACGGCACCATCGGCAAGCACCTGCCCTCGCTGTTCAAGCGCTACAACCATCGCCACGTCACCGGCCTGGAACGCTACGAATACGAGCAGATGAGCTTCCACGTGGAAACCGTGCTGAACAACGGCGGGCGCTCCTGCGTCAGCTTCGCCGGGCAGATCGAGATCCCACTGCTGTTCGTCAACGGCGAATGGGACGAATACACCACCGCGCAGGACGCCCGCCTGTTCACCCAATACGTACGCCACTGCGAGTTCCGCACCATCGCCCAGGCCGGCCACTTCCTCGACATGGAACACAAGGGCGCCTGGCTGCAGACCCGCGACGCCCTGCTGGCCTTCCTGCTGGCGCCAGCGCCGGCACAGCAGCGGGAGCAGGAACGCGAACCCCACGCCCTGGCCGGCTGAACGCCTGCCGCTTCACCTGCGCGGGCGATTCTGGTACAAAGTCACCCGCCCGAGCGGGCGTCGTATAATGGCATTACCTGAGCTTCCCAAGCTCATGACGAGGGTTCGATTCCCTTCGCCCGCTCCAGACTTCCCCACAAAGGCCCCGCACTCGCGGGGCCTTTGCATTTCGGCCCAGCCTGAATTGGCCAATGGCCACCATCAAAATGTGACGGAAATCACCATTTATCGTCAGAGCATATGTCGAAGGGATCACAAGCCTTGTTAGGCTTGCGTCACAAATCACTCTAGGAGCTTGTCCGATGAAGGAACAACGGAAGTTTCTCGCCTTGCGCGCCTACATCGAAACCCTGCTGCAGAACGGCGCCGAAGTCGTCAGCAGGCATCCTTTCACCCTGCGTATCAACGGCCGCCAGTTCTGGGTCCAGCACGGCATGCTGATCGGTCATTCGGCCGCCGCCTGAACCCCACCGTCGAGGCCCGCCACTGGCGGGCCTCTTTGCTTCTGCAGGCCGTCGCCCCGGACTTGCCCCCGCCTCACGGATGGCGCACTCTTTAACTGTATAAAAAACCAGTTAAAAGCCATCCATGCCCGCTCCACTCGATTCCAGCCTCTACTACCTCGACAACTTCCGCACGCTGCTGGCCTGGATCGAGCAGCGCTACGCCGACCTGCTGGATGCCGAGGAGCGCGCCTTTCTGCAGGGGTTCGCCGCGCTGGCGCAGCCGTCCCAGGCCCTGCTGGTGCGCCTGGTGATGCGCAAGGGGCCGCACTTTCGCGCCGGCAAGCTGAACTACGCGGAAGTCGGCGACATCGCCGCCGCAGCCGAGCCGCTGCTGCAGCTGGGCTGGCTGATCGAGGATGCCGAACTGACCCTGGCCGAGGTCTTCGCCCTGCTGCGCAAGGACGAGCTGCTCGCCAGCTTCGGCGAACTCGCCGGGCGCCGCGGGCTGAAGAAGGACGAGCAGCTGCAGGCCCTGCTGCCGCTCTACCCACAGGCGCAACCCTTCACCCGCTGGTGCCCGCAGCTGGATCGGCTCTACAGCCTGACCATAGGCCCCCTGTGCGACCGCCTGCGCCTGCTGTTCTTCGGCAACCTGGCGCAGGACTGGTCCGAGTTCGTCCTCGCCGAGTTGGGCATCTACCGCTACGAGAGCGTCGCCATAGACGCCGAGGCACGGGGTTTCAGGCAGCGCCGCGATATCGAGCAGTACCTGCACCTGCATAGCTGCCGCGAGCTGTTCGAGGCGGGCCAGCCCATCCCCACAGTGCTCGCCGCGCTCGGCGAGTTCGCCAGCGACAACCCGCACCTGCAGAGGCGCCATGCCCGGCTGCTGTTCCACCTCGGCCAGCAGCTGGAGCGCGACGGCGAGCTGGCACAGGCCGCCACCCTGTACGCCGGCAGCACACACGGCGAGGCCCGCCAGCGTCAGGTCCGCGTGCTGGAGAAACTCGGCCAGTTCCGGCAGGCCCACGACCTGGCCAGTGCGGCCCTGCTGGCCCCGCGCAACGCCGCCGAGGTGCAGGCGCTGGAACGCGCCCTGCCGCGCCTGCAGCGCCAGCTCGGCCTGCCGAAGACTCCCCCCAGGCCGGCGGTCGCCGCCAGCCTGCTCGAACTGGAGCTGCCGCAACCCGATGGGCTGAGCGTGGAATGGGCGGTGCAGCAGCACCTGCATGAGGAGCAGGCGCCGGCCTTCTATGTGGAGAACACCCTGGTCTGCGGCCTGTTCGGCCTGCTGTGCTGGGAGGCGATCTTCGCCCCGCTGCCCGGCGCCTTCTTCCACCCCTTCCAGGCCGGGCCGGCTGACCTGTTCGACGCCGATTTCCGCCAGCGCCGCGCCGCGCTGTTCGAGCGCTGCCTGGCCCGGCTCGACGACGGCAGCCATGCCGCGGCGATCCGCGCCACCTACGCGGCCAAGCAGGGCATCGTCTCGCCCTTCGTGCACTGGGAAGTGCTGACGCCCGCTTTGCTGGACACCGCCCTGCACTGCCTGCCGGCGGACCACCTGCGCGCCTGGTTCGAGCGCCTGCTCGGCGACATCCGCGCCAACCGCGCCGGCATGCCGGACCTGATCCAGTTCTGGCCGGCCGAGCGGCGCTACCGGATGATCGAGGTCAAGGGCCCCGGCGACCGCCTGCAGGACAACCAGAAGCGCTGGCTGGACTTCTGCGCCCGCCACGGCATGCCGGTGGACGTCTGCTACGTGCGCTGGAGCGGCGCATGAGCTACGCCGTCGGCGTGCGCGCGCTGTGCGAGTTCACCGCCAAGGCCGGCGACCTCGACCTGCGCTTCACCCCGGCACCGAGCGCGGCCGAGGGCATGGCCGGCCATGCCACTGTGGTCGGCCGGCGCGGCGCCGGCTATATCGCCGAGCTGGCGCTGGTCGGCGCGTATGCGGGCCTGCTGATCAGCGGCCGCGCCGACGGCTACGACCCGGCACAGAACCTGCTGGAGGAGATCAAGACCCACCGCGGCGACGTGGCGCGCATCCCGGACAACCACCGCGCGCTGCACTGGGCCCAGGCCAAGGTCTATGGCTGGCTGCTGTGCGCCGAGCGCGGGCTGGAGGAGATCGAGCTGGCGCTGGTGTACTTCAACGTCGTGTCGCAGAAGGAAACGGTGCTGCGCGAGCGCTACGCCGCCAGCACACTGCGGGCCTTCTTCGAGGCGCAATGCGCGCGTTTCATCGCCTTCGCCGAACGGGAAAGCGCCCACCGGGTCGCCCGCGACCTGGCTCTGGAGCGCCTGCGCTTCCCCTACCCGAGCTTCCGCCAGGGCCAGCGCCAGCTCGCCGAGGCGGTGTATCGCGCCGCCCGCGACGGCGAGCACCTGCTGGCCCAGGCCACCACCGGCATCGGCAAGACCCTGGCCACCCTGTTCCCGCAGCTCAAGGCCTTCCCGGCGCAGGGCCTGGACCGCCTGTTCTTCCTCACCGCCAAGACCCCGGGCCGGCGCCTGGCGCTGGACGCCCTGGCCCGCCTGCGCGAACAGGAAGACGACATGCCGCTGCGGGTGCTGGAGCTGGTGGCCCGCGACAAGGCCTGCGAACACCCGGACAAGGCCTGCCACGGCGAGTCCTGCCCGCTGGCCAGGGGCTTCTACGACCGCCTGCCGGCCGCCCGCGGCGAAGCCCTGCAGCGCCGCTGGCTGGACCAGCAGGCGGTGCGCGAGATCGCCCTGGCGCACCAGCTCTGCCCCTACTACCTGGCCCAGGAACTGTGCCGCTGGAGCGACGTGGTGGTCGGCGACTACAACTACTACTTCGACATCAGCGCCCTGCTGCACGGGCTGACCGTGCTCAATGGCTGGAAGGTCACCCTGCTGGTGGACGAGGCGCACAACCTGATCGACCGTGCGCGCGGCATGTACAGCGCCGAGCTGGACCAGGCCGAGTTCAACGCCCTGCGCAAGGTCGCCCCGCCCGGGCTCAAGGGCGTGCTGGAGCGGGTCAGCCGGCACTGGAACCAGCTGCAGCGCGACCAGGAAGTCGACTACCAGATCCATCCCAGCCTGCCGGACCTGCTCATCCTCGCCCTGCAGAAGGCGGTCAGCGCCATCACCGACCACCTCACCGACCAGCCCGAGGGCAACCAGGCCGCGCTGCTGCGCTTCTACCTCGACGCCCTGCTGTTCTGCCGTCTGGCCGAGGCCTTCGGTGCTCACTCGCTGTTCGACATCAGCCTGCACCCGGGCCGTGGCCAGCAGCGCCTGTCGACCCTGTGCCTGCGCAACCTGGTGCCGGCGCCCTTCCTCGCCGAGCGCTTCGCCAATGCCCACAGCTGCACCCTGTTCTCCGCCACCCTGAGCCCGGGCCACTACCATGCCGACCTGCTCGGCCTGCCACACGAGGTGCAGTGGCTGGAAGTGCAGTCGCCTTTCCACGCCGAACAGCTGCGGGTCCGCGCCCTGACCGACCTGTCCACCCGCTACCAGCACCGCGAGGCCAGCCTGGCGCCGATCACCCACCTGATGGCGCGACAGTTCCGCGAACAGCCGGGCAACTACCTGGCCTTCTTCAGCAGCTATGCCTACCTGGAGCAGGCCCTGGAGCACCTGCGCGGGCAATACCCGGACATCCCGCTGTGGGCCCAATCGCGCAGCATGAACGAGGCCGAGCGCCAGGCCTTCCTCGAGCGCTTCGGCGAACATTCCCGGGGCATCGGCTTCGCCGTGCTCGGCGGCGCCTTCGGCGAGGGCATCGACCTGCCTGGCAAGAGGCTGATCGGCGCCTTCATCGCCACCCTCGGCCTGCCGCAGGTCAACCCGGTCAACGAGGAACTCAAGGCGCGTCTGCAGCAGATGTTCGGCAACGGCCACGACTATGCCTACCTGTTCCCCGGCCTGCAGAAGGTGGTGCAGGCCGCCGGGCGGGTGATCCGCACCACGTCGGACCAGGGCGTGGTCTACCTGCTGGATGACCGTTTCAACCGCCGCGAGGTACGCCGGCTGCTGCCCGCCTGGTGGCAGGTCGAGGCCTGCCGCTTAAACACTTTGCAAAAAACCTAGGCTTGAGATGCCGGCCAGTTGCCTTATCCTGCGCAACGTGACGCCGGGCCCCTCTGACGGTTAGCAGCCGCCATGTCGGAGTCATAGTTGGTACAACTACGACTGCAAGGAGGGGCTCATGACCGCCCTAGAAACATTCCTCTTCGCCGAGTTCCTCGGCACCGCCACCTGGCTGTGGCTCTCGTTCCTCGCTGTAGTAATCGCCCTGCTGGCCTTCGACCTGGGGGTTCTGCATCGCGAAGAACGCGAAATCGGCGTCAAGGAAAGCCTGCTGCTTTCCGCCGGCTATATCTCCATGGGCCTGCTGTTCTCCGTCTGGGTGTTCTTCCAGAAAGGCGGCGACGCCAGCATGGATTACCTCACCGGCTTCCTGATCGAGAAATCGTTGTCCATGGACAACGTCTTCGTCATCGCCCTGATCTTCAGCTTCCTGGCCATCCCGCGCCGCTATCAGCACCGCGTGCTGTTCTGGGGCATCCTCGGCGTGATCGTGCTGCGCGCCATCATGATCGGTCTGGGCGCCGCGCTGATCAGCGAGTTCGACTGGATCCTCTACCTGTTCGGCGCCTTCCTGCTGCTGACCGGGGTGAAGATGCTGTTCTCCAAGGTCGACGACGAGCCGGACCTGTCGAAGAACCGCTTCGTCAACTGGCTGCGCAGCCACCTGCCGGTGACCGACCGCCTGCACGAGCAGCGTTTCTTCGTGCGCCTGCCGGATGCCGGCGGCCAGCTCAAGCTGTGGGTGACGCCGCTGTTCCTGGCGCTGATCCTGATCGAGCTGGCCGACCTGGTGTTCGCCGTGGACAGCGTGCCGGCGATCTTCGCCATCACCCAGGACCCGTTCATCGTCTACACCTCGAACATCTTCGCCATCCTCGGCCTGCGCGCCCTGTACTTCGCCCTGGCCGCGATGATCCACCGCTTCGCCTACCTGAAGTACGCCCTGGCCCTGGTGCTGGTATTCATCGGCGGCAAGATCTTCCTGCACGACATCGTCGGCAAGATTCCGGCCGAGATATCGCTGAGCGTGACCGTGGGCCTGCTGGCCGGTGGCGTACTGCTGTCGCTGTGGAAGACCCGCAACCAGCCCGCCCACAAGCTCGAATCCTGATTGCAGAGGAGACCATCATGACCATCGTCAAACCCCTGCTGCTCGGCCTGGGCCTGTTCGCCCTGGCCGGCTGCGACAGCGCCGAACAGGCCGCCGAGAACCTGGCCAAGAAGGTCGAGGAAGCGGCCGTGGAACAGGCTCGCGAGAGCCTGGGCGAGACCATCAAGGAACTCGACAAGCAGGTCGACCAGCTCAACGAGAAGGTCGACCAGGCCCAGGAGAGCACCCGCCAGTGGCTGGACCAGGCGCAACCGAAGCCTGAGCAGGAGCAACCGCAACAGGATGCCGAGCAGCAGCCGGAGCAGGCACTGATCGAAAGCTGAGGAACGACGCCACGAGACCGGCCCTGCACATGCTCGCCAGGGCCGCTTCTGTTCAAATCGCTCTTCGCTCCGGCGACACGCTTGTCCGCAGCCAATAGCCTCCCTGCTCATCGCGCTGCACCAGGCCGCAACTGCACAGCCGACCGAGTACCTGGCGCACGGTGAGGATGGAAATCTGCTCCTCGGCCAGGCGGAGGCGCTCATGCAGCTCCCGCGAGCGCAGGCTGCTCCCACTGTCGTGCAGCACTTCCATTATTTTCAGGCGCACCAGGCTGCCCTTGAGCCCGGCGTCCTGCAGCATGACCTTCAACGCCTGGCGCTGAACGCGCTTCATCTCACCACTCCCTGAGCCCTGCAACACGCGTTTCCATCCCTTGCAACCACGTCATCTAGTAAGACGAACGAGCGGCCCAAAGCTGTAGGAAAACTGCAATCTTTTTGTCTCGCGCCAAGTGCATGCTTTGTGCTATTTCTCGATTCATCCGGCTGCACTGCCCGTGCAGGGTGCAAGCAGCGACTCCACATCAAGAGCTGCGTCACCGCCGGAGCCATTGCTACAAGGGGTTGGCGATCACTGGATCGTCGCAAACAGACAAGCCCGCTGGGGATAGATATGAACAGGCTTGTGCTGCTGACTGTTGTGCTGGCGCTCTGCGCCGGCTGTTCCGCAACTGCCAAGACTTACGAAAAGAAGGGCCGCAAGGGCCTCAACATCAACTGCTCGGGGCTGACGTCCAGCTGGGAACAGTGCGAGAAGAAGGCCACCCTCGCCTGTGGCGCCAAGGGCTACAAGGTGCTGGCCAAGGCCGGCAGCGACAGCGGCGAGGACGACCCCGCCGACTTCCTCTTCGGCCTCAACCCGGCCGGCTTCTCCAGTCGCAGCATGGTGGTGCTGTGCCGCTGAGGCGTTTTGCCCATACGAAAATCAGGGTCTAAGCTGCTGGCATCCGCTCCATGGAGATGTGCGGCATGCCCAGCCCTTCCACCACCCCGGCGTCCAAGGCCAAGGAAACCCGGCTGTTCCTGTTCCTGGTGGTCTGCCTGTTCCCTCTCCTCTCGGTCGCCATAGTCGGCGGCTACGGCTTCCTCATCTGGATCCTGCAGATCTTCACCGGCCCGCCGGGACCGCCCAGTTGAGGGCGCGGATCATGGATGACGCCCTGCATATCGCCAGCCTGCTGGTGCACGCGCGCCCCGAGTTGCTCACCGCGGTAAAGGCCAACCTGCGCTTGTTGCCCGGCCTGGAACTGCACCAGGAAAGCCCCCAGGGCAAGCTGGTGGTGGTGCTCGAGGCCGAGCACGAACAGCAGATTCTCCAGCGCCTGGAACAGATCGGCGGCCTGCCAGGCGTGCTCAACGCCGCGCTGGTCTACCACGAACTCCTCAGCCCGGAAGGAGACTGCCCATGACCCTCACCCGTCGCGAGTTCGCCAAGGCCCAGGCCGCGGCCATCGCCGCCCTGGCCGGGGGGCTGCCGCTCGCCAGCAGTGCCAGCAACCTGATCACTAATGCGGACCTCACCGCGCTGGACTGGAACAAGGCGCCCTGCCGCTTCTGCGGCACCGGCTGCAGCGTCATGGTGGCGACCAAGAACGGTCGCGTGGTGGCCACCCACGGCGACATCAAGGCCGAGGTCAACCGCGGCCTGAACTGTGTCAAGGGCTACTTCCTGTCGAAGATCATGTACGGCGTCGACCGCCTGACCCAGCCGCTGCTGCGCATGCGCAACGGCCAGTACGACAAGCAGGGCGAGTTCCAGCCGGTGAGCTGGGAGCAGGCCTTCGAGATCATGGCGCTGAAGGTCAAGGAGGCGCTACGCGCCAACGGCCCCGAGGCGGTCGGCATGTTCGGCTCCGGGCAGTGGACCGTGTGGGAGGGCTATGCGGCGAACAAGCTGATGAAGGCCGGCCTGCGCTCCAACAACATCGACCCCAACGCCCGCCACTGCATGGCCTCGGCGGTGATGGGCTTCATGCGCACCTTCGGCATGGACGAGCCGATGGGCTGCTACGACGACATCGAGGCGACCGACACCTTCGTGCTCTGGGGCTCGAACATGGCCGAGATGCACCCGATCCTGTGGAGCCGGGTCACCGACCGCCGCCTCAGCCAGCCGCACGTCAAGGTGGCGGTGCTGTCCACCTTCGAGCACCGCAGCTTCGACCTGGCCGACATCCCGCTGGTGTTCAAGCCGCAGACCGACCTGATCATCCTCAACTACATCGCCAACCACATCATCCAGAGCGGTGCGGTGAACAAGGACTTCGTCGCCCGGCACACGCGCTTCGCCAAGGGCACCGACGACATCGGCTACGGCCTGCGCCCCACCGACCCGCTGGAGCAGAAGGCGAAGAACGCCGCCAGTGCCAACACCTGGACGGACATTTCCTTCGAGCAGTTCGCCGCCTTCGTCAAACCCTACAGCCTGGAGCGCGCCGCCGCGGAATCCGGGGTACCGGCCGAACGCCTCAAGGCCCTGGCCGAGCTGTACGCCGACCCCAAGCGCAAGGTCATGTCGTTCTGGACCATGGGTTTCAACCAGCACACCCGCGGCGTGTGGGCCAACAACCTGATCTACAACATCCACCTGCTCACCGGGAAGATCAGCGAGCCGGGCAACAGCCCCTTCTCGCTCACCGGCCAGCCCTCGGCCTGCGGCACCGCGCGCGAGGTGGGTACCTTCTCCCACCGCCTGCCGGCGGACCTGCTGGTGGCCAACCCCAAGCACCGCGCCACCGCCGAGAAGATCTGGCAGCTGCCCGCCGGCACCATCCAGGAGAAGCCCGGCTTCCACGCCGTGGAGCAGAGCCGCAAGCTCAAGGACGGCGTGCTGCGCTTCTACTGGACCCAGGCCAGCAACAACATGCAGGCCGGGCCCAACATCATGCAGGAGGTACTGCCGGGCTGGCGCAACCCGGAATGCTTCGTGGTGGTGTCCGACGTCTATCCCACCGTCTCGGCCCAGGCCGCCGACCTGATCCTGCCCAGCGCCATGTGGGTGGAGAAGGAAGGTGCCTACGGCAATGCCGAACGCCGCACCCAGTTCTGGCACCAGCTGGTCCAGGCGCCGGGCGAGGCCAGATCCGACCTCTGGCAGCTGGTGGAGTTTTCCAAGCGCTTCAGCACCGACGAGGTGTGGCCGGCCGAGCTGCTGGCCAAGGCCCCGCAGTACAAGGGCAAGACCCTGTACCAGGTGCTGTTCGCCAACGGCCAGGTCGACCGCTTCCCCGCCAGCGAGCTGGCCGCCGGCTATGCCAACGACGAAGCCAAGGCCTTCGGCTTCTACCTGCAGAAGGGCCTGTTCGAGGAATACGCCCAGTTCGGCCGCGGCCACGGCCACGACCTCGCGCCCTTCGACACCTACCATGCCGAGCGCGGCCTGCGCTGGCCGGTGGTCGACGGCCAGGAGACCCGCTGGCGCTATCGCGAAGGCCTCGATCCCTACGTCGAGAAAGGCAGCGGCGTGCAGTTCTACGGCCACCCGGACAACAAGGCGATCATCTTCGCCCTACCCTACGAACCACCGGCCGAGGCGCCGGACAAGGACTTCCCGTTCTGGCTCAGCACCGGCCGGGTCCTCGAACACTGGCACACCGGCAGCATGACCCAGCGCGTCGACGAGCTGTACCGCGCGGTGCCCGACGCCCTGGTGTACATGCACCCGGACGACGCCCGCGACCTCAAGGCGCGGCGCGGCAGCGAGGTCAAGGTGATCAGCCGGCGCGGCGAGATGCGTGCGCGCATCGAGACCCGCGGGCGCAACAAGCCGCCACGCGGCCTGGTGTTCGTGCCCTTCTTCGACGCCAACAAGCTGATCAACAAGGTCACCCTGGACGCCACCGACCCGATCTCCAAGCAGACCGACTACAAGAAGTGCGCGGTGCGCATCGAACTGGTCAGCCTGGCCTGAGGAGCCCGATCATGAGAAGCCTGCCCCTGTTGCTGGTGTTCCTGGCGAGCCTCGCCCAGGCCGCCGACTACCCGCTGGATGCCCCCGCCCCGGACGGCCGCCGCCCCGGCGGCACGATCAGCCAGGAACTGCCCGCGCCGCCCCTGGCCAACGACGAGAACAAGGACCTCAAGCGCGAACGCAACTACCCCGAGCAGCCGCCGACCATTCCCCACGCCATCCGTGGTTACCAGGTGGACGCCAACGGCAACAAGTGCCTGACCTGCCACAGCCGGGCGGGCAGCGCGAGGACCCAGGCGCCGATGATCAGCATCACCCACTACATGGATCGCGATGGCCAGGCCCTGGCCGCAGTGGCACCACGGCGCTACTTCTGCGTGCAGTGCCATGTGCCGCAGAAGGAGGTGCAACCGTTGGTGAAGAACGGTTTCCGCACCATCGACCAGGTGCTGCAGGAAGAAGTGCAGCAGGCCGGCCAACAGCCCTGAGGTGCCCATGAAAGCCATGCTCGCCCTGCTCCGCGACTACTGGGGCATCCTGCGCCGGCCCAGCGTGCACTACAGCCTGGGCTTCCTCACCCTCGGCGGCTTCATCGCCGGCATCGTCTTCTGGGGCGGCTTCAACACCGCCCTGGAGGCGACCAACACCGAACAGTTCTGCATCTCCTGCCACGAGATGGAAAGCAACGTCTACGTCGAACTGAAGGACACCATCCACTACAGCAACCGCTCGGGGGTGCGCGCCACCTGCCCGGACTGCCACGTGCCGCACCAGTGGACGGACAAGATCGCGCGCAAGATGCAGGCCTCCAAGGAGGTCTGGGGCAAGATCTTCGGCACCATCAACACCCGCGACAAGTTCCTCGAGAAGCGCCGCGAGCTGGCCGAACACGAGTGGGCCCGGCTCAAGGCCAACGACTCGCTGGAGTGCCGCAACTGCCACGGTTTCGACTTCATGGACTTCACCCGGCAGAGCCCGCGGGCGCGGCAGATGCACTCCACCGCCCTGGGCAGCGGCCAGGCCACCTGCATCGACTGCCACAAGGGCATCGCCCACAAGCTGCCGGACATGAGCGGCGTGCCCGGCTGGTGAGTGCGCCGCCGGGCGCCCTCAGCGCCGGCGGTCGAGCAGGTTGACCACCACCCGGTCCAGCCAGCCCCACAGGCGCTGGCGCAGGCGGCTGAGCAGCGGCCGGCGCCGCCAGTCCTCCAGGGTCACCTCCTGGCTGGCGGCGAAGTCGGCGACGAAGGACTCGGCAACCGCCAGGGTCAGCTGCGCATCCAGCGCCTCCAGGTTGGCATCCAGGTTGAAGCGCAGGTTCCAGTGATCGAAGTTGCACGAGCCGACGCTGACCCAGTCGTCCACCAGCACCATCTTCAGGTGCAGGAAACGCGGCTGGTACTCGAAGATGCGCACCCCGGCGCGCAACAGCCTGGGGTAGTAGCGCTGGCCGGCGTAGCGTACCGGCGGGTGGTCGGTGTTGCGCCCGGTCAGCAGCAGGCGCACCTCGACGCCGCGTGCGGCGGCGCGCATCAGCTGGCGGCGGACCTTGCGGCTGGGCAGGAAATAGGGCGTGGCCAGCCATACCCGGCGCTTGGCCTGGCCCAGGCTGCGCAGCAGCGAGTGGACGATGTCGCGGTGCTGGCGCGAGTCGGCGTAGGCCACCCGGCCCATGCCCTGCCCCAAAGGCGGACAGGGCGGCAGATAGGCCAGGCCGGGCGCATGGCCGGGGGCCCAGGGGCTGCGCCCCTCGCAGGCCAGCCACTGGCCCTCGAACAGCAGCCGCCAGTGCGCCACCAGCGGCCCCTGGATGCGCACCATCACCTCGTGCCAGTCGGCCTCGGGCGCCTGCGGGCGCCAGAACTGGTCGGTGGCGCCGGTGCCGCCGACATAGGCGCTGGCCTCGTCCACCACCAGGATCTTGCGATGGTCGCGGTACAGGTTGCGCACGCCACGGCGCCAGCGCAGCGGGTTGTACAGGCGCAGCTGCACGCCGGCAGCCGCCAGGCGTTCGCGTAGCGCGCGGCCCAGGCCCAGGCAGCCGAAGTCGTCGAACAGGCACAGCACCTGCACGCCACGCCCGGCCGCCGCGCACAGGGCCTGCACCAGGGCCTCGCTGCAGCGCCCGTCCTCGGCCAGGTAGAGCTCCAGCAGCACGCGCTGCCGCGCCGCGGCGATATCCGCGAGCATGGCCGGAAAGAAGGCCGGGCCATCGACCAGCAGCTCGAAGCGATTGCCCGACTTCCAGGGAAAGATGGCGCCGCTCATCGCGAGGTGAAGATCATCACCGCGCCGACCGGTACCGACAGGCTGATGGTGGACAGCCGGGCCACCTTGCGCAGTTCCTCGATGCCCGGCTCCAGGCCGAAGTGCTCGGCATGCAGCACCAGCGGTGCCAGGGTCACCACCTGGAAGCGCCGGTCGTCCAGGCGGGTGGCCAGCAGCTCGGCCATGTAGGCGTGCTTGCGCCCGCGGATTTCCACCTGGATCGGCAGGCTCAGCTCCAGCTGGGCACCGGGCGCGAGGTCGGTGATCGGCGCCAGGTCGAGCTGGGCCATGATGCGCGCGTCGGGGAAATTGGCCACGTCGAACAGCAGGCTGCGCAGGCGTTCGTCGCGCACCGGGATGCCGGTGCTCACCGACTCCAGTTCGACGCGCAGGCGCGCCGCGCCCTTGGCGTCGATCCTGCCGTGCAGGGTGAGGAAGCGGTGCACTTCGGAGAGGTTGCCGGCCTTGGTGGAAATGAACGACAGGCGCGAGGACTCGTTGTCCAGGTACCAGTCGGCCTGCGCCGGCAGGGTCAGGCCGGCGGCGAGCAGGGCGCCGCCGAGGGTGAGCAGGGGTTTGACCATGGGTTCACTTGCGTTGCGGTTTGAGCGCAACGATAGCGGCCCCGGCCGGCCTTGCCAAACGCCGGACGGTTGCAGCTTGTGGCAGGCAACCGTCTGCGGCGCTCACAGCGGATCGGCCTGGCTCTGCAGCTGGCAGCCGTGGCGCTCGCCCAGCCAGGCGGCGGTCTGCCGGCTGCCCAGGCCCTCGGCGGTCACCCGCTTGCGCTCGGCGTCATCGTGCAGGGCGCCGAGCGGCAGGTACTGCTCGACGTAGCCGGCGCAGTACTCGGCCGGATTGCCGCTGACATAGCGGCAGGAACAGTATTCCTTGGCCGAGTAGGCGCCGATGATGCCGGGGAAGGCGGCCAGGTGGACGCGGTTGCTCCAGGCCAGCAGGATCAGGCCGGCAAGCAGCGCCAGGGACACGGACAGCAGCGGACGACGACGGATCATGGCTGTTCTCCATAGGCGGCCAGCACCCGTTTCAGCAGTTCGTTGTGGCGGTAGCTGCCGTCGCGGTCGTCGGCGTAGCGCACCACCACCAGCTTCTGCTCCGGCAGCACGTAGAGGCCCTGGCCCCAGTGGCCGAGGGCGGCGAAGGCGCTGGCCGGCACGTCGGGCCAGGGCCGGCGCGCGTCCGCGACCTGCGCGTTGAGCCACCACTGGCCGCCGGGTACCGCGTCATCGGGCTGCTGCGGGTCGGGCCGGTAGTTGGCGAAGGGGGTGCGGTTGAAGGCCACCCAGCTGGCCGGCAGCAGCTGGCGCGCGCCCCAGCGGCCGTCGCGCTGCATCAGCAGGCCGACGCGGGCCAGGTCGCGGGCGGTGAGGTAGGCATAGGACGAGGCGACGAAGGTGCCGCTGGCGTCGCGTTCCCACACCGCCGAGCCGATGCCCAGCGGCTCGAACAGCGCGGTCCAGGGATAGTGGCTATGGGCCGGCTCGCCGACCATGGCCTTGAGGCTGGCGCCCAGCACGTTGCTGTCGCCGCTGGAATAGGAGAAGCGCGTACCGGGGGCGGCGGCCGCGCCGTGGCTGGCGGTGAAGGCGGCCATGTCGGCGCGCCCGCGGGTGTAGAGCATGGCCACCACCGAGGACTTCAGCGGCGCGTACTCGTAGTCCTCCTGCCAGTCCAGGCCCGAGGCCCAGTTGAGCAGGTGGCCGATCTTCACCTCGGGGTGCGTGGCGAACGGCGGATAGTGCTTGGCCACCGCATCGTCCAGCTTGAAGCGCCCCTCGCCGTAGGCCACGCCGAGCACGCTGGCGAACAGGCTCTTGCTCACCGACCAGGCCAGGTGCGGGGTCTGCGCCGTGGTGGGCGCGGCATAGCGCTCGTGGACGATCACGCCATCCTTGACCACCAGCAGCGCGTCGCTGCGCACGCCGGCGCGACTGATGTCGTCGCGCACGGGAAAGGCATAGTCGTCCAGCGCCTGCACGGCGGGCGTGATAGCCGCCGACTGGCTGCTCCACTCGGGAATGGGCCAGGTCTCGGCGGCCAGGGGAGCGGCGCTCAGCAGCAGGCCGGCGGCCAGGAGGGTTCGACGCGGCATCGGACTCGCTCGCAGTGATGAAGAGGAGCCGACGCTAGCATGCCTGGCGTGACCGGCAATAGCGCTGATCGCGCCGATGTGGCGGAGGTATCAGTCCGGCAGGCGATAGTCCTGCTGGGTCAGCAGGTCGAGGCCGCATTCCAGGTGCTCGATCCAGTCGAGGAAGGCATTGATCATGGCCTCGCCGACGAAGGGCCGGCCGTGCTGCGGCACGATCATCGCCACGTCCATCTCGCGCACCATCTGCGCCCAGAAGCGGCAGGCCTTGTTGCTGGCCATGTAGCGGCGGTGGAAACCGGCCATGTTGGGGATGTGATTGACGAAGTCGATCACCGGGCTGGCGTCATCCACCAGCGAGGCACCCATGTCGCCGGAGAAGAGGATCTTGCTCACCGGGTCATACAGCTGGAAGTTGCCCACCGAGTGCAGGAAGTGCGCCGGCACCGCCTTCAGCTGGCAGTTGCCCAGGGGGATCGACTGGCCGCGATCCGGCAACGCGATGATGCGGTCGTAGGTGCAGATGCCGTGGCTCAGGGCCAGGTAGTTGGCGGTGAGGTGCGGCAGGAAGCGCGCCCACAGCTTGGAGCAGATCACCCGGGCGCGGGTGTGCAGCAGCCACTTGTCCAGCGAGGCGATGATGTCCGGGTCCTGGTGCGAGGCGAAGATGTAGGTCAGCGCCTGCACCGGGATGCGCTTGGACAGCTCCAGCGACAGCGGCGTGTAGGTCAGGTCGCCACCCGGATCGAGCAGCAGGTACTGGTCGCCGTCGACGATGAGGAACTGGTTGGACTGGACACCTTCGCCGCTGACCAGGTCATCGAACATCAGGCATTGGTGGGTGCCGTTATCGAACAGCACTATGGGCTCGCGGCGCATGGCAACCTCGCAGGAAAAACGCGAGGCGAACATAGAGGCAGGCGCCGCAGCGCGTACTGACCTGGATCAAGCGGGTCCCGGGTTGAGAGCGGGAATCCCCGACCACCAGGCATCAGGCTCGCAAAACTGCGGCCCGGCCTACAGCTGCAGGGCCGCCCAGGCCTTCTCCAGACGCTTGGCCCGCGCCGCGCCGGCCACCTCCAGCAGGTTGCGATCGCGCGCCCACAGCGTCGCCCAGGGCTGCGGGCCGGCGCCGATGGCCGCGTCCAGCTCCGCGCGCAGGGCCTGGAACTGGGCGAACAGGCCGGCCAGCAGCAGGTGGGTGGCCGGCTCGCTGGCGCCGTGGCGGGCCACTTCGGCGCAACCGGCCAGCAGGCCGAGCAGGCGCAGGCGCAGCTCCCGCGGCCAGCCGCCGTCCTGGCCGACGCCATACAGCCAGGCGCTCAGCGCGGCCAGCACGTGCAGGTCCTCGAGGCTGCGGAAGGGTTTCACGTAGCTGTCCCAGCCGTCGCCCGGCAGCAGCTCGCACAAGGCATTGTCCAGGTGCAGGCGGGCATGGCCGATGTCCGGCATCAGCGGCAGCGCCGGCAGCGCTTCGATGCGCGCTCCCGGCGCGCCGCTGCGCACCACGCCCAGGGCCAGGCGCGGCGCGCCCTGCTCTTCCACCCGCGCAGCCACCAGCAGCCAGTCGGCGGCCTCGGCGGCGGTGACGAAGTCCTTGCGCCCGGACAGGTGCAGGCCGCTCAGGCGGGTGTGCAGGTCCGCCGGGCGGGTGCTCCTGTTCTCGGTCACGCACAGCGCGCCCAGGCTGCGCGGCGCCGCCGGCCACAGCGCACGCAGGGCGCCCTGGTAGCCGGCCAGGAAGGCCAGGCCGGGCGTGGCGGCCAGGCGCCCGCCGAGCACGGCCAGGGCGAAGGGAGTGGTATCGCCAGCGCGTTCCAGCAGCGCGGCGTACCAGTCGTCCAGGTTCGTCGCCGGCAGGCGGTCTCGGGTTTCCAGCAGGGATTGCCAGGGCATCGCAGAGTCCTCGTCGTCTGTCACGCAAGCATCACCAAAGCTTCATGGAGGTGACACCAGGTGTTCCTAGCCTGAGCTTGCCCAACAACATCGACCGGCCGCAACCCACCGCAGGCTGGCTTATGGAGGCTAATCGATGACCCGCATCGCCCGCGACACCACTGCCGAACGCCGCCTGCAAGCCGAACGCCTGATAGGCCCGGACGCATTGCGCGAGGCCCAGAGCCTGCGCTTCGCCGTGTTCAGCAGCGAATTCGATGCCAAGTTGCAAGGGGCCGAACTGGGCCTGGACATGGATGACTTCGACCCACACTGCCGCCACATCGGCGTACGCGACCTGAGCAGCGGCCGCCTGGTGGCCACCACCCGCCTGCTCGACCACCAGGCCGCCGCCAGCCTGGGGCGCTTCTACAGCGAGGAGGAGTTCAGCCTGCACGGCCTGGCCCACCTCGAGGGGCCGGTGTTGGAGATCGGCCGCACCTGCGTCGATCCGGCCTACCGCAACGGCGGCACCATCGCCGTGCTGTGGAGCGAGCTGGCCGAGGTGCTCAACGAGGGCGGCTACCGCTACCTGATGGGCTGCGCCAGCATCCCCATGCAGGACGGCGGCATCCAGGCCCAGGCCATCATGCAGCGCCTGCGCGAGCGCTACCTGTGCACCGAGCACCTGCGCGCCGAGCCGCGCACGCCACTGCCGGCACTGGAGGTCCCGGGCAACGTGATCGCCGAGATGCCGCCGCTGCTCAAGGCCTACATGCGCCTGGGCGCCAAGGTGTGCGGCGAGCCCTGCTGGGACCCGGACTTCCAGGTGGCGGACGTGTTCATCCTGCTCAAGCGCGACGAGCTGTGCCCGCGCTATGCCCGCCACTTCAAGGCCGCGGTATGAAGCAGCTGCGCCTGTGGTTGCGCCTGGCCCGGCTGACGGCGGTGCTGCTGCTGGGCCTGCTGCTGGCCGGTGGCGTGGCCCTGGCCGAACGCCTGCGTCGCCACGACCTGATGGGCCTGCGCCAGCGCCTGACGCGCTGGTTCCTCGCCCGCCTCGGCGGCGCCCTGCCCTTCACCGTCGAAGTGCACGGCGAGCTGCCCAGCGGCCCGCACCTGTGGGTCGGCAACCATGTGTCGTGGACCGACATCCCGCTGCTCGGCCAGCTGCTGCCGCTGTCCTTCCTGTCCAAGGCCGAGGTGCGCACCTGGCCGCTGGCCGGTTGGCTGGCGCACAAGGCCGGCACCCTGTTCATCCGCCGCGGTTCGGGGGACAGCGCGCTGCTGGCGCGCCAGCTGCATCGCCACCTGCAGGCCGGGCGCCAGCTGCTGATCTTCCCCGAGGGCACCACCACCGACGGCCGCCAGGTGCGCACCTTCCATGGTCGCCTGCTGACCGGGGCGATCGAAGCCGGCGTGCCGCTGCAGCCGGTGGCGATCCGCTACCTGCGCGACGGCGAGCCCGACCCCATCGCCCCCTTCATCGGCGACGACGACCTTCTCTCGCACCTGCTGCGCCTACTGCGCAGCGACAGGGCGCAGGTCGAGATCCACCTGCTGCCCCCCATCGCCAGCACCGGCCAGGAGCGCAACGCCCTGGCCCGCCAGGCACAGCGCGCGGTGCAGCGGGCGCTGGGCGGCGCCGAGGTGGAAGAGCACGAACAGGCCGCGGCCTGAGCCTCAGAACTCCAGCGCCAAGCGGCGCGCATGGCGCGCGGTGAACAGCGCCAGGATCACCGTCAGCAGGCCGCAGACGGCGATGACCAGGGCCATGGGCCGTGCCGTGCCGTCGTGCAGGGTGCCGACCGCGGCCGAGGCCAGCGCCGCCACCACGAACTGCAGCGAACCGATCAGCGCCGAGGCGCTGCCGGCATGGGCGCCCTGCCCGGCCATGGCGCAGGCAGTGGCATTGGGCAGCACGCAGGACAGGCTGGCGGTGGAGATGAACAGCGGAATCAGCAGCGGCCACAGCTGCGCCGGCTGGGCCATGGCCACCGCCAGCAGCGCCAGGGTCGCCACGCAGTAGACCCACACGGTGCGCTTGAGCCAGTGCCCCGGGCCATGGTGGCGCAGCAGCCAGCCATTGAACTGGGCGGTGAGGATGAAGCCGGCGGCGTTGGCGCCGAACAGCCAGCCGTAGTTGTCCGCCGACACCCCGTACAGCTCGATGAAGACGAAGGGCGAGCCGGAGATGTAGGCGAACATGCCGGCCATCGCCACCCCGCCGGTCAGGCCGTGGCCGATCAGCAGGCGGTTACCGAGCAGCGCCAGGTAACGGCGCAGCGCCCCCGACAGCGGCGGACGTGCCACCCCGGCCGGCTGGGTTTCCGGCAGCCACAGCAGCACCGCCAGCAGGCACAGGGCGCTGAACAGCATCAGGCCGTGGAAGATCGATTGCCAGCCGAACAGCTGCAGCAGCACACCGCCGCCCAGCGGCGCGAGGATCGGTGCCACGCCCATCACCAGCATCAGCTTGGAGAACACCTTGGCCGAGGCCAGCGGATCGCACAGGTCGCGCACCACCGCGCGCGAGATGACCATGCCGGAGCAGCCGCCGAGGGCCTGGACGAAACGCGCGACGATCAGCCACTCCAGGCTGCTCGCCAGGGCGCAGGCCAGCGAGGCCAGGGTGAACAGCACCAGCCCGGCCAGCAACGGCTTGCGCCGGCCGTAGCGGTCGGCCAGCGGGCCGTAGACCAGCTGGCCCAGGGCGGTGCCGGCGAAGTAGGCCGCCAGCGACAGCTGCACATGCTCGACATCGGTTGCGAACACCCGCGCCAGGGTCGGGAAGCTGGGCAGGTAGAAGTCGATGGCCATGGGCCCGAAGGCGCTGAGGCTGCCGAGGATCAGCAGGATGCGAAGGTTCATGCGTTATCCACTGCGGGGCGCACCCCGGAAAACCGAGGGCGCCACAAGGGCGCCCGGTGAACGAATCGGTGGCAGCGGCCCTGGCCGCGAGGGAAGCCCAGCGCGGCCAAGCGGATGACCGCCCAGCCACTTCCACTTGAATCAGTGCTGCTGCGCGGCCCCAACCTTCTTCTTGCGCCCCAGCTTCTCGGCCAGCGACTCCACCAGCAGGTAGAACATCGGAATCAGGAAGGTCGCCAGCAGGGTCGCGGCGAGCATGCCGCCGATCACCCCGGTACCGATCGAGTGGCGGCTCGCCGAACCGGCACCGCTGCTGATGGCCAGCGGCACACAGCCGAGGATGAAGGCCAGCGAGGTCATCACGATCGGGCGGAAGCGCAGCTTGGCCGCCTCGAAGGCGGAGTCGAAGATGCTCTTGCCCTCGGCGCGCAGCAGCACGGCGAACTCGACGATGAGGATAGCGTTCTTCGCCGCCAGGCCGATCAGCGTCACCAGGCCGACCTGGAAGTACACGTCGTTCTGGATGCCGCGCAGCCACACGGCGAGGATCGCGCCGAACACCGCGAAGGGCACCGCGGTGACCACCGCCAGCGGCAGGGTCCAGCGCTCGTACTGGGCGGCGAGGATGAGGAACACCATGATCAGGCCGAAGATGAACGCCGTGCTGCCGGAACCCTGGGTGGCCAGCTCCTGGTAGGCCGAGCCGGTCCAGCCGACGGTATAGTCGCTGCCGAGCACCTCGTCGGCCACTTCCTGGATCGCCGCCAGCGCCTGGCCCGAGCTGTAGCCCGGCGCCGGGCCGCCGAGGAACTTGGCCGAGGGGTAGACGTTGAAGCGCGCGTAGGTATCCGGCCCGAGGATGCGCCGCACCTTGATCAGGCTGGTCAGCGGCACCAGGTCGCCGCCGCTGGCGCGCACGTAGACCTGCGACAGGTCCTCGGGCTTGCGGCGGAACTCCGACTCCGACTGCAGACTGACCTGCCAGGTGCGGCCGTACAGGGTGAAGTCGTTGACGTAGTAGCTGCCGAAGGTCGACTGCATGGCGGTGAACACATCGCTGATCGACACGCCCAGGGCGCGCGCCTTGGTGCGGTCGAGGTCGATGTAGTACTGCGGCACGCTGGCGTTGAAGGTGCTCTGCACCCCGGCCAGTTCCGGACGCTTCTGCGCTGCGGCGAGGAAGGCCTGGACCTTCTCGCCGAGCTGCTCGACGCTGCCGCCGCTGCGGTCCTGGATATAGCCCTCGAAGCCGCCGGTGGTGCTCATGCCGGTGATCGGCGGCGGGTTGAAGCTCATGACCAGGCCGTCCTTCTCGGACAAGCCCATGCCCATGAACTCGCGGGTCAGGTTGCGTGCATCCAGCTCCGGCGTGGTGCGCTCGGACCAATCCTTGAGCGGCACGAAGCTCACCCCGGCATTGGTGCGCTGGCCGAAGGTCAGCACGTCGAAGCCGGCGAAGGTCACCACGTCCTCTACCGCCGGGTGCTTCATCAGCTGCTGGGTGAAGTCGCTGGTCAGCGCGTCGGTGCGGTTGACCGAAGCGGCCGGCGGCAGGAAGTAGGCATTGATCACGTAGCCCTGGTCCTCGTCCGGCACCAGCGAGCCGGGCACCCGGCTGAACAGCCCGACGGTGAGGGCGATCATGCCGCCGAACAGCAGCAGGCCGACCAGCGAGCGCTTGAGGAAGAAGGCCACGCCGGCGCCATAGGCATCGGTCAGCTTGTCGAACAGGCGGTTGAAGGCGCGGAACGGCGCCGCCGGCTCGCTATGGTCGGGCTTGAGCATCAGCGCGCAGAGCGCCGGCGACAGAGTCAGGGCGACGATGCCGGAAATCACCACCGACACCGCGATGGTGATCGCGAACTGCTTGTACATCTCGCCGGCCAGGCCGCCGAGGAAGCCCACCGGGACGAACACGGCGCACAGCACCAGGACGATGGCGATGATCGGCCCGGTGACCTCCTCCATGGCCTCGATGGCCGCCTCGCGGGCCCCCAGCTTCTTGGTGCGCATCACCCGCTCGACGTTCTCGATCACCACGATGGCGTCGTCGACCACGATGCCGATGGCCAGCACCATGCCGAACAGGGTCAGCAGGTTGATCGAGAAGCCCAGCGCGTACATGCCGGCGAAGGTGCCGACCAGCGACACCGGAATCGCCAGCACCGGGATCAGCGTGGCGCGCCAGTTCTGCAGGAACACGAAGACCACCAGCACCACCAGCAGCAGCGCCTCGAAGAAGGTCTTGACCACTTCATCGATGGAGATTTGCACGAACCTGGTGGTGTCGTAGGGGATCTTGTAGGAGATGCCCTCGGGGAAGCGCTCGGCCAGGCGATCCATGGTCGCGCGCACCGCCTCGGCGGTGTCCAGGGCGTTGGCGCCAGGCTGCAGGTAGACGCCGAAGGCGGCGTTCTGCTGGCCATTGAGGCTGGTCACCAGGGAATAGTCCTGGGCGCCCAGCTCGATGCGCGCCACGTCACCGAGCAGCAGGCTGGCGCCGGTGGCGTCGGAGCGCAGGATCACGCTCTCGAACTCCTTGGGGTCCTTGAAGCGGCCCTGGGTGGTCACCGTGTAGGTGAAGTCCTGCGGCGTCTGCAGCGGCTGCTGGCCGAAGCTGCCGGCGGCGAACTGCGAGTTCTGCTCGCGGATGGCGTTGACCACGTCGGTCGGCGTCAGGTCGTACTGCGCCAGCTTGTCCGGACGCAGCCAGATGCGCATGGAGTAGTTCTTCGAACCGAACTGGCTGACGTCGCCCACCCCCGGCAGGCGCTTGAGCTCGTCGATGACGTTGATCAGCGCGTAGTTGGAGATGAACACCGGGTCCTTGGAATTGTCCGGCGAGAACAGGGTGACCACCTGGAGGATGTCCGAGGACTTCTTCTCCACCTTCACGCCCTGCCGGCGCACCTCCTCCGGCAGCTTGGCCAGGGCGGCCTGCACCCGGTTGTTGACGTCGATGGTGGCCTGGTCGGGGTCGCGGCCCACCTCGAAGTACACCGACAGACTCATGCTGCCGCTGCTGGCCGAGTTGGACAGCTGGTAGATCATGCCCTCGACGCCGTTGATCTGCTGCTCCAGCGGCGCGGCCACGGTCTCGGCAATGACCTGGGCGCTGGCGCCCGGGTAGCTGGCCGACACCGACACCTGCGGCGGCAGGATCTGCGGGTACTGGGCGATGGGCAGGGCGCGCATGGCGGCCAGGCCGGCAAGGATGATGACGATGGAGATGACCGCGGCGAACACCGGCCGGTCGATGAAGAACCTTGAGATCACGGGCCGGACTCCTTAAGGCTGGGTGGCCGGGGCCGCAGGGGCCTCGGCCACCTTGACCGGTGCGTTCGGCCGCACCTTGGGCAGGCCCTCGACTATCACCCGGTCGCCGGCGGCGATGCCGCTGTCCACCACCCAGCGCCCCGCGGCGGTGTGCGCGGTGGTGACCGGGCGAATGCGCGCCAGGCCCTGCTCGTCCACCACATAGACGAAGGTGCCATTGGGCCCCTGGGAGATGGCGCGCTCCGGCACGGTCACCGCGTTGGGCTTGCTGATGCCCTTGACCACCACGCGCACGAACTGCCCCGGCATCAGCGCCTGGTCCGGGTTGGGCACCACGGCGCGGGCGCTGACGGTGCCGGTGGCGCGGTCGATCAGGCTGTCGGTGAAGTCCACCTTGCCTTCCAGCGGGTAGCTGGAGCCGTCGCCGAACTTGATCTCCACGCTCATCTGCTGGCCGCCGTCGCGCACCAGGCTGCCGCTCTGCAGGCCGCTGCGCACGCTGGACACTTCGCGGTCGGGGGCGGCGAAGTTGACATAGATGGGGTCGAGCTGGGTGATCTGGGTCAGCAGGCTGGCGTTGGGGTCGCCGGCCACCATCAGGCTGCCCTCGGACACCGTCTCCTTGCTGGTGATGCCGGAGATCGGCGCCTTCACCGTGGTGTAGTCGAGGTCGATTTGCTTGGCCTGCACCTCGGCCCTGGCCGCCTCGATGTTGGCCTTGCTCTGCTCGAAGTTGGATACCGCGTTGTCCAGCTCGCTCTCGCTGGCGAAGCCCTTCTTCTGCAGCTCGCGGATACGCTTGAGGTCGCGCTCGGTCTGCCGGTAGCGCGCCTGCTCCTGGGCCAGCGCACCCTTGGCGCGAGCCAGCGCGGCCTCATAGGGGCGGGGGTCGATGCGGAACAGCACCTGGCCCTGCTTGACCTGGCTGCCCTCCTGGTAGGTGCGCTCCTGCAGGATGCCGCTGACCTGGGCGCGCACCTGCACCTCGCGGTAGCCGGCGGTGCGCGCCGGGTACTCGAACTGCAGCGGCAGCGACTCGACCTTGGCCGCTTCCACCAGCACTTCCGGCGGCGGCATCTGCGCGGCCGGGTCGGCGGCCTGCAGCAGCGGGCTGAACAACGTACCCAGGGCCAGCGTTGCAAAGGCAAGCGGGAGCGGTCGAGCAAACATGAGTCGTCTCCGTGACATCTTGGACGGGCACAAGCCCGGAAAGGCGGCCATGCTAGTTACATACATTCACGTTTGTAAACAAAGCGATGACGCAAAAATCGTTACACTGCGTTCCCCTGACTGAGCCTAGACCGATTACCGATACCCGCCATGCGCCGCACCAAAGAACAAGCCGAGCAGACCCGTGCCGCCATCCTGGCCGCTGCCGAACAGTTGTTTCTGGAAAAAGGCGTGGCGCACAGCACCCTCGAGCTGATCGCCCGCGCCGCCGGGGTGACGCGCGGTGCGGTGTACTGGCACTTCGAGAACAAGGCGCACCTGTTCCACGAGATGCTCAGCCAGGTGCGCCTGCCGCCGGAGCAACTGGCCGAGCGCCTGGGCGGCTGCGACGGTGGCGACCCGCTGCTGTCGCTGCGCGACCTGTGCATTGAGGCGATCGAGAACCTGGCCCGCGACGAGCAGAAACGGCGCATCTTCACCATCCTGCTGCACCGCTGCGAGTTCACCGAGGAACTGCGCGAGGCCGAGGAACGCCACATCGCCTTCATCAACCAGTTCATCGGCCTGGTGCAGGCACTGTTCGAGCGCCCGGCCTGCCAGCAGCGCCTGCTGCCTGGAGTGACCCCGCGCCTGGCGGCGCGCGCGCTGCACGCGCAGCTGGTCGGCCTGTTCACCGACTGGACGCGCGACCCGACCCTGTTCGACCCGCTGAGCGACACCGCCGCGCTGATCGACGCGCAGCTACGCGGCCTGCTGCGCAAATGGAATCCGCCGCCCCGATAGCCCGGACCGGCGGACAGGCCCCCCCCCCGGATCGGGTGCCCTGCGGAGCGGTCAGGCTGCCTCGGCCTCGTAGCCCTTGTCGCGGATGGCCTGCAGCAACTGCTCCAGGCTCTGCCGGCTGGCGACCCGGACTTCGCCGGCGCCGAGGTCGATCTGCACTTCCGCCGCCGGATCGCCGGCCTGCACCACCCGGGTGATGGCACGTACGCAGTGGCCACAGGACATGCCGGAAACTTTCAGGATTTGCATGGTGTATACCTCTCGCTGGGGTGACTGGGGGCCTCCTCCGGCCCTGCGAGCAGTCTCAAGCCTGCCACGATGGCAAGGTCAAGCCGCGGCGACTTGTCGTTCCACGGCGGCTGAACCAAGCTGCAGGGAAGCCTCGAGGAATCACCGCCATGCGCCTGCCCGCCGTCCTGCTCGCCCTGCTCTGCCTGCCAGCCCTGGCCGACGAATCGGTGCCCGAGCCTGCCCTGCCGGCTAGCGAGATGCCAACGCCGACTCCCGCGCCGCAAGCGGCTGCCGTGCCGCTGGCACCGATGACCCTGCCCACGCCGATCGACTACGGCGTACTGATCGTCTCGCGCGAACGCCTGGAAGTCTCGACACCCTGCGAGATCGGCCTGTACCTGCAGGGCAACCTCACCGCGCGCCTGTACCAGGGCCAGTCGATCACCCTCAACCTGCCCCCGGGCCAGGTACTGGTGCGCCTCGGCCAGCTCGGCGGCCAGCACTGCCAGCCACGTTTCGAGCAGCTGCGCAGCCAGAGCCTGCAGATCAACAGCGGCGAGGTGCTCAGATACCGTATCGCCATGGACTCGCTGGGCCTGCAGCTGATCCCGGCACCGCAGAATTATTGAAGGCGCAGGCGGGGCTTGACCTTGACCCGGTGTCAAGGTTGATCCTGTGGGCGAATCGAGGAGGAATCGCCCATGTCCAACCTGCAGACCTTCGACCTGCCCATCCACGGCATGACCTGCGCCAGCTGCGCCGGCCGCGTCGAGCGCGCCTTGAGCCGGGTGCCCGAGGTGCAACAGAGCAGCGTCAACCTGGCCACCGAACAGGCCCGCATCACCGCCCCGCGCGAACGCCTGGACGAGCTGCTGGCGGCCGTCGAGCAGGCCGGCTACTCGGTCCCCTTGCAGAGCCTGGAGCTGAACCTCGGCGGCATGACCTGCGCCAGCTGCGCCGGGCGCATCGAGCGGGCGCTGCTGAAGGTCGCCGGGGTGCGCCGCGTCAGCGTCAACCTGGCTAGCGAGCGCGCCCATGTCGAGATGCTCGCCGGCACCTCCAGTGCCGCGCTGATCGCCGCCGTCGAGGACGCCGGCTACACGGCCAGCCTGCTCGACAGCGTGCCAACCCAGGACCCGCAGGCCGCGCTGCGCCGCGAGCGCCTGGCGGTGATCCTCGCCCTGCTGCTGGCCGCGCCGCTGGTGGTGCCGATGCTGGCCGAATGGGCCGGCCTGCACTGGATGCTGCCGGCCTGGGTGCAGTTCCTGCTGGCCACGCCGGTGCAGTTCGTCCTCGGCGCGCGCTTCTACCGGGCGGCCTGGAAGGCGGTGAAGGCCGGCAGCGGCAACATGGACCTGCTGGTGGCCCTGGGCACCAGCGCCGGCTACGGCCTGAGCCTGTACCTCTGGGCCACGGCCGAACACCATGTGCCGCACCTGTATTTCGAGGCCTCGGCGGTGGTCATCGCCCTGGTGCTGCTCGGCAAGTACCTGGAGAGCCGCGCCAAGCGCCAGACCAGCGCGGCCATCCGCGCCCTCGAGGCGCTGCGCCCGGAGCGCGCCACGCGCCTGGTGGACGGTCGCGAGGAAGAGGTGGCGATTGCCGCCCTGCGCCTGGATGACCGGGTGGTGGTGCGCCCCGGCGAGCGCTTCCCGGTGGACGGCGAAGTGCTCGAAGGCCACAGCCAGGCCGACGAGGCGCTGATCAGCGGTGAGAGCCTGCCGGTGGCCAAGGCCCCGGGTGACCGGGTCACCGGCGGCGCCATCAATGGCGAAGGCCGGCTGATCGTGCGCACCACGGCCCTGGGCGGCGAGACGGTGCTGGCGCGGATCATTCGCCTGGTGGAGGACGCCCAGTCGGCCAAGGCGCCGATCCAGAAGCTGGTGGACCGGGTCAGCGCGGTGTTCGTCCCGGCCGTGCTGCTGATCGCCCTGCTCACCCTCGGCGGCTGGCTGCTCGCCGGCGCCAGCCTGGAGCAGGCGCTGATCAACGCGGTGGCGGTGCTGGTGATCGCCTGCCCCTGTGCCCTCGGCCTGGCCACCCCGGCGGCGATCATGGCCGGTACCGGCGTGGCGGCGCGCCACGGCATCCTGATCAAGGACGCTGAAGCCCTGGAGCTGGCGCACAAGGTCGCGGTGGTGGCCTTCGACAAGACCGGCACCCTCACCTCCGGCCAGCCGCGCATCGTCCACCTGGCCAGCGAGAACATCGAGGAAGACGAGCTGCTGCGCCTGGCCGCCGCCCTGCAGCAGGGCAGCGAGCACCCGCTGGCACACGCAGTGCTGACGGCGGCCGCGGAACGCGGTCTCACCCCGCCGCCGCTGACCGCCAGCCAGGCCCTGGCCGGGCGCGGCATCCGCGGCGAAGTGGCAGGCCGCGCGCTGGCCCTGGGCAACCAGCGGCTGTTCGACGAACTGCAGCTCGGCAGCCCGCTGCGCCAGCAGGCCACGGCCTGGGAAGCCGAGGGGCGCACCCTGTCCTGGCTGATCGAGCTGGGCACGGCGCCGCGCGTGCTCGGCCTGCTGGCCTTCGGCGACAGCCTCAAGGCAGGCGCCGCCGCGGCCGTCGCCGCACTGCGCGACCAGGGCATCGAGAGCCACCTGATCAGCGGCGACAACGCCGGCAGCGCCAACACCGTGGGCCATGCACTGGGCATCGACCGGGTGCATGCCCAGGTCCTGCCGGCGGACAAGGCGGCGCATGTCGCCGCGCTGAAACGCGCGGGCGTCAGCGTGGCCATGGTCGGCGACGGCATCAACGATGCCCCGGCCCTGGCCGCCGCCGATGTCGGCATCGCCATGGGTGGCGGCACCGACGTGGCCATGCACGCCGCCGGCATCACCCTGATGCGCGGCGACCCGCGCCTGGTGCCGGCGGCGCTGGAAATCAGCCGGCGCACCTGGCGCAAGATCCAGCAGAACCTGTTCTGGGCCTTCATCTACAACCTGGTGGGCATTCCGCTGGCCGCCGCCGGCCTGCTCAGCCCGATGGTGGCCGGCGCCGCCATGGCCCTGTCCAGCGTCAGCGTGCTGAGTAACGCGCTGCTGCTCAACACCTGGAAACCCGACACGGAGCAGCGCTCATGAACATCGGCCAGGCAGCGAAACACAGCGGACTCAGCGCAAAGATGATCCGCTACTACGAGTCCATCGGCCTGCTGCGGCCGGCCGGGCGCAGCGACAGCGGCTACCGCCGCTACGGCGAACAGGACCTGCACGTGCTGGCCTTCATCAAGCGCTCGCGTGACTTGGGTTTCTCGCTGGAAGAAGTCGGCAAGCTGCTGGCCCTGTGGCAGGACCGCGAGCGCGCCAGCGCCGACGTCAAGGCACTGGCCCTGGCCCACGTCGACGAGCTGAACCGCAAGATCGCCGAGCTGACCGCGCTGCGCGACACCCTGAGCGAGCTGGTACAGCACTGCCAGGGCGACCACCGCCCGGATTGCCCGATCCTCAGGGATCTGGAAGGTCAGTGCTGCCACTGAACATGAAAAAAGGGAGCCGAAGCTCCCTTTTTTCATCGCCTTGCTATCAGGCCTGTGATTGCAGGTAGTTCTGCAGGCCGATGCGGTCGATCAGGCCGAGCTGCTGCTCCAGCCAGTAGGCATGATCTTCCTCGGTGTCGTGCAGCTGCACTTCGAGGATCTCGCGGCTGACGTAGTCGCCATGCTTCTCGCACAGCTCGATGCCCTTGGCCAGGGCCGCGCGCACCTCGTATTCCAGCGCCAGGTCGGCACGCAGCATGTCCGGCACCGTGGCGCCCGGCTTGATCGGCTTGGGCGTCATGTCGGGCGTGGCTTCGAGGAACAGGATGCGCCTGAGCAGGGCATCGGCATGCTCGGTCTCTTCCTGCATCTCGTGATTGAGGCGCTCGTAGAGCTTGTTGAAACCCCAGTCCTCGTACATCCGCGAATGCAGGAAATACTGGTCGCGCGCGGCCAGCTCGCCACGCAGTAGATCCTTCAGGTAATCGACAACCGCTGCCGATCCTTTCATGAACGCTTCTCCGAAAAAACTCCGTATAGACAGGCAGCTTCGACCCTCAGAGGCGCGCGGTCAAGCACGGGAATCGAACAGTGCAGGAAGCGATTCGCATTAGCCAAAGCCCCGTAGTTACTGGCTCGCCACGGGCTGACGCAGCCGTCGCAGCGGCCACGGCAACACGGTGATCGCCAGGCCGCCGAACACCAGCACACAGGCCAGCCAGCCGAGGCCGTCGAGCGCCTCGCCCAGCAGCAGCCAGCCGGCCAGCAGGCCCGACACCGGCACCGCCAGGGCGAATGGCGTGACCAGGCTGGCCGGGTAGCGGCGCAGCAGGAAACTCCACAGGGCGAAGCCGACCGTGGTGGCGAGGAAGGCGATGTACAGCAACGCGCCGATGCCGCGCCAGCTCGGCTGTGCGAGCGCCGCGCCGATCGCCTGCGGCCCTTCGAAGAGGTAGGACAGGCCCAGCAGCGGCAGCACCGGGACCAGGCTGACCCAGCAGATCAGGCGCAGCATGTCGCTGGCCCCGGAGCGCTTGGTGGCGATGTTGGCGCAGGCCCAGGCCAGCGCCGCGCCGATCACCAGGGCGAAGCCCAGCAGGCTGTCGCCCAGCGGCCGCTGCAGGCCGATCAGCAGCAGCCCGCCGGCGGCCAGCAGCAGTCCGACCAGGGCGCGCGGCGTGGGCCGTTCGCCGAGCAGCACGGCGGCGATCAGCACGGTGAAGAACACCTGGCTCTGCAGCACCAGCGAGGACAGGCCGGCCGGCATGCCCAGGTGCATGCCGACGAACAGCAGGCCGAACTTGATCACCCCGAGCAGCACGCCGATCTGCACGATGCGCCACAGCGGCGCCGGCAACGGCCCGCGCAGGAACAACAGGGGCAGCGCCGCCAGGGCGAAGCGCAGGGCGCAGAACAGCAACGGCGGGAAGTCCTGCAGGCCGACCTTGATCACCACGAAGTTGACACCCCAGATCAGGGTGACCAGCAGGGCCAGGAGGATGTGCGGCAGCGGCATGGACGGACTCCGGAGTCAGTGCTCGCACACTAGCAGCGCCCCGCCTCCGCCGCCCGGTACAGTTGCCGCCTATCGCGACCGGACAGCGGGCCTCACTGCGCCCAGGGCGGTGGCGGCGGCTCGTCGTGCGGGGCATCCTCGGCGTTGCGCGCGGCCTCGCGGCGCGCCTGCTCGGCCAGCGCCGCCTTGATCTCGCGCAGCACCGCGCCGACATCGGCCTCCGCCTCCGGCTCGGCGAAGCGGCCGCTCAGCTGAGTCTCGGGGGTCAGCTTGCCGTCCTCGTAGAGCGCCCACATCTCCTTGGCGTAGCGGGTCTCCAGCAGCTCCGGGGCGAACTGGCCGAAATACTCGGCCATGTTGCGCACGTCGCGCTCGAGCATGCTGAAGGCATGGTTGTTGGCCGCCGCGTCCACCGCCTGCGGCAGGTCGATGATCACCGGGCCGTGCGGGTCGAGCAGCACGTTGAATTCCGACAGGTCGCCATGCACCAGGCCGGCGCAGAGCATCTTGACGATTTCGCCGATCATGAAGGCGTGGAACTCGCGGGCATCCTCGGGCAGCAAGTCGACATCGTTGAGGCGCGGCGCGGCGTCACCATAGCCGTCGTCGACCATCTCCATCAGCAGCACGCCATCCTGGTAGTCGTAGGGCTTGGGCACCCGCACGCCGGCGGCGGCCAGGCGGAACAGCGCCGACACCTCGGCGTTCTGCCAGGCCTCCTCCTGCTCCTTGCGCCCGTACTTGCTGCCCTTGGCCATGGCGCGGGCATCCCGGCTGTTGCGGGTCTTGCGGCCCTCCTGGTACTCGGCGGCCTGGCGGAAGCCGCGCTTGTTGGCCTCCTTGTAGACCTTGGCGCAACGCAGTTCCTTGCCGCAGCGCACCACATAGACCGAAGCTTCCTTGCCGCTCATCAGCGGGCGCACGACCTCGTCGATCAGGCCATCTTCGAGCAGGGGTTCCAGGCGTTTCGGGGTCTTCATCGCGTGCCAAGGGGCTCCGGTGGGGAAATCAGCAGGCGTTATACGGCAATCCGCCGCCAGCCCGCCAGCGCGAAGCGGAATCGCCTCGCGAACGGCATGCTTCAGCCCGGCGGCAGGGTCAGCTCGATGCTCTCGCCCAGCGACTCCTCCAAGCGCTGCAGCTCGCAGCGCAGCGAGGCGGCATCGTCGGCGTGCGCGCGGGCGATCTCGGTGAAAGGTTCGGCCGCCTCGATCAGCGCCAGCACCACCGAGGGATCGAAGCGCGTACCGCTGGCCGCGCTGATCTGCGCCACCGCCTCGGCGCAGGACAGCGCCTGGCGGTAGGGGTGGTGGCTGGTCAGCTCCTCGTAAGCGCCGACCACCGCCATCAGCCGTGCCGCCAGCGGAATCTGCTCGCCGTGCAGGCCCTGCGGATAGCCGCTGCCGTCCCAGTGCTCGTGCTGGCTATAGACGATATCGCGGGCATCGCGCAGGAAGTCGGTGACGCTGCCCAGCTTGGCCTCGGCGGCCAGCAGGGCGTCGCGCCCGGCCTGGGCATGGCTGTGCAGCAGCTTGAGATCGTCGCCCTGCAGTGGCACCGGGCTGAGCAGGATGCGGTCGGGCAGCACCAGTTTGCCGATGCCGTGCAGCAGCGCCGACTTGCCCAGCTGGGCGATGCGCGCCTCATGCAGCTCCTCGGCCAGCAGCGGTTGCTGACGGGCCAGGGTGGCGGCCAGCTCGACCATGTACGGTTCGATACGCGCCAGGTGCTTGCCGCAGGGGTTGTCGCGCATCGCCGCGAGGCCGGCCATGGCCTCGATGGTCACCTCCTGCAGGCGCTGGATGTCACGGGTGCGGCGGCGCACCTCCCACTCCAGGTACTCGCTCCTGTCGCGCAGGAAGTCCGCACTGGCCTTGAGCTGCAGCTGCGCACGCACGCGGGCGAGAACGATGGGCGGGCTGATCGGCTTGGTGATGTAGTCCACCGCGCCCAGGTCGAAGCCCTGCTGCTCGTCGGCCTGCTCGCTCTTGGCGGTGAGGAAGATCACCGGGATCTCGGCGGTGGCCGGGTCGGCCTTGAGCCGCCGGCACACCTCGTAGCCGTCGATCTCCGGCATCATGATGTCCAGCAGGATCAGGTCGGGCTGGCTCTCGGCAGCGATGCGCAGGCCCTTGGCACCGTGGTTGGCGACCTTGACCCGGTAGTGGTCGGCCAGCAGCTCGCTCATCAGCGTGAGGTTTTCCGGGGTGTCGTCGACCAGCAGGATCAGCGGCTGGTCGGGCCGGTCGAGCATTTCCACCATCATCCATACCCCCTGTTCAGAGCCCCAGCCCCTGTTGCTGCGCGGCCTGGCGCAGCAGGGCCCGGGCCCGCTCGAAGTCGAAACCGTGCACCGCCGCCGCCAGCGGGGCATATGCATCATTAAAGGCGCTGCGCAGCAGTTCGGCCTGCTCGTCGAAGACTTTTCCGGCACGCGGATCGTCGTCGCCGAACAGGCGCAGCAGCTGCTGGCACACCGGCAGCAGCTGCTGCGGGTCGACCTCGGCCATGGCCTGCGCCACGGGCAGCGCGCGGATCGCCGCGAGCAGCTCGGCCAGGCTGCGCTCCAGCTCGCCGAGCAGCGCGCCCAGCTCGTCGTGGCGGGCATCCTTGATCGCGCTTTCCAGGGCCGCCGCCTGCGCCGCCAGGTCGCCGGCACCGAGGTTGCCGGCCAGGCCCTTGAGGCTGTGCGCCTCGCGTTCGGCGCCCTCTTGCTCGCCGGCGGCCAGCAGCTGGCGCAGGCGCGGCGCGAACTCGGCCTGGCTGGCGGCGAACTTGTCCAGCAGGCGGCGGTACAGCTCCGGCTTGCCCAGCACCCGGCGCAGGCCGCTGGCGACATCCACCCCCGGCAGTAGCCAGTCCGGCGCAGTCGCCTGCGCCACCTGCGCCTGCGGCTCGGCGCGCGCCACCAGCCAGCGGCCGAGGGTGGTCCACAGTTCGGCCGGCTCGATCGGCTTGCCCAGGTGGTCGTTCATTCCCGCCGCCAGGCAGCGCTCGCGATCGGCCGGCATGGCGTTGGCGGTCATCGCCACGATCGGCAGGCTGGCGAAACGCGGCATACGGCGCAGCGCCTCGGTGGTGGCGATGCCGTCGAGCACCGGCATCTGCATGTCCATCAGCACCAGGGCGTAATAACCGTCGGGATTGGCCCGCAGCAGGTCGAGGGCGATCTGGCCGTGCTCGGCCTGGTCGATCAGCAGGCCGCTCTCCTGCAGCAGGCCGCAGGCCACCTCGCGGTTCAGCTCGTTGTCCTCCACCAGCAGCACGCGCTGGCCGGCGAAGTCCGGCACCCGCTCGCCCACCGGCAGGCGGGCGAAGCCCTCGGCCGCGCCCTCGCCGCCCAGGCTGCGGATCACCGCGTCGAACAGCAGCGAGGGATTGAGCGGCTTGAGCAGCACCTCCTCGATGCCCACCCGCTGCGCGCCCGCCAGCACTTCCTCGCGGCCGTAGGCGGTGGCCATCAGCAGGTGCGGTGGCGGCTGCAGGTGCAGCTCGCGCAGCTTGCACGCAGTTTCCAGGCCATCCATGCCGGGCATCTGCCAGTCCAGCAGGATCAGCTCGAAGGGTTCGTGGCGCAGCACCGCCTGCTGCACCCGCTGCAGCGCCGCCTTGCCGGACTCCACCGTCTCGACGCGGAAGCTCATGCTCTCCAGCATGGCGCCGAGCACCTGACGCGCGCTGTCGTTGTCATCCACCACCAGTACCCGGCGGCCACGCAGGTCCGGCTGCGCCAGCAGGCGCTGGCCCTGCTGCCCGGCGATGCCCAGCGGCAGCCGGCACCAGAACAGGCTGCCGCGCCCCGGCTCGCTGTCCACCCCGACGCTGCCGCCCATGGCCTCGGCCAGGCTCTTGCAGATGGCCAGGCCGAGGCCGGTGCCACCGTACTTGCGGGTGGTGGAACTGTCGGCCTGCTGGAACGACTCGAACAGCCGGCCCTGCTGCTCGCGGGTCAAGCCGATGCCGGTGTCGCGCACGCCCAGGTAGACCAGCACGCCGTCGGCCGTGCGGCCCTCGTCGCGCAGGATCACCTCGACCTCGCCCTGCTCGGTGAACTTCACCGCGTTGTTGGCGTAGTTGATAAGGATCTGCCCCAGGCGCAGCGGGTCACCGATCAGCTGTTGGGGCAGCGCGGGATCGAGGTTGAACACCAGCTCCAGGCCCTTGCTCCCGACCTTGTCGCCGATCAGGCTGGCGAGGTTCTCCAGCACCTGCTGCAGGTCGAACTCGATGCGTTCGATGGTCAGCTTGCCGGCCTCGATCTTGGAGAAGTCGAGGATGTCGTTGATGATCCCCAGCAGGTGCTGGCCGGCCTGCTGGATCTTGCTCAGGTAGTCGCGCTGGCGCGGATCGAGGTCGGTCTTCAGGGCCAGGTGCGACATGCCGATGATGGCGTTCATCGGCGTGCGGATCTCGTGACTCATGTTGGCCAGGAAGTCCGACTTCAGCCGCGCCGCCTCCTCGGCCAGCTCCTTGGCCTTGGCCAGCTCGGCCTCGGTCTGCTTGCGCACGGTGATGTCGCGGCTGACCCCGACCAGGCCGAGCAGTAATCCACGTTCATCAACGAAGGTGGTGCGCAAGGTGTTCAACACCACTCGCCGGCCATCTGGGTAGATCGCCCAGCCCTCGCTTTCGAATGGCCCGCTCCAGTTCAAGGCCGTGAGGTCATGTTCAAGGCGGGCCTCGGCCCACTCGGGGACGAGCAACTCTTCATCACGCTTGCCCGCCACCGTCTCGCGGTCGCAGCCGAACAGCTCGGCGCAGGCCTGGTTGATGCCCAGGTAACGGCCCTCGGCGTCCTTGAACCAGATCGGGTCGGGGATGGCGTTGATCAGCGCCACCAGGGTGCTGCGCTGGCGCTGGGCCTCGGCCTCGGCGCGCTGGCGCTCGGCGATCTGCACCGCCAGGCGGCGGTTCCACACCAGCACGAAGGCGATCAGCGCGACCAGGCCGAGCAGGTAGGGCCAGCCCACCTGCAGCAGGCGCCGCCAGTTGAAGGCGGTCAGCGGCGGCAGCCAGCGCGCCTTGATGCTCTCCTGCTCCGCGTCGCCCAGGCTGGCCAGGGCCTTGTCCAGCAGGGCGACCAGCTGGGTCTGGTCGGTCCGCGTGGCGAAGCGGAACTCGCTGGTGGACAGGCCGGTCTCGCCGCGCAGCTCCAGGTTGGTCAGGTTCAGCTCGCGGATCAGGTAGCTGGCCACGATCATGTCGCCGACATAGGCCTCGGCGCGCCCGGACGACACGGCGCGCAGCGCCGCCTCGGTGTCGCGCACCTCCAGCAGCTGGACGCCCGGCACCTTGTCGCGCAGCGCCTGCTGCAGCACATAGCCGCGCTCGATGGCCACCAGTTTGCCGGCCAGGTCGCCGGGGCGCTGCACCGCCACGTCGGCGCGGGTGAAGATCAGGCTGCTGCTGACCAGGTAGGGCGCGCTGAAGGCCATGTAGGCCTGGCGTTCGGGGGTCATGGCCACCGAGGGCAACAGGTCGACCTGGCCGTCGCGCAGCGCCTGCTGGGCCGCTTCCCAGTCGTCCAGCAACACCGGCTGCAGGCGCACGCCCAGGCGCTGGGCGAGCAGCGCCAGGTAGTCGCCGCTGAGGCCACGGTGCTGGCCTTGCTTGTCGATCACGTCGAAGGGTGGCCAGCCGCCACGCTCCAGCCCCACCCGCAATACCGGGTGCTCGGCCAGCCAGGCGCGCTCGTCCTCGTCCAGCTGCAGATCGGCGCGAGCCAGCAGCGGCAGCAGGCAGAGCAGGAGCAGGCAGCACAGACGTGGCATGGAAGGGTCCTTCCGTGGTCGAGGCGCTTTCAGCATAGGCTTTGAAAGTCAGATGCGGATTGGCAGCGGCGGCGGGCGGATCGACAATCGGGCCATACGCATTCGGGGGACCGCCTCCGGGAGATTGCCATGCTCGATCACGACCACTGCTGGCAGGCCCTGTGCGAGCGCGACGCGCGCTGCGACGGGCAGTTCGTCTTCGCCGTGCGCAGCACCGGCATCTACTGCCGGCCCAGCTGCCCGGCGCGGCGGCCGCGGCGCGCCAACGTCAGCTTCCATGCCGACGCGGCCAGCGCCGAGGCCGCCGGTTTCCGTCCGTGCAAACGCTGCTCGCCGCAGGGCCAGAGCCCGGCCGAGCAGCTGGACGCGCTGGTGGTGGCCGCCTGCCGCCTGCTGGAGAGCAGCGAGCAGGCGCCGACCCTCGACCAGCTGGCGGCGCGCATCGGCCTGTCCGCCTCGCACCTGGCGCGGGCCTTCAAGGCGCGCACCGGGCTGACCCCGCGCGCCTGGTTCGCCGCCCAGCGCCGCCAGCGCCTGGAGGCTGGCCTGCCGCTGGCCGGCACGGTGCTGCAGGCAGCGCTGGAGGCCGGCTACTCCGGCACTCGCGCGCTGTACGAGGAAACTTCCGCCCTCAGCCCCGCGCGGCGCCGCCAGAGAGGCGCCGGCGAGGTGCTGCGCTACGCCATCGCCGACTGCCCGCTGGGCCTGCTGCTGCTTGCCGCCAGTGCCAAGGGCGCCTGCGCCCTGCTGTTCGGCGACGACGAGGCGCAGCTGGAGGCCGAGCTGCAGCAGCGCTTCGCCGCCGCCGAACTCAGACGCGACCAGCGCGGCCTGCGCGACTGGCTGCGCGAGGTGCTCCAGCAGGTGCAGGAGCCGAGCCGCGCCGCCAAGCTGCCGCTGGACCTGCGCGGCAGCGCCTTCCAGCAGCGGGTGTGGCAGGCCCTGCGCGAGATTCCACCGGGGCAGACACGGCGCTACGGCGAGCTGGCCGAGCAGCTCGGCAGCCACGCCCGCGCCGTGGCCCGCGCCTGCGCCAGCAACCCGCTGGGCCTGCTGGTGCCCTGCCACCGGGTGGTCGGTGCCAACGGCGCACTCACCGGCTACCGCTGGGGCGTGCCGCGCAAGCAGGCGCTGCTGGACCGGGAAGGCGCCTGACGGGCTTGCGAGGCGGCGGCTTCGGGCCGAAGCTATGCGCCCCGAAGGAGAGCCCCATGGACATCGCCGAACTCACCCGCCGCCTGCACGCGATTCGCGACCACAACGACTGGCGCCGCTTCCACAGCCCGAAGAACCTGGCCATGGCCGCCAGCGTGGAAATGGCCGAGCTGGTGGAGATCTTCCAGTGGCTCTCCGAAGACCAGGCCCGCCAGCTCTCCGCCGAGCAGCTGCAGCATGCCGGTCAGGAGGTCGGCGACATCGTCCTCTACCTGTTGCTGCTGTGCGCCGAGCTGGGCATCGACCTGGAGCAGGCGGTGCGCGCCAAGCTGGCCGACAGCGAGAGGCGCTTCGCATGACTGACCGGCATTTCGACGAGCTCGCCACCCGTTTCGCCGAGAAGATCTACGGCGGCGCCAAGGGCGCCATCCGCCTGGCCGTGCTGCAGGCCGACCTCAAGGAAGCGCTGCCGGAACGGCCGCTACGGGTGCTCGACGTCGGCGCCGGGCTCGGCCACATGAGCCTGTGGCTGGCCCAGCGCGGCCACAGCGTGACCCTGGCCGAACCGGCCGAACCCATGCTGGAGGGCGCGCGCCAGCGCTTCGCCGAAGCCGGCGCCACGGCGACCTTTATCCACGCGCCCTGGCAGGACCTGCTCGGCCAGCTTACCGAGCCCTACGACCTGGTGCTGTGCCATGCCGTGCTGGAGTGGCTGGCCGAGCCACACGCCATCCTGCCCGTGCTGCACCAGCTCACCGCCGCCCAGGGCTGGCTGTCGCTGGCCTTCTACAACAAGGACGCGCTGGTCTACCGCAACCTGCTCAAGGGCCATTTCCGCAAGCTGCGCAAGGAGCGTTTCGCCGGCGAGGGACAGAGCCTGACCCCGCAGCAGCCACTCGACCCGCGCGAGCTGGCGGCGCGGCTGGCGGAGCACTGGACGGTGGCGAGCCGCACTGGCGTGCGGGTATTCCACGACTACATGCCGGCCGAATTCCAGGCCAAGGCCGAGCTGGCCGACCTGCTGGAGATGGAACTGGCCTACCGCCGCCACCCGAGCTTCGCCGGCCTCGGCCGCTACCTGCACTGGCTCTGCCAGCCGCGCTAGCGGCTACCAGGGCGCGTCGGCGAGCTGCTCGGCACAGCGCTGCTGGAGGAACTCGCGCAGCAGGCGCACCGCGCCGCTGAGCTGGTCGCGGTGGGCGCAGATCAGGTTGAGCGGGGTCGGTTCGCCCTGCCAGTCCGCCAGCAGCACTTCCAGGCGCCCGGCGCGAACATCGTCGGCCACGTCCAGCCAGGACTTGTACACCAGCCCCTGCCCCGCCACGGCCCAGCGCCGCACCACATCGGCATCGTCGCTGACCCGGTTGCCCGCCACCGTGAGCGCCTCACGGCGCTTGCCCGCGGTGAAGCTCCAGCGCTCGTGCACGCGACCGCCGAGCATGTACAGCAGGCAGTTATGCCCACGCAGCTCCTCCGGCCGACGCGGCCGGCCGTGCTGCGCGCAGTAGGCGGGCGAGGCGCACAGCACGCGGCGGTTGCTCGGCGCGACGGGCAGCGCCACCAGGCTGGAGTCCTCCGGCGCCCCGTAGCGCAGGGCGATATCCACCGGCTGGCGATAGAAGTCGGCCAGCCGGTCGCTGAGCAGCAGGCGCAGCGCCAGCTGCGGATGGCCGGACTGGAAGCGGTCGAGCCAGGGCAGCAGCACGTTGCGCCCGAAATCCGAGGGCGCGGCGATCTGCAACACCCCACCGAGGCCCTGGCGGCCGCAGGCCAGTTGCTGGCGGCCGGCCTCCAGGCTGGCCAGGGCGGCACGCGCATGCTCCAGGTAACGCTCACCCTCGGCGGTCGGCCGCAGGCTGCGGGTGGAGCGCAGCAGCAGGCGGCTGCCAAGCTGCGACTCCAGGCGCTTGAGCGCGGCGCTGGCCACCGCTGGCGAGCAGTCCAGCTCGCGCGCGGCGGCGGACAGGCTGCCGAGCTCGGCCGTGCGCACGAAGAGAGAGAGATCATCGAGGCGCAGCATGGCAACTCCACTTTCAAAATTCTATTGAAAGAAACTCTATGGCAAGCCGATTTTTCCCGCCAATTGAATGAATCACCATGCGCTCGACAGCAGCCGCCCCGGCTGCCGCTTGCGCCCTGAGGAATGAACTTCGTGAAAGCCATCGCCTACTACCAGTCCCTGCCCATCGAGCATGCCGAGGCGCTGCTCGACCTCGAACTGCCGGCACCCCAGCCCGGCCCGCGCGACCTGTTGGTGGAAGTGCGAGCCATCTCGGTCAACCCGGTGGACACCAAGGTCCGCCGCAATGTGGCGCCCGACGCCGGCCAGGCCAAGGTGCTGGGCTGGGACGTGGCCGGCGTGGTGCGGGCGGTGGGTAGCGAGGTCACGCTGTTCCGCCCCGGCGACCGGGTGTTCTACGCGGGCGCCATCGACCGCCCCGGCGCCAACAGCGAACTGCATCTGGTCGACGAGCGCATCGTCGGGCACATGCCCGGCTCGCTGGACTTCGCCCATGCCGCGGCCCTGCCGCTGACCAGCATCACCGCCTGGGAACTGCTGTTCGATCACCTCGGCGCACGCGAGGGCCAGGGCGCTGGCCAGTGCCTGCTGGTGATGGGGGCCGGCGGCGGGGTCGGCTCGATCCTGGTGCAGCTAGCGCGCAGGCTCACCGGCATGACCGTCATCGGCACCGCCTCGCGCGCCGAAACCCAGGCCTGGGTACGCGAGCTGGGCGCCCACCACGTGATCGATCACAGCCAGCCGCTGCTGCCGCAGTTGCAGGCCCTGGGTATCGCGCAGGTCGAGCGGGTCGCCAGCCTGACCCACACCGACCAGTACTTCGACCAGCTGGTGGAGGCCCTTGCCCCGCGCGGCAGGCTGGCCCTGATCGACGATCCGGCGCAGCTCGACGTGACCCAGCTCAAGCGCAAGAGCCTGTCGCTGCACTGGGAGTTCATGTACACCCGCTCCCTGTTCCAGACCGCCGACATGATCGAACAGCACCGCCTGCTCGAACGTGTCGGCCAGCTGATCGACGCCGCGGTGCTGCGCACCACCCTGGGCGAGCACTTCGGGCGCATCGACGCAGCCAACCTGCGCCGCGCCCACGCCTTGCTGGAAAGCGGCAAGGCACGCGGCAAGATCGTTCTGGAAGGCTTCTGAAGACAGCCCCGGCGCCCTGGTCTAGGCTCTGCTCATGCCCCGCAAGCGGGCGTGCCAGAGCCGATCCGGATAAGGAGCGCCGATGACGCTGCAACCCGTGGAAACCCTGCTGGCGACCGTGCTGGTTCTACTCCTGGGCCGCCACGTCAACCGCCTGATCCCCCTGCTGTCGCGCTACAACATCCCCGACCCGATCACCGGCGGCCTGCTGTTCGCCCTCGGCATGCTGCTGGTCGGCAGCGTCACGGAGCTGCGCCTGGAGTTCGACGTCACCCTCAAGCCGGTACTGCTGCTGGCCTTCTTCGCCGCCGTCGGCCTGTCCGCCAACCTCGGCCTGCTGCGCCAGGGCGGCAAGCGCCTGCTGATGTTCGTGCTGGTGCTGGCGCCCTTCCTGGTGCTGCAGAACCTCACCGGCCTGCTGATCGCCTGGGGCCTGGACCTGCATCCGCTGATGGGCCTGATCGGCGGCACCATCACCCTGGTCGGCGGCCATGGCACCGGTGCAGCCTACGCCGAGCGCTTCGCCGAGGTGCACAACATCCAGTCGGTGATGGAGCTGGCGATGACCGGTGCCACCCTCGGCCTGGTGCTCGGCGGCATCTGTGGTGGCCCGCTGGCGCAGTGGCTGATCCGCCGCCATGCCCTGGCCGGCACCGATGGCCAGGCCGCCGCGGCGCAGCCCAGCGCCGATGGCGACGCCGCACCGATCAGCGCCGCCAGCCTGATCCCGGTGCTGGCCGCCGTGCTGGTCGCGGTACTGGCCGGGCAGTGGCTGGCCGACCTGGTCAGCGGCGCGCCGGTGACCCTGCCCAGCTTCCTCTGGTGCCTGCTGCTCGGCGTGCTGATCCGCAATTGCGGTCACCTGGTCGGCCTGCGCCTCAACGACGCGGCCATCGAACTGGTGTCCAGCCTGGCCCTGGCGCTGTTCCTGGCCATGACCATGATGGCGCTGAACCTGGCCAGCGTGGCCAGCCTGGCCGGCCCGCTGCTGCTGATCCTGCTGGGTCAGGTGGTGCTGGTGCTGGCCTATGGCGGCGCGCTGGTGTACCGCGCGGTCGGCCGCGACTACGAGAGCGCGGTGATGTCGGCGGCCTTCTGCGGCTTCGCCCTGGGCGCCACCGCCACCGCCATCGCCAACATGCAGGCCATCGTGCAGAAGTACGGCCCGGCGCCACAGGCCTTCCTGGTGGTGCCGCTGGTCGGTGCCTTCCTCATCGACCTGATCAATGCCCTGGTACTGACCGGATTCCTGGCGCTGCCGGGCATGGGGAGCTGAACCATGCTGCGCATCCTCACGATCGCCCTGCTGGCCCTGCTCGCCGCCTGTTCGCGCGGCCCCGAGCAGCAGGCCCTGGAAGCCGACCTGCGGCAGCGCCTGGAACAGGCCTTCCCCGCCGACAGCCTGAGCCTGGTGGGGCTGCAGCGGCGCGGCTCGGCCAGCGACGCCCATTCCGCCCCCGGCGAAGCACGCCTGCTGGTGTACTTCGATGCCGAGCTGCGCCTGGAGCGCGACCTCGACTTCGGCTCCTGGGACTCGCCCGGCGTGGCCAGCCTGATCAGCGCCCTGGGTGCCGGCCCGCGCGGCCTCAGCGGCATCGAGAGCGGTGGCAACCAGCGCGGCGACCTGCTGCGCGCCCACGGCAGCCTGATCTACCGCGAGCAGGACGGCGCCTGGCAGGCCGTGGTCCCGCAGGGCTTCAGTGCCCCGCGGGCGCCGCAGACCAGCGCCGCGGCCAGTCCGCGCGAGGCGCTGGTGCTGGCCATCAGTACCGCGCTCAACCTGGCGCCCGGCGGCACCGGCAGCGCCGAGCGCAAGGTCATCAGCGATGAGCTGGAACGCTCGCTGACCAACATCCAGGGCCGTCTCGGCCGCCTGCACAGCGGCTACCCGCTGGCCGGCGGCCCGCAGGCCGGGCAGTACGCGCGCTTCGCCCAGGCCATGAGCAGCGCGCTGCGCGAGCAGGGCCTGAGCATCCTGCCGCTGAACACCGAGGGCGGCCTCGACAACCTGCGCCTGCTGCGCGCCGGCGAGGTGCTGCTGGCCCTGTCGCAGAGCGACATGGCGCACCTGGCGGTGAGCGGCGCCGGGCCCTTCGCCGAAGACGGGCCGAACCACCGCCTGCGCGCCCTGGCCAGCCTCTATCCGGAGCCGGTGCATGTGCTGGTGCGTGCCGACGGCGAGCTGCGCAGCATCGCCGACCTGCGCGGCCGGCGCGTCAACCTCGGCCAGGGCGGCTCCGCCTCGCGGCACACCGCCCTGGCCGTGCTGGCGGCCCACGGCCTGCAGCCGCAGGACCTGGCCGAGGCGGCCAGCCTGGACCTGCAGCAGGGCCTGGCGGAACTGCGCGATGGCAGGCTGGACGCCCTGATCCAGGTGATCGGCAGCCCGGCCGACAACATCCGCGCCGCCAGCGAAGCCTTCGCCCTGCGCCTGCTGCCGCTGGAGCCGGCGGCCATCGCGCGCCTGCAGCAGGAGCGCCCCGGCAGCTTCGCCTATCAGCTGCCGCGTGCCAGCTACCCCGGCCAGGCCGAGCCGGTGGCCACCCTGGCGGTCAGCAGCCTGCTGCTGGGCAGCGACCAGCTGACCAGTCGCGAGGTCGAGCTGCTGGTGCGCCAGCTGTTCGACCTCGACCGCCAGTGGCTGCAGTACGGCAGCGTGCAGGGTGGCCAGCTGTCGCCGGACAACGCCCAGCGTGGACTCGGCGTACCGCTGCACGAAGGCGCCGAACGGGCCCTGCAGCAACTGCGCTCCGTCGCCCCGCCGGCAGGATGAGCAACAGCAGCTAGACTCAAGCAGACCCGGCCTTTCGGCAGTGGTCCGGGGGAATCGACCGGACCGCCGAGAGGGTTCAGGATGCAACCCACCATCACCAGGCCGCTGCGCGTGGCCGCAATCTATCTGTTGTTCAGCGTTGCCTGGATTCTGCTGAGCGACTCCCTGCTGCAGACGCTGGTCAGCAACGAAACTACCCTGGCCTGGCTACAGACCGCCAAGGGCCTGCTGTTCGTGCTGCTCAGCGGCCTGCTGATCCTGCTCCTGTGCCGGCACGAACAGCAGGTCCAGCAACGCCTCGAACACGGCCTGCGCCAGCACCTGCTGCAGCTGCAGCAGGCCCAGCGCGATGCCGGCCTCGGCACCTGGAACTTCGACGGCCAGCTGCACTGGTCGCCCGAGGCCCTGCGCCTGCTCGGCCGTCCCGACAGCGACAACACCGGCCACCTCGACGACCTGCTCGGCTGGCTCTACCCGGCCGACCGCAACGCCGTGCAGCGTGCCTTCGGCATCATGCTGGAGGCCGGCACGCCGCTGCTGGTCAATGCCCGGCTCAATCGCCCGGGCAGCGAACCGGTGGTCTGGCTGATGCTGCGCGGCACCCTCGACAGCAACGGCCACGCCCACGGCAGCGTGCAGAACATCAGCGGGCAGAAACGCGACGAACAGGCCCTGCGCGAGAGCGAGCAGCGCTTCCGCCAGCTGTTCGAGCAGACCCCGCGCATCGCCGTGCAGGGCTACGACCGCGAGCGCCGGGTGATCTTCTGGAACCAGGCCAGCGCCCAACTCTACGGCTACAGCGTGGCCGAGGCCATGGGCCGGCGCCTGGAGGAGCTGATCATCCCGCCGCCCATGCGCACCCAGGTGGTCAACGACATCAACGCCTGGATGATCGGCGGCCCGGCCATCCCCGCCGCCGAGCTGACCCTGCAGCACCGCGACGGCCGCGCGGTACACGTGTATTCCAGCCACCTGATCCTGCGCAACGCGCGCAACCAGCTGGAGCTGTACTGCGTCGACATCGACCTGGGCCAGCAGCACCTGGCCCACCAGCAGTTGGAGAGCAGCGAGGCACGCTACCGCGAACTGGTCGAGCAGCTGCACGAGGCGATCTTCCTCACCGACGCCAGCGGCCGCCTGAGCTTCGTCAACCCGGCCTGGCAGACCATCAGCGGCTACAGCATCCAGGAAAGCCTGGGCCGTCCGCTGCTCGACTTCGTCGAGGACGACCACCAGGAAGAAGTCGGCCAGCAGATCTCCGCCATCATCGCGCGCCAGGCCAGCGGCTGGCTCGGCGAGCTGCGCCTGCGCGACGCCGGCGGCAGTCCGCACTGGATATCGCTGCGTCTGGCGGCCGGTGAACCGGGCCTGCGCGGCAGCCTCAGCGATATCCAGGAACGGCGCCACAGCCAGGCCCTGCAGGAGGCGCGCAACGCCGTGCTGGACCGCATGCTGGCGCAGCGCCCGCTGCAGGAGAGCCTGGGCGACATGGCCTGGCGCCTGGAGCAGATCAACCCGCAGATGCTGGTCTCGATCATGCGCCTGGAGCAGGGCCGCCTGCGCGTGCTGGCCGCCCCCAGCCTGCCCGGCCAGTACGTCGAGCAGGTCGATGGCAGCGCCGCGCGGCTCGGTGTTGGCAGCTGCGGGCACGCCGCTGCCAGCGGCGAGCTGACCGTGGTCGAGGACATCCGCGAGCACCCGTACTGGCTCGAGTTCCGCGAGGTCGCCCGCCTGGCCGGGCTGCGCGCCTGCTGGTCGCTACCGTTCAAGAACGACCAGGGCGATGTGCTCGGCGTGTTCGGCATCTACCACCGGCGGGTGACCCGCCCCTCGGCCGACGACATCGCCCTGGTGGTCGAGTTCACCCGCCTGGCCGGCCTCGCCGTGCGCCAGCAGCAGCGCGACAGCGAACGCCTGCAGAGCGAGCTGCGCTTTCGCGCCACCTTCGAGCAGGCCGCCGTCGGCATCGCCCACCTGGCACCGGACGGCCACTGGCTGCGGGTCAACCAGCGCCTGTGCCAGATGCTCGGCTACGCGCGCGAGGAACTGATCCAGTTGACCTTCCAGGACGTCACCCACCCGGACGACCTGCAGAACGACCTGGGCCTGACCCAGCAGTTGCTGAGCGGCGAACTGTCCCGCCTGAACATGGAGAAGCGCTATGTGCGCCGCGACGGCAGCACACTGTGGGCCAACCTCAGCGCCACCCTGGTGCGCCACACCAATGGCGAGCCGCACTACTTCATCTCGGTGGTCGAGGACATCGGCCTGCGCAAGCAGCAGGAACAGGCCCTGCGCCAGGCCGCCACGGTGTTCGAGAGCACCCAGGAAGGCGTGGTGGTGGTCGATGCCCAGCGCCGCATCCTCACCAGCAACCCGGCCTTCACCAGCATCACCGGGCTGAGCCAGCAGGAAGTGCTCGGCCGGCGCCTGCCGCTGCTGCCCGGCAGCGATCTGGACCGCACCCGCTACCGCACCCTGTGGCGCAAGGTGCAGGACAGCGGCCACTGGCAGGGCGAACTGAGCAGCCGGCGCCAGGATGGCTCGCGCTTCCCCTTCTGGCTCACCGTCAGCCAGGTGCGTGACTGCGACCCGCAGCAGCCGCAGTACGTGCTGACCTTCACCGACCTCAGCCAGTACCGCGACAGCCAGGAGCGCCTGGCCCACCTGGCGCACTTCGACACCCTCACCGACCTTCCCAACCGCCTGTACGCCATGGAGCGCCTCAACCATGCCCTGGAGCATGCGCAGCGGCACAACGAACGGGTGGCGGTGCTGTACTTCGACCTGGACAACTTCAAGACCATCAACGAGAGCCTCGGCCACAAGGTCGGCGATGAGCTGCTGGTGGCCGTGGCCCGTCGCCTGCAGCAGCGCCTGCGCAACGAGGACACCCTGGCGCGGCTGAGCAGTGACGAATTCCTCGTGGTACTGGAGAACCTGCAGCGCCCCGAGGAGGCGGCCACCATCGCGCGCACCCTGATCGAGCTGCTGGAGCGCCCGCTGCCGCTGGGCAACGGCGGTCGCGAGGCCTACCTGAGCGCCAGCATCGGCATCAGCCTGTACCCGGACGACGGCCTGTCCGGCGACGACCTGCTGCGCAATGCCGACAGCGCCCTGCACCAGGCCAAGCAGGAGGGGCGCAATACCTTCCGCTTCTACACCCAGGGCCTGACCCACCAGGCGCACACCCGCCTGACCCTGGAGGGCCGCCTGCGCCAGGCGCTCAAGCGCAACGAACTGCTGCTGCACTACCAGCCGCTGGTGGACGCCGAGAGCGGCCGCGCCATCGGCGTGGAGGCCCTGCTGCGCTGGCACAGCAGCGAGGGCATGGTGTCGCCGGCGCAGTTCATCCCGCTGGCCGAGGAGACCGGGCTGATCGTGCCGATCGGTACCTGGGTGCTGCGCGAGGCCTGCCGGCAGATGCAGTTCTGGCGCCAGCAGGGCGTGGCGCTGCAGACCCTGGCGGTGAACCTGTCGCCACGCCAGTTCCGCCAGGCCGACCTGCTGCAGCAGGTGCGCGAGGCCCTGCATGACAGCGGTCTGCCACCCGAGTACCTGGAACTGGAGATCACCGAGGGCGCGCTGATCGAGAACGTCGAACAGGCCCAGGCCAGCCTGGCGGCGCTCAAGGGCCTGGGCCTGAAGCTGGCGATCGACGACTTCGGCACCGGCTACTCGTCGCTGGCCTACCTGCAACGCTTCCCGCTGGACAAGCTGAAGATCGACCAGAGCTTCATGCGCGGCGTGCCGGAGGACCAGGCCAACCTGGAGATAGTCGCCACCATCATCGGCCTGGCACGCAACCTCAAGCTGCGCGTGTTGGCCGAGGGGGTGGAGACGCCCGAGCAACTGCGCGCCCTGCGCCAGCTCGGCTGCGAGCAGTGCCAGGGCTACCTGTTCAGCCGCCCGCTGAGCGCCGTGCAACTGGTGCACTGGTTGCACAGCGACCATCAGTCGGTCGGTTGATCCAGGTCATGGAAGCCTGGTCTGTGCCATCTACACTGCAGATTCCGGTTTTCTCTGGAGGTCTGCCATGGACATCCGTATCCGCCAACTCAGCACCGCCAGCGGCCCACGCTGGCAGGTCTGCCTGGACCAGCACGGCGTCAGCTTCCGCAGTGAACGCGAGGCGCTGGAGTTCATCGCCACCCTGGAGACCCGCCTCAAGGCCCCCCATCCCCTGCCCTGGCGCGAGTCAGATGTGGCGCGCAACGCCAGCTGAGGCGGCGAATGCCTGCAGCTCGGGGTAAAAGGTGCGGAAATCCCGGCTGAGCGGCTGGTACAGGCGCTCCAGTTCCAGCATGGCACCCTCCAGCAGCTGTGGCCGCGACAGGCGCCGGCTCATGCCGCCGATGACCTGCTCCAGCACGGCGAACTCGCGGTAACTGCCCAGCCAGTCCTGCGCCGCCATGCGCGGGGCGATGAAGGCCAGGCGCTCCGGCAGTTCACGCTGGGCCGCCAGCACCTCGTAGACCCGGCCAGTGAACTGCGGCAGTGGTTCAGCGTGGTAGTCCGCCCAGTCGCGCGCCAGGCAATGATCGAAGAACAGGTCCAGTAGGATGCCCGAGGTGCGCCGCCGTGCGGCGGGAAAGCGTGCCCGCGCCCGCTCGACCAGCGGGTGGCGGTCGGTGAAGGCGTCGATCTGCCGGTGCAGGCGGATGGCCGCTTCGATGTCCGCCGGAAAGCGCCCCACCAGCGGCCCCTTGACGAAGTCGCCGTACAGGCTGCCGAGCAGCTGCTGCGGGCTGTCGCCGCCCAGGTGCAGGTGCGCCAGGTAGTTCATGCGGCCGCCCTGCGCCAGGCATTGGGGGTCATGCCCAGCCAGCGGCGGAAGGTGCGGCTGAAGTTGCTGGTGTCGCGATAGCCGAGGCGCTCGGCCACCGCCTCGACACTCAGCTCGGTGTTCTGCAGCAGCCAGCAGGCCAGCTCCTGACGCACCTCGTCGAGCAGCAGCTGGTAATGCGCACCCTCCTCGCGCAGGCGGCGGATCAGGGTGCGCTCGGACAAGTGGAACTCCTCGGCCAGCTGCTCCAGGGTCGGGTAGCTGCCGCTGCAGGCCAGCAGGCGCAGCTGCACCTTGCTGGTCCAGTCGCCGCCGTGGCGGGTGCCGAGCAGCTGGTGCTCGCAGTCGCGCAGGGCGATGCGCGCGGCCTGGGCATCGGCGCTCAGGCTCGGCCGGTCGAGCCAGGCCAGCGGCAGGCAGACGCTGCAGGCCTCGGCGGCAAAGCTCACGTGCGGCCCCAGCAGCTCGCGATAGCGCGCGCCCCAGGGCGGCTCGGCGAAGGGGAAGGCGAACTCCAGGCGCCCCTCCGGCAGACCGCCGCACACCGCCTCCAGCAGGCGCAGGCAGACCCCGGCCAGGCTGGTGAGGATGTGCTCGCGCACATCGCCCAGGTCGAACAGCTCGTCGACGCGAATGCGGTAGTGCTCGCCCTCCACGCTCCCGGATAGGCGCAGGCTGGACAGACGCAGCACGCTGAAGCGCTCCAGCACCTGCAGCACGCCACGCAGGTCCGGGCACAGGGCGGCGGCGTAGCCCACCGGGCCATGGGCCGACACCGGCGTGGCGCAGCCCACCTCCAGGCCCAGCCAGGGACAGTCGGTGAGCACGATGGCGCGGCGCACCAGGCGCTGCACCTGGGCGAAATTGAGCGGGCGGTTGTCGCGGTGCAGGTGCTGCCAGTCCAGCCCGGTGCCACTGAGGATGTCGTCCTCGGCGAAGCCACGCTGGCGCAGCGCGGCGCACAACAGGCGGGCGTAGATCGGGTGCAGGCAGGGTTGCAGCGGGACGAGGCTGGGTTCCATGGCGGCTTCCGGCGCGGGGCTCGACTGTCACCATATGACGATTTTCTGCCCATCTCAACGGTTCTGCGCAACACCAATGCGGTCCATGCTGGCCACAGGTCGTAGAACCTCGGAGAGAACAACATGGATATCGCCCTGCCCTACCGTGACCAGAAGCGCCCGCTGTGGCTGCTGTCGCTGTTCGTTCCCACCCTCGGGCTGATCGGCCCGGCGCTGTACCTGCTGGTGTCGCCCAGCGAACTCTGGCTGTGGCTGTCGCCGCTGTTCTTCTATTTCGGCATCCCGCTGCTGGACGCGCTGATCGGCGAGGACCCGAGCAACCCGCCGGAGTCCGAGGTGCCGGCGCTGGAAGCCGATCCCTACTACCGCTGGATCACCTACCTGCTGGTGCCGGTGCTGTGGGCCTCGTTCATCGCCATCTGCGTATTCGTCGCCAGCCAGCCGCTGAGCGCAACCGGCCTGCTGGCGATGATCATCAACACCGGTGGCGGCCTGGGTTTCGCCATCAACCTGGGCCACGAGATGGGCCACAAGAAGAGCACCCTGGAGCGTTGGCTGGCCAAGCTGGCGCTGGCGCCGGCCTGCTACGGGCACTTCTACATCGAACACAACCGCGGCCATCACCGCGATGTGGCGACGCCGGTCGACCCGGCCTCGTCGCGCATGGGCGAGTCGATCTACCGTTTCGTCCTGCGCGAGATGCCGGGCGGCTTCCGCCGCGCCTGGCAGCTGGAGCGGGAACGCCTGGCGCGCTGTGGCAAGGGCCCCTGGAGCCTGGACAACGAGGTGCTGCAGCCGGCGCTGATCAGCCTGGCGCTGTACGGCGCGCTGGTGGCCGCGCTGGGCTGGCAGATCCTGCCGTTCCTCCTGCTCAGCGCCTTCTGGGGCGCCTTCCAGCTGACCTCGGCCAACTACCTGGAGCACTACGGCCTGCTGCGCCGCAAGCTGGAAAATGGCCGCTACGAGGTGTGCCAGCCGCACCATTCGTGGAACAGCAACCACCTGTTCTCCAACTGGGCGCTGTTCCACCTGCAGCGCCATTCCGACCACCACGCCCACCCGACCCGGCGCTACCAGTCGCTGCGCAACTTCCCCGACCTGCCGCGCCTGCCCAGCGGCTACTTCGGCATGTACCTGCTGGCCTACGTGCCGCCATTGTGGTTCCGCCTGATGAACCCGCGGCTGATCGCGGCAGTGCAGGGCGATGCGGCGCGCATCAACTTCCAGCCGGGCCTGCGCGAGCGCCTGATGCGCCGCTACGGCCTGCAAGAGCACGCCGCATGAGCCGCTACCGTTGTCCAGAATGCGGCTACTGCTACGACGAGGCCCGCGGCGAGCCGCACCAGGGCTACCCGGCCGGCACGCCCTGGGACGCCCTGCCGGACGACTTCGCCTGCCCGGACTGCGCGATCCGGGTGAAGGACGAGTTCGAGCCGCTGGCCGAATGACCCACCCCGGCCGCGAGCCACGCGCAGGCTCGCGGCCTGCCCATCAGCAGCGTCGATAGTCGCTATCGGAACAAACGATCTGCGCATCGGGAAAGCCCGATATACAGTTCGCCTCAATCCGATACGCGCAGTCCGCCGCCATGTCCGACTCCATCGACCTCGACGAAATCATCAAGGCCCTGGCCCACCCGGTGCGCCGCGAGATCCTGCAGTGGCTGAAGGAGCCGGAAAAGCACTTCGCCGACCAGGAACACCCGCTGGAGCTGGGCGTGTGCGCCGGCAAGTTCGAGCGCTGCGGCCTGTCCCAGTCGAGCGTCTCGGCGCACCTGGCGACGCTGCAACGCGCCGGCCTGGTGACCTGTCGCAAGGTCGGCCAATGGAGCTTCTTCAAGCGTAACGAGGCCGTCATCCAGGCCTTCCTGAGAAGCCTCGACCAACAACTCTGAGCCCGGCCCGGCACGACGGGCCCTTCCATCACCGATTCGTTTCAGGAGCCGGCCCCATGCCGTTACCGCTTCTCGTCCTCGCTTTGTCCGCGTTTGCCATCGGCACCACGGAATTCGTCATCATGGGCCTGCTGCCCGAGGTGGCCGCTGATCTCGGCGTATCCATTCCCGGCGCCGGCTGGCTGGTCACCGGCTATGCCCTGGGCGTGGCCCTCGGCGCGCCGTTCATGGCCCTGGTCACCGCCAACTGGCCACGCAAGCTGGCCCTGCTTGGCCTGATGGGCATCTTCGTCATCGGCAACCTGCTGTGCGCCACCGCCGCCGACTACGAGCTGCTGATGGTCGCACGGGTGGTCACCGCACTCTGCCACGGCGCCTTCTTCGGCATCGGCTCGGTGGTCGCCGCCAGCCTGGTGCCGGAGAACCGCAAGGCCTCAGCCGTGGCCCTGATGTTCACCGGCCTGACCCTGGCCAACGTGCTCGGCGTGCCGCTGGGTACTGCACTCGGCCAGTACGCCGGCTGGCGCTCGACCTTCTGGGCCGTCACAGCAATCGGAATCGTCGCCTTTATCGGCCTGTGGCGCGTGCTGCCGAACAATCAGCAGCAGGAGCCGGCCGACCTGCGCGGCGAGCTGGCCGCCATGCGCGGCGCCGGCCTGTGGCTGGCGCTGAGCACCACCGTGCTGTTCTCCGCCGCCGTGTTCGCCCTGTTCACCTACATCGCCCCGCTGCTCGGCGAGGTCACCGGCGTATCGCCGCGCGGCATCACCTGGACCCTGCTGCTGATCGGCGTCGGCCTGACCCTGGGCAACCTGATCGGTGGGCGCCTGGCCGACTGGAACCTGGCCACCGCGCTGGCCGGCATCCTGCTGACCCTGGCCCTGCTCTCCTCGCTGGTACGCTGGAGCAGCCCGCTGCTGGTTCCGCTGGAAATCAACCTGCTGCTCTGGGCCATGGCCGCCTTCGCCGCCGTGCCGGCCCTGCAGGTCAACGTGATGAACTTCGGCCAGGCCGCGCCGAACCTGGTGGCCACCCTCAACATCGGCGCCTTCAACCTGGGCAATGCCCTTGGCGCCTGGATCGGCGGCCTGGTGATCAGCCAGGGCCTGGGCCTCACCAGTGTGCCCCTGGCCGCCGCCGCGCTGGCCGCCCTGGCGCTGCTCGCCGCCCTGCTCACGACTTCCCTCGGCAGCATCCCAGCCGCCGAACCCCTGCTGGACTGACCCACTGGAGACCGCACCATGACCACCCTGTTCGATCCGCTCAAGCTCGGCAGCCTGCAACTGCCCAACCGCATCATCATGGCCCCGCTGACCCGCTGCCGTGCCGACGCAGGCCGCGTGCCCAACGCGCTGATGGCCGAGTACTACGTGCAGCGCGCCTCGGCCGGCCTGATCCTCAGCGAAGCCACCTCGGTGACGCCGATGGGCGTCGGCTACCCGGACACCCCCGGCATCTGGTCCGAAGACCAGGTGCGCGGCTGGCTCAACATCACCCGCGCCGTGCACGCCAACGGCGGGCGCATCTTCCTGCAGCTGTGGCACGTCGGCCGGGTCTCCGACCCCGTCTACCTAAACGGCGAGCTGCCAGTGGCACCGAGCGCCGTCAAGCCGGCCGGGCATGTCAGCCTGGTGCGCCCGATCAAGGAATTCGTCACTCCGCGTGCCCTGGAAACCGAGGAGATCGCCGAGATCGTCGAGGCCTACCGCCACGGCGCCGAGAATGCCAAGGCCGCCGGCTTCGACGGCGTGGAGATCCACGGCGCCAACGGCTACCTGCTCGACCAGTTCCTGCAGAGCAGCACCAACCAGCGCAACGACCAGTACGGCGGCTCCGTGGAGAACCGCGCGCGCCTGCTGCTGGAAGTCACCGATGCCGCCATCTCGGTGTGGGGCGCCGACCGCGTCGGCGTGCACCTGGCACCGCGCCAGGACGCCCACGACATGGGCGACGCCAACCCGCGCGAGACCTTCGGCTATGTGGCCCGCGAGCTGGGCAAGCGCGGCGTGGCCTTCATCTGCACCCGCGAGAAGGAAGGTGAGGACAGCCTGACGCCCTACCTCAAGGAGCAGTTCGGCGGCCTGGTGATCGCCAACGAGCGCTTCACCAAGGAGCAGGCCAACGCCTGGCTGGCCGCAGGCAAGGCCGACGCCGTGGCCTTCGGCATCCCCTTCATCGCCAACCCCGACCTGGTCGAACGCCTGGCCCAGGACGCCCCGCTCAACGAGCCGCGCCCCGAGCTGTTCTACGCCCAGGGCCCGGTCGGCTACATCGACTACCCGCGCCTGTAAGCTGCGAAGGCCTGGGTTTGGGCCGTGCCTGCCTGGCACGGCCCAAACCAATCTAATTAGTAGATTTATAAACTGGATTTTTTGCGCTTTTATTCAACTATAAATCGATAGATCATGCAGCCATTCCTGCACCGCACTGCCGCGCTGCAGTCACTGGAGTCTCGCCATGATCGAAGTCCGCCCCTTCGCCACCCTCGGCCATGCCAACCACGGCTGGCTCAACGCCCGCCATCACTTCTCCTTCGCCGAGTACCAGGACCCGCAGCGGGTCAACTGGGGCCGCCTGCGCGTCTGGAACGACGACGAGATCGCCGCAGGCTCGGGCTTCCCGCCGCACCCGCACCACGACATGGAGATCATCACCTACGTCCGCGAAGGCGCCATCAGCCATCGCGACAACCTGGGCAACCAGGGCCGTACCGAGGCCGGTGACGTGCAGGTGATGAGCGCCGGTACCGGCATCGCCCACTCCGAGTACAACCTGGAGGACGTCACCACCAAGATCTTCCAGATCTGGATCATCCCCGACCAGCAGGGCGAGGCGCCGTCCTGGGGCGCCAAGCCCTTCCCGCGCGGCGAGCGCGCTGGCCAGTTCGTGGTCCTGGCCAGCGGCCACGCCAGCGACGAGGATGCCCTGCGCATCCGCGCCGACGCGCGCATGGCCGCCGCCACCCTGGCCGCCGGACAGAGCGCCGAGTACCCCCTGGGCCGCCTGCGCAAGGGCTACCTGGTGGCGGCCAAGGGGCGCATCGAGGTCAATGGCGTGGCGGCGGACGAGCGCGACGGCGTGGCCATCGCCGGCGAGGAGGTGGTGCGCGTCACCGCCCTGGAGGACAGCGAGGTGGTGCTGGTCGACGTAGCCTGATCTGGAGCAAGCGAAAGGCCGGCGCGGCGGGCTAGACTGCGGCCATCAGCCCGTCGAAGGAACGCCGATGTCGCCCGCCGTCGAACTTGCCCTCAACCTTGCCACCGCCCTCGCCGCCGGCCTGCTGATCGGCGCCGAGCGCGGCTGGCGCGCCCGCGACAGTGACGACACGCACCTGGTGGCAGGCATCCGCACCTTCAGCCTGGTCGGCCTGCTCGGCGGCCTGGCGGCGCTGCTCGGCAGCCACTTCGGCGTGGCCGCCTGGATCGCCGTGCTGCTGCTGGTGGGGCTGCATGCCCTGGCCGGCTACATCGGCGAAGTCAGGCGCAGCGGCGATCTGGGGCTGACCAGTGAAGTGGCCCTGCTGCTGACCTTCCTGCTCGGCAGCCTGGCGCTGGCCCACGAACGCAGCCTGGCAGCCGCCGGCGCGGTGGTGGTAGCCCTGCTGCTGAGCCTCAAGGAGCCGCTGCACAGCGGCCTGCGCCGCCTCTCCGAGGCCGAGCTGTCCGGCGCGCTGAAGCTGCTGTTCATTTCCCTGGTACTGTTGCCGGTGCTGCCCAACCAGGGCTACGGTCCCTGGCAGGCCTTCAACCCCTACGCGGTGTGGTGGATGGTGGTGCTGATTGCCGCCATCGGCTTCGCCGCCTACGTGGCCATCCGCGTGGTCGGCACCCGCCATGGCCTGCTGGTCACTGCCCTGCTCGGCGGCATCGTCTCCTCCACCGCCATGACCATGACCCTCTCGCGCCTGCATGACGGCCGCCAGCTGCGCGCCCTGCTGACCTGCGCGCTGCTGGCCACCTCGGCGCTGATGTTCCCGCGCGTGCTGCTGGAGGTCGGCCTGGTCAACGCCGAGCTGCTGCCGCACCTGCTGCTGCCGCTGGGTCTGGCCGGGCTGGTGTACGCCGCGGGAGCCCTGGTGTTCTACCGCATCGCCGGCGACGAGCTGCAGGAAGCGGTCGAGCCGCCGCTGAAGAACCCCTTCGAGCTCGGCCCGGCCCTGCGCTTCGCCGCCCTGCTGGCGCTGATCCTGCTGCTGATCGAGGCAGCACGCGCCTGGTTCGGCGATGCCGGCGTGTGGGGCGTGGCCATCCTGTCCGGCCTGAGCGACGTGGACGCCATCACCCTGTCGCTGGCGCGCAGCGCCAAGGGCGACATGAGCAGCGAGCTGGCCGTGCAGGGCATCTACCTGGCGGCCTTCAGCAACAGCCTGGTCAAGGCCGCGCTGATCGCCCTGCTCGGCGGCCGCGAACTGGCCCTGCGCACCCTGCCGGTGATGGCCCTGGGCCTGCTGCTGGGGCTGGCGGCCCTGTTGCTGGCTTGACCTACTCGCCCGCCTCGTCCAGCTGCGGCATACCGGCGGCGCGCTCGATCAGCTCGGCCGGCAGGCTCTTGCTGGCACGCGCGCCGAGCAGCTTGAGGTTCTCGACCCGGTTGATCAGGTTGCCGCGGCCCTCGCACAGCTTGTTGCGCGCCGCCGCATAGGCCTTGTCCAGCTGCTGCAGGCGCCCGCCCATCTCGTCCAGATCGGCGATGAAGGCGACGAACTTGTCGTACAGCTGCCCGGCGCGCTCGGCGATATCGCGGGCATTCTGGCTCTGCCGCTCCTGGCGCCACAGGCTGTCGATCACCCGCAGGGTGGCCAGCAGGGTGGTCGGGCTGACGATCACCACATGCTGCTCGAAGGCCTCCTGGAACAGCCCCGGGTCGGCCTGCAGGGCGGCGGCGAACGCCGCCTCGATGGGTACGAAGAGCAGCACGAAATCCAGGCTGTGCAGGCCTTCCAGGCGCTGGTAGTCCTTCACCGAGAGGCCCTTGAGGTGGCTGCGCAGGCTCAGCACGTGCTGCTTGAGGGCACTGGCGCGCGCCGCTTCGTCCTCGGCGGCGACCAGCGCCTGGTAGGCGGTGAGGCTGACCTTGGCGTCGACCACCACCTGCTTGTCGCCTGGCAGCTGGATCAGCACGTCCGGCTGGAAGCGCTCGCCGTCGCTGCCCTTGAGGCTGACCTGGGTCTGGTACTCGCGGCCCTTCTCCAGGCCGGCGTGCTCCAGCACCCTTTCGAGCACCAGCTCGCCCCAGTTGCCCTGGGTCTTCTGGCCCTTGAGGGCACGGGTCAGGTTGGTCGCCTCGTCGCCCAGGCGCTGGTTGAGCTGCTGCAGGCGCTCCAGTTCCTTGGCCAGGGAGAAACGTTCGCGCGCCTCGTTCTGGTAGCTCTCCTCGACGCGCTTCTCGAAGGCCTGGATACGTTCCTTGAGCGGGTCGAGCAGCTGGCCCAGGCGCTGCTGGCTGGTCTCGGCGAAGCGCTGCTCGCGCTCGTCGAAGATCTTCCCGGCCAGCTCGGCGAACTGCGCGCGCAGCTCGTCGCGGGCGTTCTGCAGATCGCTCAGGCGCTGCTGCTGGTGTTCCTGCTGCTCGCGCAGCTCGGCGGCCAGGGCGGCGCGCTGGCTTTCCAGCTGGCGCAGCTCGGCCTCCTTCAGTTCGCGCTCGCGCGTCCACTCCCGCGCCGTGGCCTGCGCCTCCAGGCGCTCGCGGCCGAGCAGCTCGCTCTCGCGGCGCAGGGCGGCCAGCTCGGCCTGCTGGCGAGCGCCTTCCTGCTGCTGGCTGCGCAGGTCGTCGAGGGCACCGTCGAGTTGGGCGGCGAGTCCGTCGTGGGCCAGACGCAGCTGGCTCAGGCGCTCCTCCTGCAACAGGCGCTCGGCGGCCTGGGCCGCCAGGCCACGCTGCAGGCGCCAGGCCAGGAAGGCCAGCGGCGCTGCGCCGAGCAGAATGCCGAGCAACAGGTTGGGCAAGTCGGGAACGAAGGACACAGGCACGGGCGGGCTCGCTGTCGGGTCGGATAGGCCAGCCAGTATACCCGCGCCGCCTCAGGGGTTGAGACGTTGCAGCTGCCGCTGCGCCTCGTGCGAGCCCTGCGCCGCGGCGGCTTCCAGCCAGTGCCGGGCCTGCAGCGGCTCGCGCTGGCGCGGCTGGCTGAAATGCCGGCCGAGCTCCAGCTGGGCGCGCAGGTCTCCGGCGCGCGCGGCCTGGCGCAGCAGCTCCAGGCCGATGCGGCGGTCGCGCGCGTTGCCGCAGTCACGGCACAGCAGCTGGCCGAGGCGACTCTGCGCGGCGACCACCCCCTGGCGCGCCGGCTGCTTGAGCAGGCGTCCGGCGATGCGCTTGATACTGGCGTGATGACCCAGGCGCGGACGATCGAGCAGCCACAGGGCCAGGCGGATCGGCAGGCGGGTGGTCGGGGCGGGTTGCGGCTGGGCGGCGAGCAGGACGCGAGACTTCATGTAAGCATTGGCTGACTGCGGGGCGCGCCACTCTACTCTCTTTTTTTGCCGGGTAAAGACTTGCCAAGCACGGTAAAAGGCGCTCTAGAACAAAGACTCTAGAAAATCCACAGAAGCTGTGGATAACTCCGTGGACAACTGGGTGAAAACCTTGCCCATCCCCCAAGGAATGGGGCTCCCGCTCAAACTGGTGCTTTTTTCACCAACAGAAAAATTCTTTATTTTTCAATATCTTAAAAAATAGCCGCGCAGAATCAGCTGGTTACGCCGCTTTGTGACAGAAGCTTGACAAGCTGCCTCGCGATTGTGCACAAGTGCGCCGCTCAAGGCCGCGCTTCGCCCCGTTTCGGAGCGCTCTGCTGCGGCATCCGGGCACAGCCCGGGGGGATTCTGCCGGCTGGCCGGCGATGCTAGAGTCGCTGCCCATGAACCTCAGTCCGTCACGTCGCGCTGCCACCGCCTGGATGCTCTGCCTGTGCATCCTGAGCAACCTGGCCGCCTGCGCCATCGCCCATGGCCAGTCCAGCGGACTGCAGCTGAGCGGCAGCGGTCTCTTTTGCTCCGCCGACGACCATCACGGGGCTAGCTTCGCCGACGACCTGGATTCCACCTCCGCGGGTAACCCGTTCAGCTGTGCCCTGAGCGGTAGCGCACTGGTCTGCCTGGGCCTGCTGTTCGCCCTCGCCTGGCTGCTGCAGCCCCGGGCGGGTCTGCGCCCACGGCGCGCACTGCCACACCGGGCGTCACCGCGCCACTGCTGGCCCTCGGCCAATCCACGCGCCTCACCGGCACACTGATCATCCCCACCCATTCGCCGCCCCGCACACCCGCCGACCATACCGAGCGCAGCCCCTGGCACGCGCAGATTCGGCACACCTATCCCGACGAGGAGACCCCTCATGCACCCTTCCAAACTTCTGCTGCTGGCCGCCTTGCTACTGGCGCCGCTGCTGGCTCAGGCCCACGACTACAGCGCCGGACAGATCCACATCGAGCATCCCTGGGCGCGCGCCATGCCACCCAGCGCGCCGAATGCCGCGGCCTTCTTCGTCCTGCACAACCGCGGCGCGGCCGACCGCCTGATCGGCGTCAGCAGCCCGCTGGCGCAGAAGGCCGAACTGCACGAGCACCTGCACCAGAATGGTCTGATGAAGATGCAGCAGATCCAGGCCGTGAGCGTGCCGGCCGG